>NZ_CP136628.1:5221020-5524129 GCF_032918005.1 Bradyrhizobium sp. NDS-1
CATAGTCGAGGATCTCGACTTCGCCGACGTCAGGGTCGACGGCGACGACGGCCGCATGCGCGGCATAGCTGAAGGTCCCGCTGTCCCGCACGGGCTTGTAGCCTTGCGTCACCTCCAGCCCGCCGGGATCGACATCAACAGGAAGATCCTGCGGGCGGCGATACCAGGTGTGGGCGATCGCCCTCAGGCTGACGCTGCCATTGACGCCGCGCACCTCGCCGTTCTGCAACACCACCGAGGCCGGATCGTGCTGCAACAGCTTTGCGCCGATGCGCCTGGCTCGTTCGCCGAGCTCCCGGCAGGCCGTCGCCACCGCGCCGCCGGCCATCACCATCGAGCGCGAGCCCCAGGTGCCCGTCGAATAGGGCGTCATCGCGGTATCGCCGAGAATGATGCGGATTCTTGCAACGTCGATGCCAAGCATCTCATGCGCGACCTGGGCAAGCGTCGTCTCCATGCCCTGCCCGTGCGAATGCACGCCGACGCGCAATTCGAGGCCGCCGTCCGGCGTCAAGCGTGCGGAAGCCTGTTCATGGCCGGGCACCATCGGGATGCCCCAGCCGGAATAGACCGAAGTGCCGTGCGCGGCCTGCTCGCAATAGATGGAGACGCCGACGCCGATCCGGCGGCCGTCGGCCTCACCCTGCGCCTGCTTCGCGCGAATGGATTCGACGTCGATCGCGGCCAGCGCACGCCGCATCGCCTGCGGATAATCGCCGCTGTCGAAATGCTTTTTCGTGATGTTGTCGAACGGCATCTGCTCCGGCTGGACCAGGTTGCGCAGCCGCACCTCGCCGGGCTCCAAGCCGGCCTCCGCCGCCACGAGGTCGAGCATCAACTCCAGGGCAAAACAGACGCCGGTGCGCGCCACACCGCGATACGGCAGGATCGGGCATTTGTTGGTGGCGATCGAGAAGGTGCGGCAGCGATAAGCCGGCATCTTGTACGGACCGGGCAGGATGCTTGCGACCTGCGCAGCTTCCAGACACGCCGAAAACGGATAGGACGAATAGGCGCCGGAATCCACGGTCGCCTCGCAATCGATGCCGCGCAACGTCCCGTCGCGATCGGCGTAGAGCGTGATCCTGTAATGATGCTCGCGGCAGTTGGAGCTGGCGACGAGGTGTTCGCGGCGGTCCTCGGTCCAGCGCACCGGATGGCCGCGTTGCATCGTCAGCCAGGACAGGCAGACCTCTTCGGGCAGCAGAATGCCCTTGTGGCCAAAGCCGCCGCCGACATCGGGCGAGATGACGCGGATCTGCCCTTCCTCCAGGCCGAGACATTCGGCAAGGCCGCTGCGCGTGATGTGCGGCATCTGCGCCGCCGAATGCAGCGTGAGCTGGTCGAGCCGCGGGTCGAAGGTCGCAACGACGCCGCGGCCTTCCAGCGGCGACATGCATTGTCGCGCGGTCGAGATCTCGCGCGTCACCTTGATCGGCGCATCGAGCGCGGCGGAGATGTCGACCTCGTAATTGGTCTCCAGAAAGACGTTGTCGCCCCAATGCTCGTGCACCAGGGCCGAGCCCGGCTCGCGCGCCTTCAGCATGTCGTAGACGGCGGGCAGCTCTTCCAGATCGAGGATCACCGATGCGGCGATATCCTCGGCCTCGGCGCGCGTCGGAGCGACACACATCGCAACGAGCTCGCCGACCTGGCGCACCTTTCCGGTCGCGAGCACCGGCTGCTCGGAGATCTTGAAACCCGGCAATCCCGAGACGGCGCGGATCGGCTTGATGCCGACGAGGTCGGCGGCCGTAAAGACGCTGCCGCGATAGCGTTCGGGCACACGAATGCCCCGGATTCGCGCATGCGCCAGCGGGCTGCGCACGAAGGCGACGTCCTGAAGACCTGCGAGGCGGATGTCGGCGACGAACTGGCCGCGGCCGCGCATCAGGCGGTCGTCTTCCTTGCGCGGCAGCCGCGCCCCCACGCCCTGCCCGAACTTGCCAGAGGGGAATTCTCGCTCGTTGCGCACGCCGGCTTTCTCCTTCACCGCGAGACTTACGCCGCGACGGCCTGTGGCAGGATCGGCGCAACCGCGTCAAAGCGGCTACCGGCGCGCAGGCAGAACGCCGGCTGAAGCAGACGTTCGGCGATCACCTCGTTCTTCTCGTTGTCCTTGAGGACGAAGCGGCCGTTCCTCTCGTTGAGCACGGACACGTCGGCGTCCATGCCGACCTTGAGCGCGCCGATCTCCCCGCTGCGGCCGAGCATCCTGGCGGGATTGGAGGTGACCATCGGCACCACCTGCTCCAGCGACAGGCCGAGCGCCATCATCGAGCTCATCGCCTGGACCAGGCTGAACTTGGCCTGGCCCGCGAAGGGATGGTTCTCCTCGTCCTCGTGCTCGTCGGGCGTCCCGGCCGGAGCCGGCACATGGGTGTTGTAGCCATGGATGTCGGCGCCGAGCGTCGTCGGAACGATTCCGGCGGCGATTGCCTTCTTCGCAAGCCGATACGAGAAATGGCTGCCATGGCCGACATCGACTTTCAGGCCGCGGTCGAGCGCGGCCCGGATCACCGGATGCACCTCGCCTTCGCGGTTGACGAAACCGCCGGGATGGCGCGTGAAGGGATGGGCGAGGATGTCGCCCTCGCGCAGCAGCGGGATCACGCGGGTGAGGATGGTGTCGGCATCCTCGCCATTGGCGCCGCTCTCGGGCAGGCCCCAGAGCTGGCCGAAATGCACGTAGACCGGCAGGTCCGCCCGCTTGCCGATCTCCGCCGCCATCTCGATGACGCGAATGCCCCAGCGCGCGAAGCCGCCGATCTCGGCGTGAGCCTTGATACCACGCACGATGTCGAGATTGGCCGTCGCCGCTTTCACGGTCGCATCGATGTCGACGCCATCGGGGCTATAAAGCTGCGGATAGAAATGCCCCTCGAGGCCGCCGACGAGATAGGCGGAAAGGAACGCATAGACGCGCGAGATCGACGGCTCCGCGATGAAGTGACGAAAGCCGGGCAACGTCATGCAGGACGGGCCGCCCTGGTCGACCAGCGTCGTCACGCCCGACTGCACACCGACCATGTCGGGGTTCATGCCGAAGCGGCCGGAGACATATTGATAGACATGCGCGTGGGTGTCGATCAGTCCGGGCAACACGAGCTTGCCGCTGACGTCGACGACCTCCTTCGCGCTGGTCGGCAGGATGTCGGATGTGACCGCCGCGATCTTGCCGTTGCGGATGGCGACGTCCCTGATGCCGTCCACGCCCGAGGCCGGACAGATCACGCGGCCGCCTCGCAGCAGAAGGTCAAAGCTGGCAGTGACGGACATGCGGCTCTCCTCTATTCGGCACGAGCGGTCGACTCCGACGCTCGAATTGCGAAGCATGCTTCGTATTTTGACAAAAGCAAGCATCGTGCCATGATCAGGCGGTGGCGGGCGCACTCGAATCGAGCTAAGCGCGACGGAGTTTTGGTTTGGGAGAGCGTGCATTGCGGCAAGCGCAGAAGCGTCGCGGCGGGAGCAAGCACCGCCCTTGGCCATTGTCGCAACGTCCCGGCTATCTGATCCGGCGACTGCATCAGATTCACGTCGCGCTGTTTCAGGACGCCTGCGGTGCGTTCGAGGTCACGCCGCTGCAATACAGCCTGCTATCGGCGCTGGCGGTGCGCGAAACCGCCGATCAGACCACTTTGGCGGCCGATATTGCCCTCGATCGCACCACGACGACCGGCGCCTTGAAGCGGCTCGCCGCGCGACACCTGGTCGAGCGTGCGGTCAACAAGGACGACCGGCGGGCGCGATTGTGCCGATTGACACCGGCCGGCGCCGCCCTGCTGGTCAAAATCGAAGGTGCGGCACGACGGGCGCATCGTGCCACGCTCGGTGATCTGAGCGAACGGGAACAGGCGCTCTTCATCGAAATGATGCAGCGCATCGTGGCCGGCAACCCGAGTCGCGACAGTTCCGCTGCCCTATTCGATTGAGCGGCACTTGCTGCACGCTTGAGATCGATTGCTCAATTTATCATCGTACCGCTGCCCGGTCGTGCAATGGCACGATTTATGCTGCGACAATGCGAAGCGTGCTTCCTATTGGGGGATGTCATGACGGATTCCGAACTTCGCGCCGATCTTCATAGCATCGAGCCAATCCCGGATGCGGACCGGGACTCGACGGGGCCGCAGCAGATGTGGATCTGGGCCGGCGCCAACATCGCGCCGGTCAACTGGGCGCTCGGCGCGCTCGGCATCATCCTGAAACTCGGCCTGATGGAAACCATCGCTGTCATCGTGCTCGGCAACGTCGTCGGCTGCGCGATCTTCGCAACGTTCACGGTGATGGGGCACAAGACCGGCGTCAACCAGATGGTGCTGAGCCGATCGGCGTTCGGAGTCCGCGGCGCCCGGCTGCCGAGCATCCTGATGTTCCTGATGACGCTGGGCTGGATCGGCGTCAACACCTACTTCCCGGTCAAGGTCTCGATGGGCATCCTCGGCCAGTTCGGTGTTCCCGACACCTGGCTGGTCGAGATGATCGTCATCACACTGGTGATGATGGTGCAGGTGCTGATCGGGATCTACGGCTTCTATGCGATCCGCACCTTCGAGAAGTACACGGTGCCGCCGACCATCGCCATCATGGTGCTGATGAGCGTGCTGGCATGGACGCGTCCCGGCGTCGTCAATTGGAGCCTGACCACCTCGCTGCCGCCCGGCGCGCATCTGGCGATGCTGACGATGCTGATGACTGCAATCGGCGTCGGCTGGGGGATTTCCTGGGTCACCTGGGCCTCCGACTATTCGCGCTTCGTGCCGCGCTCGACGCCGTCGAAAGCCGTGTTCTGGTACAGCTATGTCGGCATGTTCGTGCCGACGGTCTGGCTCGGCATTCTCGGCGCGACCATCGCCTCGACGACGCTGGACACCGATCCCGCGAAGATGGTCAGCGCGGTGTTCGGCGGTCCCGTCAGCATCCTCGTTCTCCTGATGGTGCTGCATGGCCCGATCGCCACCAACATCCTCAACGTCTACTCGGCGACGCTGGCGGCGCTGAGTGCGGGGCTGAAACTCTCGCGCTTCTGGCTCACCATCATCGTCGGCGTCGCCGGCTATCTGGGCACCCTCTACTTCATCTTCGCGCCGTCGTTCGCGAAGGCGTTCGACCATTGGATGATCAGCCTCTTGTTGTGGATGAGCCCGTGGGCCGGCGTGGTGCTCGCCGACTTCTTCATCAAGCGCAAGGGCAGGATCGACGTCGCCGAGCTCTACCGCTCGCCGCAGACCAGCGCCTATGGCGACATCAACTGGGCCGGCATGATCGCGTTCTTCGCCGGCCTCGTCGCCGGATGGCTGGTGCAGGACGGTCTCGTCAGCGCGCTGCAGGGGCCGATCTCGATCAACCTGCTCGGCGGCGCCGACCTGAGCTGGCTGTTCGGGATCGGGGTCTCGGGCCTCGTCTATCTTGCGCTGGGCAAGCTCGTCACATCGCCCTCCTCGGTCGTTGCGAGCAGCACAGGCAGGTAGCGACGGCAGCAGCGGCATCGCCGCCCGGCCGGGTCGCGCGCAGGATCAGATCAGGCTGGACTTGCCGCGGCTGAGAACTTCGCCGGCGCCCTTTGCCCCCACAATCCGCCCCTGGTCACACACGACCCGGCCGCGGGCGATGGTCGTCACGGGCCATCCCGTGATCTCGAGTCCCTCCCAGGGCGTATAGTCCGCGCCGTGGTGCAGGTCGGCCTGCCGGATCGGCTTCTTCAGCTTCGGATCCCACAGCACGATGTCGGCATCGAAGCCGATTCCTATCGAGCCCTTGCGCGGATAGAGGCCATAGATCCGCGCATGGTTGGTCGCGGTCAGCTCGACGAACTTCTGCAAGCTGATCCGTCCCTTCGACACCCCCTCGGAGAACAGGATCGGCAGCCGCGTCTCGACCCCGGGGATGCCGTTCGGCACCCAGCGGAACGAGGTGCGCGCATTCGGCGTCAGCTTGCCCTTGGGATCGTCGTAGCGGAACGGACAGTGGTCGGACGAGAAGGTCTGGAACACGCCTGATGTGATGCCTTCCCAGATCGCCTGCTGGCTCTCGGCATCCCGCGGCGGCGGCGAGCAGACATACTTCGCGCCTGAAATGTCCATGTTCAGGCCCTTCATGTCGTCGGCCGTGAGCGTGATGTATTGCGGACAGGTCTCCGCATGCACCGGCAACCCGCGCTGCTGGGCCCAGCGCACCTGCTCCATCGCCTCGCGTCCGGAGACGTGGACGATCATGATGGGAACGCCGATCACCTCGGCATGGCTGATGGCACGATGCGTCGCCTCGCGCTCGACCGCCTGGGGCCGCGACACGCCGTGATAATAGGGCGCGATATGGCCTTCACGCTCCAGCCTGGTGGTGAGGAAGCGGATGGCGTCGTAGCCTTCGCAATGGACCATCACCAGCGCCTCCTCGCGGCGCGCGACATCGAACACCTCGAGCAGCTGCTTGTCGCTGAGCACGAGGTCGTCATAGGTCATGAACACCTTGAACGAGGTGTAGCCGTCCTTGACCAGCGCCGGCAGCTCCTGCCCGAGCACGACCGCGGTCGGATCGGAGATGATGAGATGGAACGCCGTGTCGATGTAGCACTCGCCCTCGGCGAGCGTGCGGTAGTTCTCGACACAGGTTCGCAGCGAGGTTCCTTTCTCCTGCAGCGCGAAGGGCAGCACCATGGTGTTGCCGCCGGCCGCCGCCGCGCGCGTCGCCGAGGCAAAATCGTCAGCCATCACCACGTCGGGACCCGACGGCTGGGAGATGTGCACATGGCTGTCGATGCCGCCCGGCAGCGCCAGCAGGCCGGTCGCGTCGATCTCGCGCGCCGCGCCCTCGATGCTGTCGGCGATGCCGACGATGCGGCCGTCACGAATGCCGATATCGGCGCGAAACTGGTCGCTGGCCGTCACGATGGTGCCGCCGCGAATGGCGAGATCGAGCTGCGTCACAGAAGTCTCCGTCACTTGATGACCGCCGATGTCTGGAATATCCGGCCCCACTTCGCAAGGGCCGCGATGTCGCCGCCGGCAAGGCCGAGGGTCCGCCACAGCGTGACCGCGACCGAGTCGAGCACGGCGATATCCAGCTCCCGTTCCAGCGAGGCCGCAAGCGCAGCACCGTCGAGATTGGTGCAGAGGATCACCACGGCGTCGGCGCCCTCCGCCGCCACGGCGCGAACCATGTCCGCGATCGTGGCAGGCGTGACCTCGCCGAAGGAGAAATTGTCGCGCAGGCCAAGATGCCGCTCGGCATGCGGGGTGATTCCCTCCTCCGCCCAGACATCGGCGATGCGCCGCTGCACGTCATCCGTATAGGGTGAGACGAGGCCGACACGTCCGGCGCCGAGCGCGCGCGCGGCCTCGATGCAGGCGAGCGTCGACGTCGTCGTCGGCGCGCCCGTGCGTGCCGTGATCGCCTCGCAAAAGCTCCTGTCGCGGCCGATCCCGAGCCAGCTCGCGGAGGTGCCATTCCAGGCGATGGCGTCGACCCTGGCATCGGCCAGCAGGTCCGCCGCCGGCAACATCACCGAGGCGTCAAATTGGCTCAGAGCCGCAGCATCGAGCGCAATCTCCGTGACGCGAAACCGCGAGAAATGCGCGGTGACATCAGCCACGTCGTGCAGCATGGCATTGGTGACGGGCTCCAGCACCGAGTTGGAGGACGGCGTGATCATGCCGAGGCGCTTGCGCATGTCTCTACCTTACGACGCCTGCGCAAGGCGCGTCGACTCCTCCCGGATCAGGGACAGGATGCGGCGCTTTGCGTCGTTGAATTCTGGACTCGTGATGTCGCGCGGGCGCGGCAGGTCGAAATTGACGGCCTCGCGGATCCGGCCCGGCCGCTTGGTCATCACCACGATCTTGTTGCCGAGCACCAGGGCCTCGTCGACGCTATGGGTGACGAACACGATGGTGCAGCGGCGCTTCTGCCAGATCGCGACAAGCTCCTCCTGCATTTCGAGCTTGGTCTGGGCGTCCAGCGCCGCGAACGGTTCGTCCATCAGGATGACGCTCGGGTTCATCAGCAGCGCGCGGGCGATGCCGACCCGCTGGTTCATGCCTCCGGACATCTCGGAAGGATGGTGATGCTCGAAACCGCGCAGGCCGACGAGATCGATGAATTCCATGGCCCGTTCGTGGCGCTCGGCCTTGGCGACGCCCTTGAGCTTGAGGTGGAAGGCAATGTTGTCGATCGCCGTCAGCCACGGCATCAGGGTCGGCTGCTGGAACACCACGCCGCGATCCGAGCCGGGCCGTTCCACCTGCTCTCCATCGACCAGTGTGCGGCCGGAGGTCGCCTGCTCGAAGCCCGCGATGATGTTCAGGAGTGTCGACTTGCCGCAGCCGGACGGGCCCAGCAGGCAGACGAAATCATTGGCCTCGATGTCGAGATCGATGTTGTCGAGCGTGAGCAGGTCACGGCCGCGCCGCTTGTCGGAAAACACCTTGACGATGTTGCGAAGCTCGATTGCCGCCATCAGCCCGCCCTGCCTTGCACGGTGGTCGTCTGCTGCCAGCGCAGCGTGCGCGCCATGATCGCCTTGAGGCCGAGATCGGAGAGATAACCGAGCAGCCCGATCGATATCATCGCCGCGAGCACGATGTCGTAGCGCAGGAAGTAATAGGAATCCCACAGCACGTAACCGAGTCCGCTTTTCACCGCGACCATCTCGGCCGTGACCGTCAGCATCCAGGCCGATCCGACCGCGATGCGCAGACCTGCGAAGATCGAGGGCAGCGCCGCCGGCAGCACGATGTCGGTCAGCATCTGCCGTCCGTTGGCGCCCATCATCGCCCCGGCGCGCACCAGATTGTGGTCCACGGTCTTGACGCCGTGGATGCTGTTCATCAGCACGGGAAAGAAGGCGCCGAGGAAAACGAGGAAGATCGCCGGTTTGTCGGCGATGCCGAACCAGATGATGGCGAGCGGGATCCAGGACACCGGCGGGATCGGACGCAGCATCTGCAGGGTCGGCTCCAGCGTCTTCTCGAACAGGCGCGACCAGCCGATCGCGACACCGGCGAGAATGCCGAGCAGGCTTGCCAGTGCGAAGCCACCGAAGACGCGCAGGGCGCTGGCCACCGCGTCGCGCAGCCAATGGCCGGAATAGGTCTGCGTGGTCTCGTCGAAGCCGAACACCCAGTCGCCGAGCGCATGCAGCACCGCGCTCGGCGCCGGCAGCAGCGCGGGCGGAAGCATGCCGCTGCGCGCGAAGGCTTCCCAGCCCGCGATCAGCAACCCAGGCACGACGAGGCGCTCGAGCCCCTGGAACGCCCGTGTCAGCCGAAGCCCACCCCTTGCCGGCGAGGCGTCAGTAACCGAGGTCATTCTTGACCTTTGCGGTGGCCTTTTCCAGGAACGAATAGTCCATGTTCTTCTCGGCTTCCGCGGAGACGTCCTTCGAGATGTACTTGAGATCGCGCATCATCGCGGCAATCGCGAGCGTCTGCGAACGATGGATGGCGGGATCGGGCGATGCATTTTTCAACGCCTCCGTCGCCACCGTCTTGTCGAGGCCCGTCAGCTTGTTGATGACCTCGATCCACGGTCCCTTGTCGGCGATCAGCTTGTTGTCGAGTTCGACCACGGCGCTGACGACGGCCTGCACGCCGGCGCGCTGGCTCGCGATCACGTCGGAACGGGTCACGATCAAATTGGTCAGATTTCCCGCGGCCTGGTCGTAAGGAAGCACGAAGTGCTTGCCGGCCCCCGCAAGCCTGATCTGCGAGGCGAAGGGCTCGACCGAGCAGATCATGTCGACCTCACCGCGCTGCAAGGCCGGCAGATGGTCCGACGGATTGGGAATGTTGATGAACTGGATGTCCTTGTTGGGGTCGATGCCCTGCTTGAGGAACGCGCCGCGCATGTGGATGTCCTGCGCGTTGCCGCGCGAGGCCGCGACCTTCAGCGGCTGACCGTCGCTCTTCGCCTTGAGAGCGGTTGCCTTGAACGCGGCCCAGTCTTCGGGCGGCAGGTTCAGCTTCGCGGAGGAGAGGCATTCCGAGCCGCCGTTGATCTGGCCGGACACGGCGACGACGTCAAAGCCTTTGTCGAGTGCGGTGATGTAATGGAGGTAGGTGACCTGCGCGACGTCGATGCTCTTTGAGACCAGGGCGGTCAGCACGTCGTTGCCGGAGTTGAAGCCGGTGGCCTCGACCTCGACATTCCTGGCCAGCCCCGGGATCAGCGACATCGGCAGGCAATGCGCGCATTTGGCAAAGCCGAGCTTGATCTTCGCGGTCTGCGCGATGGCGAGGTCGCCTCCGCCGAACATCGCCGCCATCACCACGAGGCCCAGTCGCAAACCCGTCCGCATCGCTTACTCCGTTTCGAAGGCGCGAGATCCGCGCGTCGCGCAAGATCATCGGTCGGGCTTCGCGGCAGCGCAACAGGGTTTTTGCATGCTGCATACAATTTACGCGTTGTGCCATTGTTTTCAGCTACATGTGTCGGTATTTTCGGCAAGCCAAGGAGCCGGAAACGGCTAGGATGAACTCGAAGCAACGAGGCGCGCGTGCAGCAGAAGTTGGACACCCCGAAGGGTCGAAAGTCGCCCAAACTCAAGCGGATGGGTCTGCACGAGCGCGCTGCCGCGCGGATGCGGACGATGATCATCCGGGGCGAGCTGCCGCCGGGATCGCAGACGCAGGAGACCAGGCTGTCGAAAGAGCTCGGCGTGTCGCGCACGCCGCTGCGCGAGGCGATGAAGGTGCTTGCCGCCGAAGGGTTGATCGAGCTCCGCCCGAACCGCAGCCCGCGCATCGCCGACATCGCAATTGAGAGCATCTCGGAATTGTTCGAGGCCCTCGCCGGCATCGAGCGGTTGGCCGCCGAGCTTGCCGCCGTCCGCGCGACCGATCGCGACCTCGCCCGCCTGCGCACGCTCCAGACCCGCATGGAGGGTCATCATCGCAACGGCAAACTCGACGAGTACTTCGCCATCAACGGTGAGATCCACAACACCATCGTCCGCATGGCGCGCAACACGCCGCTGCGCGAAGCGCACGAGACGCTGATCTCCCGGGCCGAACGCGCGCGCTATCTCGCGTTGGGTGCCGACAAGCGCTGGAGCAATTCGGTCGACGAACACGCCGGCATCCTCGCCGCCCTCGAAGCGCGCGACAGCGAAGCCGCAGGGCGCCTGCTCGGAGCCCATGTCCGCCAGACCGGCACCGCGCTGCTCGAGACGCTCGCTCCCAAACCCAAGCTGACGGCAGCGTGACCATGAAGCTGCTGCTGCTCAATCCCAACACCAGCGCGGGGGTCACCCAGTTGATGACCGATGTCGGGCAGCGGGCCGCCGCGCCCGGCACCGAGGTCGTCCCCTGCACCGCGACGCGCGGCGTGCCCTATATCGCGACGCGGACCGAGGCGCAGATCGGCGGCGCGATCGCGCTGGAAATGCTGGCCGAGCAGCACAGGAAGGTCGATGCCGCGATCATCGCCGCCTTCGGCGACCCCGGCCTGTTCGCCGCACGCGAGACGTTCGACATTCCCGTGATCGGCCTCGCGGAAGCCGCGATGCTGACGGCCTGCATGGCCGGGCGGCGCTTCGCCATCGTCACTTTCGCGCAGGCGCTGGGGCCCTGGTACGAGGAATGCGTCCGCGACCACGGGCTGCGCGAGCGCTGTGCCGGCATCCGCATGCTCGACACGCCGTTCCAGGCGATCTCCGAGGTCGGCACGGAGAAGGAGGACCTTCTGGTCGAACTCGCACAGCGCGCCGTCGTCGAGGATGAGGCCGATGTGCTGATCTTCGCCGGTGCGCCGCTCTCGGGACTTGCCGAACGCGTCGCCGACCGAATCCCCGTCCCCATCGTCGACCAGGTCGTCGCCGCCGTGAAGCAGGCCGAGGCGTTGGTGGCCTTGCGCCTGCGCAAGGCTACGGCGGGCACATACCGCCGGCCCGCTGCCAAGCCCACCATCGGACTCGCCGGCGCGCTCGCCGCCCGGCTCGAGCATCGCGACAGCTAGGGGAGCTTTGGCCGGCGATGCGAAAATCCCAATTCGTTTTCGATGGTACGGCCGAAGGCAAACAGGCGGGACTCGCCCCCCGGTGGCGCGATGATCTGGATGCCGAAGGGCAGCTCGCTCTCCCCTCGCGGCACCGGCAGGGTCAGGACCGGGAAACCGACCAGCGACACGATGAAGGTGACGGCGAGATAATCGATCGGTGTCTCCAGCGCCGCGCCATCGATCGCGGTGACATCGCTGACCTCGTTCGGCCACGGGAAGACCGAAGCCGCGGGCGCGACCAGGAAATCGGCACGCGCGAACAACTCGCGAAAGCTGCGGTAGATCGCAGTCCGCCGCCGCTCGGCGTTGAGGTAATCCTCCGCCGAGAGCTTGGCGCCCGCCTCGATATTCCAGATCACGGTGGGCGTGAGCTCGCCGCGGCGCGTTCTCAGCAGCTCACCATAGCTGTTGGCGATGTGGGCGGCACGAAGGGTTCGGAAGGCTTCGATCGCCCCGCCGCAATCGGGCGAGGACGAGACGATCTCGCCAGCACGCGCGAGCGCTTGGCAAGCATCGGCAAAACGAGCGCGGACGTCGCGCGAAACCGGCGCAACACCGAAATCAGGCGTGACTGCGATCCGGGAACGTCCAGCCAGGGGACGATGGTCCGCGGCGACGCCAGTCGAGAGCGGATCCTGCGCATCGCCACCAGCGCAGACCGACAGCGCCAGTTCGAGATCATCGACATCGCGGGCGAGGAAGCCGTGGCTGGCCAGCATGTCCCAGCCGAGCGGACGGCGCGGCGACGGGATTCGGCCGGGTGTCGGACGGATCGAGGCGACGTCGCAGAAGCTTGCAGGCGTGCGCACCGAGCCGCCAAAATCGGTGCCATGCGCCAGTGGTACCATACCGGCTGCGACGGCGACGGCGGAGCCGCCGGACGATCCGCCGGAGGTCAGCACACGATGGAACGGGTTGCGCGTCGGCCCGCACAATTTATTGGTGCAGACCGCGCCGAAGCCGAATTCCGGCGTGTTGGTCTTGCCGAGAATAATCGCGCCGGCGCGCCGCAGCCGCGCGACCACGAGATCGTCCTCGGCCGGCACGTGATCGCGAAACAGGACCGAGCCGTAGGTGGTCGCAAGCCCCGCGGTGTCGGTGAGGTCCTTGATCGCAATGGGCACGCCATGCAGCGGGCCGGTCGGCGCAGCCGCCGCGTCGCAGATGTCCGCCGCACGGCGGGCCCCTTCCGCATCAACAGTCACGAACGCCGCCAATTGCGCGTCCTTGCGTGCAATCCGCGCCAGATGCGCCTCGACGGCGTCACGCGAGGACAGCTCGCCCTTCGCAATGGCGCGCGCAAGGGCTGTGGCGGTGAGGTCGCAAATCGATCGAACCGAGGTCATCGGACTACAATGCCAAAACGCGCCGCAAAAAGCGACTGCGCCGGGCACGAGACTTGCTTTCTCCTCTGGGGCAACGGGAGGCAGCATCATGGCTGAAGCGCAAGGCGGACGTTCTCTCGTCGTGGACGCGGTCACCCACCGTTATCCGAGCGGCGCGCTCGCGGTCGAGAACATCAATCTCGACATCAAGGGCGGCGAGATCATCGCCCTGCTCGGCCCGTCCGGCTGCGGCAAGACCACGCTGCTGCGCATCATTGCCGGCTTCATCGCGCAGACGCAGGGACGCATCATCATCGGCGACGACATCGTCGATACGCTGCCACCGAACCGCCGCGCGGTGGGCATCGTGTTCCAGAACTACGCGCTGTTCCCGCATCTGTCGGTTATCGAGAATGTCGCTTACGGGCCCGCCGCGCGCGGCGTCGACAAGGCGACGCGCCAGCGCGAGGCGCAGCGCCTGCTCGAGCTCGTGCAATTGCCTGCGATGGCCGAACGGCTGCCGCGGCAGCTCTCCGGCGGCCAGCAGCAGCGCGTGGCGCTCGCCCGCGCGCTCGCGATCAAGCCGTCGATCCTGCTGCTCGACGAACCGTTTGCCGCGCTCGACAAGAATCTGCGGCTCGACATGCAGATCGAGATCAAGCGGCTGCAGCGCGTCTCGGGCATCACCACCCTGATCGTGACGCACGACCAGGAAGAAGCACTGTCGATGGCCGATCGCGTCGCCGTGCTCAGCCACGGCACGCTCGAGCAGTTCGGCACGCCATCCGACGTCTACGACCGTCCACAGACCCTGTTCGTCAATACCTTCGTCGGCTCCACCAACCGCATGCCCGGTGTCGTCGTGTCGGCGGATCGTACCGCCGCCAAGGTACGCCTCGACGCCGGCGCGGAGATCATCGCGCGGCCAGCGGCCGGCTCTCTCACCGAAGGCGGCCGCGTCACCGTCTGCATCCGCCCCGAACATCTGCAATTCGTCGGCGACGAGGCCGGCTTTGCCGGCGTCGTCGGCATGTCGCTGCCGCTCGGCGCCACCGTCGTCCACGAGGTCACCACCGCCGACGGCTCCGGCGTAAAAGTCTCCCAGGCGCGGATCGGCGAGACGCGTGCGCTGGAGAGTGGCGCTGCGGTCCGTCTCGCACCGCTCGCCCCGTCGCTCGCAAATGCCTTTCCTGCAACACTTTGAATCCAGTCTTTGTATAGAAGGAGTTCGACATGATCATGAACCGCCGAAGCCTGATGACGACCGCACTCACACTCGGCGCCATGAAGGCGTTTCCCGGACTGAGCTTTGCCCAGGCCCGTCCGCTGGTGTTCGCGACCTTCACCGGGAGCTGGGAGGAAGCGCACAAGGCCGTGCTGGTGCCGGCGTTCCGGAAGGCCAACGCCGATGCAGCGATGGTGCTCGACCCCATGCTTTCGGTCGACCAGATCGCGAAGGTGAACGCAGCCAAGGCCAATCCGCCGATCGACGTCATGCTGCACGATCCGGGTCCTGCCCTCGTCGCGGTCGGCCAGGACCTCGTCGAGCCCTACCCGGTCGAGAAGAGCACCTATTACAAGGACCTGATCGCCGAGGCGCAGGAACCGATGGGCCCCGCCCCGTTCTTCCAGGTGGTCGGCCTCACCTACAACCCGGAATCCGTCAAGACACCACCGACCTCGTGGGCCGATCTCTGGAAGCCCGAGTTCAAGGGCCGCGTCGGCATCACCAACCTCAACTCCACGCTCGGCACCGGCTGGCTGGTCGAGATCGCCAAGATGCGCGGCGGCTCGGAAGCCAATGTCGATCCCGCTTTCAAGGCGCTGGAGGAGCTGAAGCCCAATCTCGCCGCGGTCGCGGCCAACCCCGGTGCGCTCGCCACCTTGTTCCAGCAGGGCCAGATCGACATCTCGCCCGGCAACTTCAACGCCATCCAGATCCTGAAAGCGCGCGGCGTGCCGGTCGAGTTCGTGGCGCCGAAGGAAGGCGCCATCGCCTTCAAGACCACGATCCACATCGTCAAGAACTCGCCGAACCGCGAGCTTGCCTTCAAGTTGATCGAGGCTGCGCTGACGCCGGAGGTGCAGACCACTCTGATGAACCCGCCCTATCTGATCGTGCCGACCAATTCCAAGGTGACGATGGGCGGCGAGATCGCGCGCGTGCTGGCCAAGGATACCGCCGAGCTGAAGCAGAAATTCGTGTTCCAGGACTGGAAGAAGATCAACGAGCAGCGCTCGGCCTGGATCGAGCGCTTCAACCGCGAGATCAAGATCTAGCATATCGGGGGATCCGGCGATGGGCGCAGCACCGGCATCACGCGACGTGACATCCCACGGAATGGGGTTGGCAGCGCCGCTGGCGCTGTTCTTCCTGCTGTTCTTCGTCGCCCCGCTGCTGCAACTGCTCTGGCTCTCGCTGCACAACGACACGGCCGGGCTCCATTGGGGGCTCGGCCAATACCTGCACTTCCTCACCGATCCTTTCAGCCTCAGCGTGCTCGGCTCGACGCTGCTGCTCGGCGCCGAGGTGACGGCCGTGTGCCTCGTGCTCGGCTTTCCCGTCGCGTGGCTCTACCAGCGGGTCGGACCAAAGCTCCAGACCGTCATCATCCTGATCGTGCTGCTGCCGCTTCTGACCAGCGTCGTGGTCCGCACCTTCGCCTGGATCGTGATCCTGGGCCGCCAGGGCATCATCAATGCGACGCTGCAGTCGCTCGGCATGATCGATACACCGCTCAAAATGCTCTACACCCAGTTCGGCGTCGTCATCGCGCTGGCGCAGGTGCAGATGCCGTTGATGACGCTTCCGCTGATCACCGCGCTCGGCCGGATCGATCCCAATCTCGACGACGCCTCCTGCTCGCTCGGCGCCGGGAGCTGGCGTACCTTCTTCAGGGTCGTGCTGCCGCTGTCGCTGCCCGGGGTGATTGCCGGATGCACGCTGACCTACGCGGCCGCCATCACGGCCTTCATCACGCAATCGCTGATCGGCGGCGGGCAGATGCTGTTCATGCCGATGTATCTGTATCAGCAGGCCTCGACACTGCAGAACTGGCCGTTTGCGTCCGCGATCTCGATCATCTTCCTGCTCGCCGTGCTCGCGGTCGTCTCCGTCTTCACCACGCTCGGCCGCCTCTCGCGCGGCTATGGAGGCGCGTGATGGCCGGCCGCAAGCGCACTCTGGAAGCGATCAGCTTCGAGCTCGTGATGACGCTGATAGCTCTGATCGCGCTGATCATCATCATCGCGCCCTCGCTCGTGGTGCTGATCGTCTCCTTCACCAGCGGATTCTCGCTGCGATTCCCCCCGCCCGGCTATTCGCTGCGATGGTATGTCGAGCTGTGGAATGCCTGGCAGCTGCACTTCGCGGCGAAGAACAGCCTCATCGTCGCGCTGTGGGCAACCAGCCTGTCGGTCGTGCTCGGCGTCACGGCCGCGCTGGCGATCTCGCGGTCGCGGACGCTGTCGGCACGGCTGCTCGATTCCCTCTTCATGTCGCCGCTGGTGCTGCCGGCGCTGGCCTTCGGCCTTGCCGCCCTGATGCTGTTCTCGCTGGTCGGCCTGCCGGTGTCGCCGCTGACGCTGGTGATCGGCCACACCGTGGTCTGCGTGCCCTATGTCGTGCGCAACACGGTCGCGGCGCTCGCCCAACTGGAGCCGACCCTGCTCGAAAGCTCGGCGGTGCTCGGCGCCAGCCGCCTCTACACGTTCCGCCGCATCGTGCTGCCGCTGATCCGGCCGGGCATCATCGCAGGCGCCTTCATCGCCTTCATGTCGTCCTTCGACAACGTGCCGGTGTCGCTGTTCCTGCGCGATGCCGCGACCGACATGCTGCCGATCCGGATGTGGCAGGACCTCGAGGGCAAGCTCGACGTCACCATCGCGGCGCTGTCGGGCGTGCTGATCATCGCGACCGTCGCGCTGGTCGCGATCATGGAGCGCGTGACGGGCCTGTCGCGGCGGCTGACGAACTGATCAGGCGCCCCGAAACAGCGAATAGCCCCAGCGCGTGAATTTCAGCGGCAGGTGGAAATGCTCGTCAACGTTCTTGATGCGAAAGCGAAACGGCGTCACGGTCAGGAAGCCATCGCTGTCGCCGAAGAACTCGCCGAGATGAAACATCACCTCGTACTCGCCTGCCGAGATGCCCTCGCCTTGCGCAATGGGATGATCGAGCGCGCCGTTGCCGCCGAGCCGTCCGTCGGCGAGGCGCAGCTGCTCCGGATCGATCCGCCATATCTCGACGCGCAGCCCCTGCGCAGGCCGTCCGCTCGCCACGTCGACCGCATGAATGGAAATGCCGCCTGCCACCAAATTCCTCCCGTGAACGCAGCGCCATGGTAGACGCAAACACAGCCGTTCGGCCAGAGCCCGCGCTGCTGCCGGCCCTGGCAGCGATGACATGGCTCCAGGCCCTGGTGGCGCTTGCCCTGTTCGCGCCCGGCGTGATCGCGCCGCGCGCCCATATCGAGGTCTGGCAGCTTTCGCTGTTCTCCTGCGCAGTGTTCGCGGTCGGCATCCCCGCTTCGTTCTGGGGCGGCGGCTTCATCGCGAGCATGGGCTCGCTGCGGATGGCAAGCCTGTGCGCAGCGGCCATCATCGTCAGCATGGCGCTGGCCTCGCTCGGTTCGACGGCGGCGCTGCTCGCCGCCGGCCTCTGCCTGGGCCTCGCCTTCGGACCGGAAACACCTGCCAGCGCGGCGTTGCTGGCTCGGCTCGTGACGGCCGAGCGCCGCGCCTTCGTGTTCTCGGTCCGCCAGACCGGGAATCAGATCGGCGCCGTCTGCGGCTCGCTGGTCTTGCCCGCGATCGCCATCACGCTGGGACCTGTCTGGTGCTATGCGGCGGTCGGCGCGTGCGCGCTGCTGGCAATCCTGCTGTTCGAGCGACTGCGTCCGGCTTATGGCGCCAAGGCCGCACCGCCGCCGAAACTCGACCTCCGTGCGCGACTGGCGCTGGTGACCGCGGACCGGCGGATCGCGATGCTCGCGCTGGCCTCGATGCCGTTCAGCGCGATGCAGGTGTCGCTGAACACCGTGTTCGTCACGCTCGGCACCCGCGAGCTCGGGCTCAGCCATATCGAGGCCGGCATGGCGCTCGCCTGCGCGCAAGCCGGCGGCCTCCTCGGCCGTCTGGGCTGGGGCTATGTCGCGATGCGGCTCGACGCCTCACGCGGCGTCCTCGTCGTGATCGGGCTCGGCATGGCGTTCTGCGCCGCGCTGCTCGGCCTCGACGGCGCATCGCTCGGTCGCACCTGGCAGTTTGCGGTTGCAGCGCTGTTCGGCCTGACAGCCTCGGGCTGGAACGGCGTCTTCATCGCGGAGATCGCCCGCCTCGCCCCGCAGGACCGGATCGGCGACACCGCGGGCGCGGTGCTGACCGCCTCCTATGCCGGCCTGCTGGCGGCGCCTGCGCTGGTGTCGATCCTGGACGGTGTGGCCGGCCTTGGCGCGGCCTTCTTTGCCTTGGCGTGCCTGGCTCTCTGCGGCACAGTGGCGCTGATCCGGGGAGGCCATGACGAAGCCGGCACATAGCGCCCGCGAGATCGCAGCCGATGTCGCGGCCGGGCGGACGAGCGCCGCCGAAACCGCAAAGGCCGCGCTCGCGCGCATCGAGGCCGCCAAGGCGCTGAACGCGGTCGTCGCAACCGATCCTGCCCGCACGCTGGCCGATGCCGCGGCTGTCGACGAGCGCCTGCGCGCCGGCGAGACGATGGCGCTCTCCGGCGTCCCCGTCGTGGTCAAGGACAACATCTGGGCCGGCGGCTGGCGGGTGACGCAAGGCTCGCGCCTGTTCGCCGATTTCATCGCGCCGCAGGATGCGATTGCGATCGAGCGGCTGCGCCGGGCCGGCGCCGTCATCGTCGGCATCGGAGCGACGTCCGAGTTTGCCTGCAAGGGGGTGACGACCTCGCCGTTATATGGCCCGACCCGGCATCCTCTCGATCCCTCGCTGACGCCCGGCGGCTCATCGGGCGGTCCCGCCGTCGCCGTCGCGGCCGGCCTCGTGCCGCTCGCGATCGGCACCGATGCCGGCGGCTCCAGCCGCCGGCCCCCGGCCCATGTCGGCGTCGCCGGCTTCAAGCCGTCCTATGGCGCGATCCCCTATGGGCCCGGCTTCGCCGAGCCGTTCTTCGGCCTCTCCGTCATTGCACCGATCGCCGCCGACATTGCCGATATCGCGCTCGCGTTCGAAACGATGGCCGGCGTCGATGCGCGCGATCCGGATGCCGCGACGATCGCTCGCGACAGCGGCGAGCTCTCGGGCTTGCGCATCGCCTTCTCGCCGCGCCTTGGACTTGATGCCGCCGTTGATCAGGCCGTCGCCGACGGCGTCTCTCTGGCCGTCCAGCGTCTCGCCGCGGCTGGGCTACGGATCGCCGAATGTGATCCCGCCTGGCCTGCGGTCGCGACCGAAGAAGCCATCATGCCACTTCAACATGCCGGCCTCGCGGCGCTTTATGGCGATGTCTTCCGCCAGGATCCGAGCCTGTTCGATCCTGATATCGCCAACCAGATCGAGCGGGGGCTGTCGTGGTCGGGCGCAGAGGTCGCCGGCGCGCTGGTCGCAAGCGCTGCAATCGCCAGGGCATTTGCGGCGTTCCTTGGCGCGTTCGACCTGCTGCTGACGCCAACCGTTCCATGCGTCGCGTGGCCATTGACGCAGCTCGGCCCGGACACGATCGGCGGAAAGGCCGCAAGCCCGCGCGCCCACGCGACGTTCACGCCCTTTGTCAATCATGCCTGCCTGCCGGCGATTTCGATTCCATGCGGAACGGATCGGAGCGGACTGCCATTCGCCCTCCAGATCATCGCTGCGCGCGGACAAGACCGAATGCTACTTGGAGCAGCGCGACAGATTGAGGCGGTGCTGCGAACGCAAGTGCCGCCGTAGATGTTTCTCCCAACGCCTGCTCACATTGGCGGCCGTGGATCTCCCGGCGTACCGGTTGCGCAAAGCGACCTTCTAACCAGTTGAAAAAATTGAACTCTAAGCTCCAACCCGTCACGGGCAAGTTTGAGCTGGCTTCAGCCGAGAAAATCCAGGTTAATCAAGCGTCGGTGGCACGTCAGACGCTGAGGTTCGAGCCGGATGCGCAACACGTTTCCCGCGAAACTGTAGCATGGAAATTGCATCGAAGTCGGGCGAAACGAGCGCCGAATGAACCTTATCAGTCTCGACATCCGCATGCTTCGGTCCTTGATCTCGGTCGTGGAGACCGGCAGCATCACCGAGACGGCGCGGCGGCTCGGCCGGACCCAACCAGCCATCACCCTGCAATTGCAGCGGCTGGAGGTGCTGACCGGCAAGCAGCTCTTCCTGCAGGGCGGCCGCAGGATGACACTGACCGAGGACGGCACGACCGTCCTCACCTACGCCAAATCCATCCTGAGGTTGCATGACGAGCTGATTTCGCAGCTTGCGTCGCAGGAGATCGAGGGACAGGTCGTGCTCGGCACGCCCGACCTCTACGCGGCATTCATGCTGCCGCAGATTCTCAGCGTGTTCCGAAAATCCTTTCCGCGCGTCCAGGTCGAGCTCAACTGCGCGCTGTCGACGCCGCTGGTCGGCCTCGTCAAGCGCGGCGATGTCGACATCGCGCTCGTCACCCGGATGAACGATTTCACCGGCGGCCAAGTGGTGCGGCGCGAGCAGCTGGTCTGGATGACCGGCGAGCAGTCCGCCGCGCATCAGGAACGGCCGATCCCGCTCGCGCTATTGCCGCCGGGCAACATCTATCGCGACTACGCGATCGATACGCTGGAACGCGGGAATTTGCGCTGGCGCATCGCCTGTGTCAGCGAAAGCGTGGGCGGACTACAAGCCGCGGCCTTCGCCGGTATGGCCGTCACCGTGCTCGGCCGCAGCGCGCTGGTGCCGGCGATGCGCGAGATCGGGCCGAACGAGGGCCTGCCGCCGCTGCCGAAGATCGAGTTGCTGCTCTACAAGTCGAGCGGCGCCACGTCGAAAGCGGCCACCGCCCTGCACGACTATCTCGCGCACTATCTGCGCCTCAACGAAGAGCTCAGCGGCCGCGGGCCGATCGAATTGTCCTAGCGCAACGCCAGCTGCGGCCAGAACTTCGCCCAGGGCTGCGCCGCTTCGAACGCGGCGGCGATGCGGAAAAGCATGGGCTCGTCGAGCCAGGGCGCGATGATCTGAAGCCCGATCGGCATGCCATCGCGATCGAAGCCGCAAGGCAGCGTCGCCGCCGGAAGGCCGGCGAGATTGATCGGCCACGTAAAAGGTGACCAGCCGAGATGCTGATCGACCTTGCGGCCGTCGATCGTGCCGACGCCGATCTGCCCGGCCTCGAACGCGGTGACGGCGACTGTGGGCGTCACCAGCACATCCACACGCTCGAACAGTTTGACGAAGGCACTGCGCGCCTGACCGCGGCGGTAACTCGCTTCGATATAGTCCGTGCCGCTGTAGCTCCGTCCAGCGCTGACGACATCGCGATAGTCGGCTTCCGAACTTGCAAGATCGGCAGCAGTCTTGGTCGCGACGGCGGCCGCCTGCTCGGTGAACGCGATCGGCTTCAACGTATGCTCCAGGATGTCGGGATCGAGACCCGGGCCGTCCATGGTGACCTGTGCGCCGCAGGAATCGAGAACGGCGAGCGCCTTGCCAAAGGCCGCGCAGACATCGGGGCTGACGGCGGCGTAGCCGAGATCGGCGCTGGCTGCGATACGAATCCCATCCAAGCGCCCTGCGTCCGTATTGAAGCGACGCGCGGAGACGGGAACGCTTGCCGCATCGCGCAGATCGTAGCCCGCGATGACCTGCAGCGTCAGCGCGGCATCGGCGACGGTCCGCGTGATCGGCCCGGTATGCGCGAGCGAAGCCCAGGACGGCGGCGAGAAGCCCGGCGAGCGCGGCACGAGGCCGAAAGTCGGCTTCAACCCGAACACACCGCAAAACGACGACGGCACACGGATCGAGCCGACGCCGTCGGTGCCTATCGCGATCGGGCCGCAGCCGGCAGCGACGCCGGCCGCTGCGCCGCCGCTCGACCCACCGCTCGTGCGACCGGGATTCCACGGATTGCGCGTCGTGCCGGTGACCGGACTGTCGGCCGTTAATTTGTAACCGGACTCGCAGGTGGTGGTTTTGCAGGTGATGATCGCGCCCGATGCCTTCAGCGCCGACACGACGGCGGCATCCATCTCGGGCACAAAACTCTTGTTCATCGGCGAGCCGGCATAGGCTGGCACGCCCGCGACGAAGACCAGATCCTTGATCGTGACGGGCACGCCTGCGAGCGGACCTTTGGCTTCGCCCGCGCGCATCTCCCTGGTAAGTCGATCAGCCTCCGCCCTCGCCTGCTCGTACATCGGCGTCACCACCGCGTTGCAGGTCTCGTTCGCCGCCTGAAGGGCTGCAATCGTGTCGTCAACAACGTCACGCGGAGTGAATTCCCCGCGCCGGTAGCCGGCCATGATCTCGGTTGCAGAAAGCGCGCCGAGGCCAGTCGGCGCCGGCGGAAAGGCCGTTCGGCCGGAACCATCAGTCATCATCAACCCTAAAGAGCTAGCTTAGCGCCGCGTCGACGGCGCGCTTGGCCATGACCGTGACGAGATGCGCACGGTAGTCGGCTTCGGCGTGGATATCGGAGGTGAGACCGTCGGTGTCGATCTTGATCGCGGCGACCGCGGATGGATCGAAATTGCCCGAGAGCGCCGCCTCCATCGGTGGCACACGGAACACGCCGGAGCCCGCTCCGGTCACGGCCACGCGAACCTCGTCAGCGAACTTCGCGACGAACACGCCGACCAGCGCATAGCGCGAAGCCGGCGCCTTGAACTTCGCGTACCCCGCCTTGGTCGGCACTGGGAAGCGAAGCGCCGTGATGATCTCGCCGGGTTCGAGCGCGGTTTCGAACAAGCCGCGGAAGAACTTGTCGGCCGCGATTTCGCGCGTGCTCGTGACGATGGTCGCACCGAGACCGAGCACGGCGGCGGGATAGTCGGCCGCCGGATCGTTGTTTGCGACCGAGCCGCCGATCGTGCCGCGGCTGCGCACCGCGGGATCGCCGATCATGGACGCGAGAGCCGCGAGACCGGGGATCTTCGCCTGCACCAGCTTCGAGGCCGCCACCACCGCATGCGGTGTCATCGCGCCGACGACGATGGTGGCGTCGTCGTCGGTGATACCCTTCAGGTTTTCGAGCTTCGAAAGGTCGATCAAGGCAGGCGGACTGGCCAGCCGCTGCTTCAGCGTCGGGATCAGCGTCATGCCGCCCGCAACGAGCTTGCTGTCCTCGATGGAGGTCAGCAGCTTCGCGGCGTCGGGAAGCTGGTGCGGCTGGTGATAGGCAAATGGCCTCATTGATATTCTCCCTATTCCGCGGCGACCGGCAGCGACGCGTTTTGCAGCAGGCGCCAGATCCGGTTCGGCGTCGCCGGCATGTCGACATGGGTGACGCCGAGATGCGACAGCGCATCGACCACCGCATTGATGACGGCGGCCGGCGAGCCGATGGTACCGACCTCACCGCACCCCTTCACGCCCATCGGCGTATGCGTGCACAGTGTCGAATGGGTCGCGACCTTCATCATGGGCATGTGGTCGGCGCGCGGCATGCAGTAGTCCATCAGAGAACCCGACAGCAATTGGCCGGAGCCCTCGTCATAGACCGCGTTCTCGAACAGCGCCTGGCCAACGCCCTGCACGATGCCGCCGTGCAACTGGCCCTCCACGATCATGGGATTGATGACCGTGCCGACGTCGTCGACGGCCGTGTAATTGACGAGCGTCACCGTGCCGGTCTCCGGATCGACTTCGACCTCGGCGATGTGACAGCCGCCGGGATAGGTGAAGTTGACGGGATCGTAATAGGCTTGCTCTTCCAGCCCCGGCTCAAGCACTTCGAGCGGATAATCATGCGGCACGTAGGCGGCGCCCGCGATCTCCTCGAACGTCTTCATGCGGTCCGTGCCGGTGACGGAAAACCTGCCCGCCTCGAACTGGATATCGACCTCGGCAGCCTCGAGCAGATGGGAGGCGATCTTCTTGCCCTTGGCGATCACCTTGTCCGTCGCCTTCGACAGTGCCGCGCCGCCGACCACCAGGGAGCGCGAGCCATAGGTGCCCATGCCGAACTGCACGCGATCGGTATCGCCGAACACAATGTCGATATTCTCAAAGGCCACGCCGAGCTTCTCGGACACGATCTGCGCGAACGTGGTCTCGTGGCCCTGGCCGTGGTTGTGGGTGCCGATCATGACCGTGACCTGGCCGGTCGGATGCACGCGCACCGTCGCGCTCTCGTAGAGGCCGCCACGCGCGCCCAACCGGCCCGCAAAGCGCGATGGCGCAAGGCCGCAGGCCTCGACATAGGTCGAGTAGCCGAGCCCGCGGAATTTTCCCTTGCTGGCCGACGCCGCCTTGCGCACCCCGAAACTCTTCACGTCTGCCGCAACCAGCGCGCCGTCGAGACAGCCCATCGGATCGCCGGAATCGTACTGCACGAGCACCGGGGTCTGATACGGATAGGCTTCCTTCGGGATCATGTTGCGGCGGCGGATCTCGACGCGGTCAATGCCCATCTCGCTGGCTGCGACATCGACGATGCGCTCCAGCACGAAGGTGGCCTCGGGCCGGCCCGCGCCGCGGTAGGCGTCAACGGGCACGGTGTTGGTGAAGACGACCTTCACGTTGCAGTAGATCGCGGGCGTAGTATAGACGCCGCCGAGCAAGGGACCGTAGAGATTGGTCGGAATGTTCGGCCCGAAAGTCGAGAGATAGCCGCCCATATTGGCCAGCGTATTGACACGGAATGCGAGAAACTTTCCGGTCTCGTCAAGTGCGAGCTCGGCTTCGGTCACGTGATCGCGCCCGTGGCGGTCCGAGACGTAGCCTTCCGAGCGGCTTGCCACCCACTTGATCGGACGATGGACGCGTTTGGCGGCCCAGGTGATTACTGCTTCCTCGCCGTAATGGAACTGCTTGACGCCGAAACCGCCGCCAACGTCGGGGGCGACCACCCGCAGCTTGTGTTGCGGGATGTTGAGGACCAGCGCGCCCATCAGAAACCGCACGACATGCGGAAACTGGCTCGTGGTCCACAGCGTAAAGCGATCCGTGCCGGGTTCGTACTCGGCGATCGCCGCGCGCGGCTCCATGGGGTTGCCGATCAGGCGATTGTTGACCAGACTGAGCCTTGCGACGTGTGCCGCCTTCCGGAACGCCGTCTCGACCGCGGCCTTGTCGCCGAGCTCCCAGTCGCAGCAGATATTGTTCGGCACGTCCTCGAACAATTGCGGCGCGCCAGGCCGCACCGCTTCGAGCACGCCGACCACGGACGGCAACACCTCGTAGTCGACCTTCAATAGCTCGGCCGCGGCATTCGCCTGCTCCGGCGTCTCCGCGACGACGAAGGCCACCATGTCTCCGACAAAGCGCACCTTGTCCTGCGCAAGCATCGGGAAAGGCGGCTCCTTCATCGGAACGCCCTTGGCGTCGGAGATCCCCCAGCCGCAGGGCAGCGTGCCCAGCTTGTCGGTCGCGACATCCTCCCCGGTCAGCACGGCGACGACGCCGGGTGCGGCCAGCGCCGCGCTCTTGTCGATGCCGCGCAGCACCGCGTGGCCATGCGGCGAGCGCACGAACACGCCCGCCGTCATGCCGGGGCGCTTGATGTCGGAGACGTAATTTCCGCGTCCGGTGAGGAAGCGCTGGTCTTCCTTGCGCTTCGGTGCGGCGCCGATACCGATCACATTGCCCATGGTCACTCTCCCTTGGCGGCATTCATGGCGGCGGCGCCTGCCATCACCGAGACGACGATGTTCTGGTAGCCGGTGCATCGGCAGATGTTGCCTTCGAGACCGTGACGGACATCGGCCTCGGTCAGATCAGGCTTCCCGGCCGCGAGCGCGACCGCCGTCATCAGCATGCCGGGCGTACAGAAGCCGCATTGCAGGCCATGATGCTCGCGAAAGGCCTCCTGCATCGGATGCATCTGGTTCGAGCCAGGTGCGCCCTGAAGACCTTCGATCGTGAGCAACGTCGCGCCAACAAGCGCTGGCGCCAGCAGCGTGCAGCTTTTCACCGGCAAGCCGTCGAGATGGACCACGCAGGCGCCGCACTGGCTGGTGTCACAGCCGATATGGGTACCGGTGAGGTTGAGCTGCTCGCGCAGGAGCTCGGTGACGAGCGTCGCCGGCTCGACATCGACTGTGGTAGGCCGTCCGTTGAGTGTGAAGGATATCTGCACGATCAGCTCCTGTGCGCGACGGCTCTCTTAGGCGAGTGGAAGGGCGCTGCCCGTGGCCCAGGTGGCCATCACGACATCGCCGACGGTGAAGGGATCCGCGAAGAAGGTCTTTTCCGGCACATAGGCGACGAACCCGTCGTCCGGCACGGTGTCGAGCATGACCTTGACGAAATAGCCCTGGTATTCGATCGCCAGGACGCGGCTCGGCAGCGACGTCGTGCAGCCGGGCGGCAATTCCTTGCCCGACCTGACCAGCACCACGTCGTCGCGGCGCACGGCGATATCGACCTTGTCGCCGACGCTGACGGTCGAGCGCGCCTGAAGCGGCACCTCGATGCCATCGGGTGCGGCCTGCGCCAGCGTAAAGCTCGCACCGTTGACCTTCTCGACCCGCCCCGACAGCACATTCTGTCCGCCCATGAACTCGGCCACATAGCGATCGTGCGGATGCGCGTAGACCTCGCGCGCCGGCCCCGCCTGCTTGATCTTGCCCTGCTCCATCACCACGACGAGATCGGCGAGGGCAATCGCCTCGAGCTGGGTGTGGGTGACATGGATGAAGGTGATTCCGAGCTCCTGCTGCATCCGCCGCAGCTCCTGGCGCATCTGCACCCGGAGCTGCTCGTCGAGCGCGGAGAGTGGCTCGTCAAGCAGGAGCACGCGGGGCTCGGTGATCGCGGCACGCGCCAGCGCCACGCGCTGTTGCTGACCACCTGAGAGCTGCGCCGGCAGCCGGTCGGCGAATTGCGTCAGGCGCACCTTCTCGATCATGGCGTCGGCCGAACGCAGGCGATCGGCCTTCGGCATGCCGCGCACCCGCAGTGCAAAGGCGATGTTCTCGCGCACGGTCAGGTGCGGGAACAGCGCGTAGGACTGGAACATCATCGCGGTACGCCGCTGCACCGGCGCCAGCCCGACGACATTCTGGCCACCGATCACGATCTCGCCCGCGGTCGGATCCTCATGGCCGGCGATCATGCGCAGGATGGTGGTCTTGCCGCAGCCGGAGGGGCCGATGAAGCAGCAATAGGCGCCATCCGCGATCTTCAGGTTGACGGCATCGACCACGTAGGTCGCGCCGTCAAAGCTCTTGCAGACCCCTGCCAGTTCGATATCGCCGCGATCTCTCTTCATTCCCAGCTCAACCCTTTGCCTGGCCGCCGCGCTTCGTCTGGATCAGCACGATGCTGCCCAGGCTCGCACCGATGACGATGAAGGAGATGACGGTCGTCACCGTGCCGAGCGCGTAGAGCGATGGCGAGGTGACGTTCAAGGTCATGCTCCAGATTTCCAGCGGCAGCGTATTCAGCGAGCCCGCGGTCTGGAGACTGCGTGCGAACTCGTCGTAGGACAGCGTGAAACCGAACAGCGCGACTGCGACGAGGCCGGGCGCCAGCACCGGGATCATCACCAGCCGGATCGACTGCCAGCGGTTGGCGCCGAGATCGTAGGCGGCCTCCTCCCAGACGTGATTGAAGCGCGACATCACCGCGAACATCACCAGCACGCCGAACGGCAACGTCCAGGAGAGCTGCGCGCCGAGTGCGGACGTGTACCAGCTCGCGTTCAGCCCGAGGGCCTGGAACAGCAGGCCCGTGCCGAGGCCGAGCACGAGGCCCGGCGCAACCAGGCTGCCGATCATCATATAAAGGACGACAGTGTCGCCGCGGAAGCGTTTGCGAAAGCCGAGCCCGGCGAGGAACGAGACCACTACGGTGATGATGGTGACGATGACCGCCAGCTTGATGGAGCGGTCGAACGAGCCCTTGACGTCGCCGGTGCGTACCTGGGTGAAGAGATCGACGAACCAGTGCAGCGAATGGCCCTTCATCGGAAAGACGAGCCCGCCTCGGATATCCTGGAACGAGAGGATGTAGATGCAGAACATTGGACCGTAGAGAGCGAGCACGTAGAGCACAAACAACGTCGCCAGCACGTAGAACGTCCAGGGCCGGCCGCCCTTGTCCGGCGCGATCGCCTTGGTGGTGGCCGGCGCGACCGTCCGGGACGCGTCGGTTTTTGGCGTGTCGGCAAGAACGGCACTCATCGCGCGATCTCCTGCCTGATGTCGACGGTACGCAGGATCAGCGAGACGAGCGCGACCAGCACCAGCGTCAGCAGCACGGCACTTGCGGCTGCGGTCGGATATTGCAGCACGCCGACATCCTCATAGAACGCGCTCACCACCGAGGCCGAGCCGCCGCCGGACATCACCTTGACCACGAAGAAGTCGCCCATCACGATCGAGACCACGAAGATGGTGCCGAGCGCGATACCGCTCTTGGACATCGGAACCACGATCAGGCGCATGATGTCGAAACGGCTGGCACCGGCGTCGATCGCGGCCTCGATCAGCTTCTTGTCGATCCGTGCCATGGAATTGAAGATCGGCACGATCATGAAGATCGTGAGCTGGTGGACATAGGCGATGACCACGGCGAGGTCGGAGAACAGCAGCACTTCGAGCGGCTGGCGGATCACGCCCATTCCCAGCAGCACCTGATTGATCAAGCCCTCCTTGCCGAGCAACGGGATCCAGGAGATCATCCGGATGATGTTCGAGGTCCAGAACGGCACGGTGCAGAGCAGGAACAGGCCGATCGCAAACAACTGATTGCGGACGTGGAACGCCAGGAAATAGGCAACGAAGAAGCCGATGGCGAGCGTGAAGATCCAGGTCAGCACCGTGAATTTGATGGTCGCCAGGTACAGCTTCAACGTCAGCTGCGAGTGCAGCACTTCGGCATAGCTTGCCAGCGTGAATCCCGGCGTCAGCCCGCCGAAACCGTCGGTGGCGAAGAAGCTCGCAGCCAGCACGACCAGGATCGGCGCCACGAAGAACGGCACGAGCGCCAAGACGAGCGGCGATACATAGAGCCAGCCGGCGAGATTGGCGCGTGACGGAGTTTGAGCTGGATTTGGCTGCATAGCGGCAAACGCCTCGAAGTCGATCTTCTCGCACCGGCGCGTCGCCGCGCCGGCGCTAAGCTACGTGAGGGAAGCAGATTTCAGGCCACCTTGAAGTCGTTCCAGCGCTTGTTCATGTAGGCGGCCTCGTCCATCAGCGTGTTCCAGCACGAGATGTTCTTGACGCGATCGAGGAACGAGCCGCCGTCGCGCTTGGTGCCGGCCTTTTCCATGGGTACGCCGTAGGGGTCGTTGACCGCCTCCGGCGCGGGCTGGCCTTCGTACCAGAACGCCCATTCGGCCGGCGTCAGGAATTTCTTCGCGGTCGAGGGCACCGGGCTGTAGTAGCCGTAGCGCGCGACGAAGCCGCCCTGCCAACCCGACAGATACCAGTTGAGATATTCATAGGCGGCGTCGAGCTTCTTGCCGGAAAGGTGCTTCATCAGGCCCATGCCGTTGCACCAGCCGCGATAGCCTTCCTTGCCGTTCTTGACGTTCACGGGCGCGTAGACGCAGGGGATTTCCTTGACGCGCACCGCGGCAACCGCCGGCGACCACATCGACTGGATCACCACCTCACCCGCCGCCATCAACTGCACCGACTGATCGAAGGTGGTCCAGGTCGCGCGGAACTGGCCCTGCTTCTTCAGCTCGATCAGCTTGTTGCAGGTGAAGTCGATCTCCTCCTTGGTCATGTTGCCCTTGTTACCGTACTTGATCAGCCCGGCGCTTTCGAAGCAGAGCGCAGCGTCCATGATGCCGATCGCTGGCACGTCGAGGATTGCGGCCTTGCCCTTGAACTTGGGGTCGATCAGATCCTTCCACTCGGTCACTTCATGGCCGACGAGGTCGGGCCTGTAGCCGATGGAGTCGGCGTTGTAGACCTGCGGCAGGAAGGTCGCCCATTCGGTGACGCCGTCGTTCAGGTCGGTCGAGTCGGGCTTGGCGATGTACATGGCCTCATAGGGCGAGATGCCCTGGCGCGGGATCTTGTGGCCGTCGATCTCGCCCTTGGTGAAGATCGGAAGGATGTTGTCGAACTCCTTGATCTTCTTGACTTCGATGCCCTGGATCACGCTGCGCTTGGCGGCGAGCTTGGCCTGCCAGCCCTCGAGATCGGCGATGTCGACCGTATTAGGCTGGCTTATGAAGCGGTTGATCGCGGCGGAGGTGTCGAGGTTCTGCATCGTCACCTTGAATCCGAGATCCTTGGCGGCCTGGTCGCCGATCGCCTTCACCACCGAGTAGGACACGCCGACATGGCGCAGCTCGATGTCCTTGATCTCCTGCGCCCAGATGGTCGGAAATCCGCGGATCGCGTCCGACCCTGCGGCCGCGCCCGCAATTGCGGCCGCCCCCTTCAACAGCGTGCGCCGGCTCAGTTTTTTCGCCGATTTGTCGCTCGTCCCCGCCGGACCGGCAGTGGATTTCCCCTCGTCCCTGTCAAGCATGGCAACCCTCGTTGGCTACAATGAACGCTCGCTCCGATCGCCATTGATCGATCGCGACATATGATCAGTTGCGCGTGAGGCTATGGCTGGGATCTTGCGATGTAAAATTGGAAGTAAAAATTCGCGACATAAGCGCGACTAATGGTTCTGCGCTCTGCATTTCATCTCGGCATCCAGCCTAGGAAGGCAGCAACCGCCGGGCTGTCGACCGCCCCGCCCGCGCCTGCGCGACGATCGCACCGAGCTGCGTGTTCTGCGTCTTGCGGCCGTCAGCATCTTCGGTCGCTGACAGGCCTTCCACAGCGCTAGATGCCGCGATAGCGCTCGATACTGGACAGATCAGGCGCGATGCCGAGCCCCGGCTCGTGGTTCAATTCGACCGCGCCGTCCCTGACATTGAGGATGGGGCCGCATAGCAGATCGCGCAACGGATTGTCGTTGGCATCGACTTCCAACCAGCCATCGCCTCCGACGCCGGCAAGGAGGTGCGCGGACGCGAGTAGGCCGATGCCTCCGCCGAGATAATGCGGGCAAAACGTCTTGCCCGCCTTCAGGATGTCGCGAGCCAGGCCGGCACAGACGCTGAGGCCGCCCCATTTCGCGATGTCGGGTTGAACCACGCCGAGCACGTCGTCGGCCAGAACCTCCTTGAATGCGTCGAGGCTCGGAATGTTTTCGCCTGCTGCAATCGGCATCTTCGCCAAAGCGTGCAGCCTGCGCCATTCCTCGCGCGGACGATCGGCGCGGATCGGCTCCTCCAGCCAGCGCAGATCGAATTCGGCAAGCCGCGGCAGCATCTCCATGGCCTGCTCGACCGACCAGCCCTGATTGGCATCGCTCGCAAGCATGCCGGCGCCGACGATACCGCGCAGCGCGGCCAGATTGGCGAGATCGATCTCGGCGCCAAAGCCGACCTTCAGCTTCAGCGCACGATGGCCGCGCCTGAGCGCAGTTTCCGCCGTCTGCGCGGCGCCACCGGGATTGATGCCGCTGGCATAGACCTTGATCTTGTTCGATTGGCCGCCGAGGAACTGCCACAGCGGCAACTTCTCACGGCGCGCTGCGAGATCCCACAGCGCAAGGTCGATGCCTGAAATCGCCTGCGCGAACGGGCCGGGCTCGCCACATTGCAGCGCCAGCACCTCGGTCCCCCCTGTCAGCACCTCGAACGCCTGGACAGGACCGTCGAACTTGCGCCCGACAAGACCCGGCGCCAGCACCTCGTTGACGAGCCGGACGCGATGCTCCGCACCTGGCGCCGGAAAGTTCGACCAGGCTTCGCCCCATCCCTCGACGCCGTCTTCATCGACGGCGCGAACGAAGACGGCGGGACGGTTGAGCATCTTGCCGAACGATGTCACCACCGGCGTCGCCAGCGGATAGCGATAGCAGAACGCCTCGATCGATCGGATGGTGAAGCCGTCAGTCATGTTGCCGAGCCTGCGATGGGATGAACACGCAGAGCCACTATCTCAGTAGGCGCGCGCGAAGTCACCTTCCTGCTTGATATCAGCGAATGCCGGGAAACGCGCCTTCCACGGCGTGCCCTTGGCGGTGGTGAGTTTGTTGAGCCGTTCCAGCACGCCGAGACCGTCCTTGCGCAGGCTCGCGGACACCGCCGCACGGTCCGGGAAATTCTTCAGAACGGCGTCGAGCCAGATGGTGCGGCCGGCGAGGAAGCCGCTCGCCCCCGCGGCATAGGAGTAGTCGAGAACGCGCTCGAACTTCTCAGGGACGGCGCCGCCCGACAGCAGCACCCAGGGGATGCTCCGTTCGCGACAGATGTCGCCGATCGCATCGAACTCCTTCTGCGCGGCCTTCGCCTCCGCGCTGCCGTCGCGGGCCGGCAGGCCGCCCGCCGCAAGCGGGCTCTCCAGCTTGAGGAGGTCGACGCAATATTCCGGCTTGGCAAACTCGCGTACGCTGTCGATGACGAGGCTCGGCAGCTTGCCCGGCGATTCCGCATAGTCCGCGGTGTGGTTGGCGCTGCCGAGGAACGGATAGACCAGCAGCTCGAGCACATAGGGAATATCATGGCGGGCGCAGTCCTCGCCGATCTCGCGGACGAAACGCTTCTGATGCTCATTCACCGCGGCATCTGCATCCGGCCGGTACCAGGCCAGCACCTTGACGGCGTCGCCGCCCATCGCGCGGATCTTCTCCACGCTCCAATTGGTGATCGCGCGCGACTTGCGGCCGCCCGCGGTTTCCTCCACGCGGTGCTCCTCCAGAGTCATGATCAAGCCGCAACGCGGCGGCAACAGATCGATCGCAGCCGGCACCGCGAAATTCGGATCGAACAGCATCGAGCTGCAATGCGGCGCGAGGTTCTCGACGAGAAGGCGCTTGGCCGCCGTGACGTCGGAATACTCAACCTGCTCCCGCGCGATGCCTTTTGCCTTCGCGATGGCGTCGAACAACGGCGGCCGCTGGTCCAGCGCGACCATGCGAAAGTGGCCATCCGCGTCAGCAAGCCGTGCCAGGCCGCGGTTCTTTCCAATCGTTCTCATGGCGTCGTCCTCATGAATGCTAGACACTCGTTGATATCGGGGATTCCGTTGCGGCCACCGGCGTGGCGACATTTCATGGCGGCCGTGGCCGCCGAAAACGCCATGGCTGCGCGCACATCGAGGCCGACGCCGATCGCAAGCGCATAGGCGCCGTGGAAGACGTCGCCGGCGCCCGTGGTGTCGACGACCTCGACGGCATAGGCCGACTGCCGGTGCAGCTCGCCGTTCTCGTACCAGCTCACACCTCCCTCGCCGCGCGTGACGGCGATGACGCGGCAGCCGAAACGCGCGAGCGCTGCGAGACATTCATCTTTGGCCGATCCGGCAAAGGCGGTAAGCGCAGGTTCGGAGAAGATCGCATGATCCGTCAGCGGCAGCAGCCGCTCGAACACATCAGGCTCGGCCATGTCGCCGTCGAGCACCGTCGCAATGCCGCGCGCGCGCGCTTCGCGGAACAGTGTCGCTGCGCCCTCGACCCAGCGCGGATCGGCCAGCACCGAGGATGCACGGGCGACGGCTTCGAGCGGCAGCCAATCCGCGGCTTCCGGATAGAGTCCGCGGAAGTTGACGATCTGCCGCTCGCCAGAACCATCGACGATGACCCCGGAGACGGACGAGCGGCCATCGGGAAACAGGCGGAAATTCTCGACATCGACGCCTTCAGCGGCGAAGGCCGATTTCATCTCATGGCCGGCGGCATCGTGCCCTGCCCGCCCCCAGAACGCGACGGACGCGCCGAGCTTTGCGATCGCGACGCTCGCATTGGCGGCCATGCCGCCGCCAAGCGTGCCGTAGCCGGCCGCCTTGATCTTCTCGCTTCGCCCCGCGAACAGGCGATCGACGCGCCAGACCTGATCGAGCGCTGATAGCCCCAGGCAGATCACGTGCACGGGCCTGGTTTTGGACGCCACGCCCGCCAGCGCCGACAAATCGCCGATGTTTGCCGGCGCGCTCATCGTAAGACCTGCCCGTCGGCCGCATCGAACAGATGCGTCTTGCCCGGCTGCGGACGCAAGCCGATGCGATCACCGACCTTCGGCCGCAGCGACGGATCGACCCGCGCGATCGCGGAGACGCCGGCGAGATCGAAATGGATCAGCGTATCCGAGCCGAGCGGCTCGACCAGCTTGACATCAATGGCGATGCCATCGGCTCCATCCGCGGCGACGGCGAAATGCTCTGGACGAATGCCCAGCACGGCATTGCCGGCCTTGCCCAGGCGGGCTGTGATCTCGCCATCCAGCGGCACCACCGTTCCGCCCTGCGAGAGGACCGCACGCCCATCGCGCCATTCGACCGGAAAGAAATTCATCGCAGGCGAGCCGATGAAGCCGGCAACGAACTGGTTGGCCGGGCGCTCGTAGACCGTCTCCGGCGTGTCGTATTGCTGGATCGTGCCGCTCTGGAGCACCACGATCCTGTCGGCCATGGTCATGGCCTCGATCTGGTCATGCGTCACGAAGACCATGGTGGTCTTCAGCTCCTGCGACAGCGCCTTGATCTCGGCCCGCACCTGCCCGCGCAGCTTTGCGTCGAGATTGGACAGCGGCTCATCGAACAGGAACGCCTTGGGATTGCGCACGATGGCGCGGCCCATGGCGACGCGCTGGCGCTGTCCGCCGGAGAGCTCCTTCGGCTTGCGGTCGAGATAGGGCTCAATGTGCAGAAGCGCTGCGGCACGCCTCACGCGCGCGTCGATCTCGGCCTTCGGCACGCCGCGCAGCTCCAGCGCAAAGGACATGTTGTCGTAGACCTTCATGTGCGGATAGAGCGCGTAGTCCTGGAACACCATCGCAATATCGCGCTGCGCGGCCTGCACACCGTTGACGCGCTTGTCGCCGATATAGAGCTCTCCGGAAGAAATCGGCTCGAGGCCGGCGATGATGCGCAGCAAGGTGGATTTGCCGCAGCCGGACGGGCCGACGAAGACGACGAATTCATGGTCCGCGATCTCAAGATTGAGATCTGGGATCACGGTGAAATTGCCATAGCGCTTGACGAGGTTGCGGATCGAGATCGAGGCCATGATCGCTCAGTCCAGCGCCAGCACGGGCTTGATCAGTTCGCCCTTGGCGAAGCGGGCGAAATTCTCGGGCAGCGCCGACAGGCCGAATTCGCCGTCGACGAGGACGCGGTATTCGTCCTTGTACTTGCGCAGCAGCTCGACATTCGGCTCGAAATCGGAAACCGGGAAGTAGAAGGTCCGGATCATGTAGAAATCCTTGCGGCGGAACACCTTGCCTTCCTCGATGGTCCAGGGTGCGGCGTTCTCCCCGACCAGCACCAGGGCGCCGCGCGGCAGGACCAGCTCGATGCCGAGATTGCGGGCCGCATGCGCGCCGGAGCATTCCATGATCAGGGCGAAGCGCTTCGACGTATCGCCGACGGGGTGCGCCTTCGCACCGAAGGATTGCGCGATCTCGAGGCGCGCGGCGTTGGGATCGGCGACATGGACGTCATCGTAGCCGAGCGCGCGGAGCGCCAGCACCACACCGAGGCCGACAGGCCCTGCCCCCATGACCAGCACCGGACCGGCCTCGGCCGGCGGCACGACGCGGCTGACGAAGCGCACCGCATGGCCCGACGTGCCGATGGTGTCGAGCAGCAACGGCGCGAGGCTGTCCTCGATATCGTCAGGCACCGGCAGTAGGCAGTTCTCCGGAACGGGGACGTATTCGGCATAGCCGCCCGGCCTGTTCCAGCCGATCAGGCTGGAGACTTCCAGGCACATCTGGGTGTCGCCGCGCTTGCAGGCCGCGCAGCGGTCGCAGTGCAGCGGGATATAGACGGCGCAGCGCCGGCCATGCAGACGATGACCGGGCTGCTCGACCACGCCGAAGATCTCGTGGCCCGCGGTGAACTCGGCGCCCTTGTGCCAGAGCTTGAAGTCCGAGCCGCACAATGCGGTGCGCGAGACCCGCACGAGCACCTCGCCGGTGCCGAGGTCGGGCATCGCCACACGCTCGATGGTGATGCGGTCATTGCCGTGGAAGACCGCGGCCTGCATGATCGAATTGGGACGGGGTGATACATTCATCAGATAACTAGCCTTTCACCGCGCCGAGCGTCAGTCCGGAGACGAGCCAACGCTGAACCAGGGCCGCCAGCACCAGCGGCGGCAAGGCGATCAGCGTCGCCGCGGCCATCAGCGCGCCCCATTGCGTCGAGCCTTCGCCGATGAAGTTGAAGGCCGCCGCAATCAGCGTCTTGGTGTCGCCATTGGAGAGCACCAGCGCAAACAGGAAGTAGTTCCACGAGAACACGAAGGCGAGGATCGCCGACACCGCGACGCCGGATGCCACCAGCGGCAGCGCGATGCGCCAGAGGATGCGCGTAACACTGCATCCATCCACCTGCGCCGCCTCGAACACGCTGCGCGGAATACCGTCGAAGGACGGCAACAGCACCCAGATCACGATTGGCAACGTGATCACGGCATGACTGAGGATCAGCGCGGTGTAGGAGCCGATCATGCCCACCTGCCGGAACATGACGTACCATGGCAGCAGGAATAGCGTGCCCGGCGCCATGCGCGCCCCCAGCGTCAGAATTGCCGGCCACGAAATCCGCGTCCAGGAAACGGCAAAGGCGGCGGGGATCCCAAATAGCAGACCGAGCGCGGTCGAGCCGACGGTGACGATGAGGCTGTTGAGCGCGTAGCTCAGGAACGGCGTGGTCTTGGTCAACTCGACATAGTTTTCCAATGTCGGCGTGAAGATCAGCGTCGGCGGATAGGCGGTGACCTCGAAAGACGGCTTGAACGAGGACAGCACCATCCAGACCGTCGGCGCCATGATGATGATCCCGGCCAGCACGAGCTGCACCGTATTGAGCCAGCGGATCCAGCGGTCGGTGTTGGCGGCATCTGTCATGGCGTCACCAGGCCACCGCGCCGCGCAGGCGGTTGAAGGCGAGCACCGCGCCGAACACGATCGCCGTCAGCGTCAGCATCAGGGCGCTGGCATAGCCGATGTTGAAGAACTCGAAGCCGACCCGGAAGCCATAGATGTTGAGCGTGTTCGAGGCGTCGCCGGGGCCGCCCTGGGTGGTGATGTAGATGATGTCGAAGAAGCGCAGGAGGTCGACGCTGCGCAGAATGGCCGCGGTGACGATGGTCGGCAGCAGCAGCGGCAGCGTGATGCGCTGGAACGTCTTGAACGGGGATGCGCCGTCGATCTGCGCAGCCTCGTAGACGCTCGGCGGCAGCGATTGCAACCCGCCCAGCACGATCAAGGCGACGTAGGGCGTCCACTGCCAGCTGTCGATCAGAGCAAACGTTGGAATGACCCATGTCGGCGACGCCAGCCAATCCGATGGCGGCAGGCCGAACGCTTGCAGGACGTAGTTGGCCGCCCCCAGCGAGGGATCGAGAATCACCAGCCACATCATGCCTGCCACCACCGGCGGCATCATGAAGGGCGAGATGAACAGCGAGCGCACGATCCCCGGCAGGCGCTTGGCATGAAACAGCACCAGCGCGAGCCAGACGCCGAAGACGAGCTGCAGCACCAGCGACAGCACATAGAGGGCGATCGTCACCCACAGCCCGTGCCAGAACTCGTAATCGGAGACCAGCTTCGAATAGTTGGCGAGGCCGGCGAAGGACTGCTTGCCGGTCGAGGAGAAGTTCTGGAAGCCGAGCCAGATCGTATAGACGACGGGAAACGCGATCATCGCGACCGTGAAGATCACGGCCGGCGCGGAGAGCGCCGACATTTCCAGCTTCTGCCGGTCCTGCGCGAGTGTCGCAGCCGCATCAGACATGCGTGCGTTTCCTTGAGGAGTGAGGAGGTGCCGGCAGGCAGCGAGCCCGCCGGCCTCGAGGTGTTACTTCTGTGCGATCAGCGCATCAAGCGCCTTGTCGGCATCCGCGCAGGCCTGCTCGATCGGCTTCTGCTTCAGGATCAAATCCTGCACCGCCTGGCCGATGAACTCGCGCGATTCCGGATTGGCAACGATGGGATAGCCGACCTCGGACGAGCCCTTGGTGGCGAGCACGTCGAGCGCGGCCTGCCATTCCTTGCGGACCGGCTCTTCGTCGATCCACTTGCGATATTCGGGGTCTTTGGCGACGGACGGACGCGGCGGGGCAATGCCCTGCAGTGCCATCCTCTTCTGGACCTCGGGGCTGGTCGCCCATTGCACGAAATACCAGGCCGCTTCCGGCTGCTTGCTGCGCGAGGATACCGCCATGCCCCACCCGATCGTGGTCGGCACCTGGCCCGCCTCGCCTGCCGGGAACGGCAGCAGGCCGGTGTCCTTCAGCCGGGCGCCGCCTTCCATCACCGTGCGCAGCTCATTCGAGGATTCGAATGCCATTGCCGCGCGGCCGCTGCGGTACAGCGCTGAAATCTGCTGGAAGCTGTAATTGACGACGCCGGGCGGACCGAAATCGCGCAGCAACCGGCTATAGGTGTCGAGCGCTTCCTTGCCCTTGGCCGAGCAGAGGTTCGACTTGCCGCTCGCGATATACGTCCCGCCGATATTGTGCAGCATGTTGCTGAAGGTGTAGGCGATCGCGGGCTTGAGGCCGCGAGACACGAACGGCGTCACCGCGCTGTCGCAGGTCTTGATCTTGGCGGCGGCGGCCTCGACCTCCTTGATGGTCTTCGGCGCCTCGATACCGCACTTCTTGAAGATGTCGGTGCGGTAATAGAAGATCGGACCCTCGATGTTCATCGGCATGCTGGTGAGCTTGCCGCCGAAAGTCGCGGCCTTCAGCAGCGCCTGACTCAGCCCCGCCGGATCGTACTCCTTGGCGACCTCGTTCTTGGCCATCGCGGTGAGGTCGCCGTACCAGCCGGCGGCGGCGAACTGCTCGCCCTCGCGCGATGGCAGCGTCATGAATACGTCGACCTCGTCGCTGTTCGCATTCATGACGGTGACCAGACGCTGGCGCATCTGCTGTTCCTGATAGCCGTCGACCTTCAGGGTCATGCCGGTCAGCTTCTCGAAATCGGCCTTGTAGGTCAGCAGCGCCTGCGCGACCGGATTGTTGTTGGCGAGAAAGGTGACGGTCTTGCCCTTGAACTTCATCCAGTCGAAATCGGCGGCATGCGCCTGCGCGCCGGCAGCGGCAATCGCGAGAACCGGCAACGCGACGTGGGTCGCGAGCATCCTGGCCTTCATCGAACTCTCCTCCCGGCTGGCCGCCGTAAGCCGGCGGACCATTTTGAACATTTTCGAGCACAACTTGAAAACGGTTACAAAATAGACCTCCGCTCAGCCGTGTCAAGCGGTGGACACATCGTGCAATCTGCTGCAGTTTAGAGCCATTATCACAACCACGCGGCGCGACCCGCAGGATGTAACGTTACATTCATGAGATTGACCAACGCCAACTCCGTCAAACAGGGCATCCGCGCCGTTGCGGCTCGCGCCGGCGTTTCAACCGCCTCGGTCTCGCGCGCCCTCAACAATCCGGACGCGGTGAGCCCTTCCCTGCGCGCGCGGATCGAACAAGCCATCGACGCACTCGGCTACATCCCGCACGCGCCCGCCCGCATCCTGTCGTCGCGCCGTTCGCGCACGCTCGGCGCGATCGTGCCAACGATCGACAACACGATGTTCGCGCGCGGCATCGCCTCGCTCCAGCAATATCTATCGTCAGTCGGATACATGCTGTTCCTCACCACGAGCGGATATGATCTCGACGTCGAATTGCAGCAGGCGCGCAATCTGATCAGCCGCGGCGTCGACGGCCTCGTGCTGCGCGGAGATTGCCATCACGACGGATTGCGCAAGCTGCTTGCCGACAACGAAGTGCCCTTCATCAATGTCGGGATCTACCAGCCCGACAGGCCCTACCCTTGCGTCGGAACGGATAACGAAGCCGCAGCCCACCGCGCCGCCGCCCACGTCATCGAGCTCGGTCACCGCCGCATCGGAATCGTCTCGGCGCTCCAGCGCAACAACGACCGCGCCAGCGCCCGCGTCGCCGGTTTTCGCCGCGCGCTGACGGAGAACGGCCTCGAGCTTCCGCCGCAATGGCACGTCGAGGTGCCCTATACGCTGGACGATGCGCGCGAGGCGGCGCGCTATCTCCTCAACCTCAAGGACCGGCCAACGGCCGTCGTGTGCGGCAACGACGTCATTGCCTACGGCGTGTTGCTCGAGGCGGAACGCGACGGGTTCTCCGTGCCGCGCGATCTGTCGGTGGTCGGCTTCGACGACCTCGACTGGAGCCGCCATTTGCGCCCGAGCCTCACCACGATCCACGTTCCCACCGGCGAGACCTGGCAGCGCGCCGGCGAATATCTGGTGCGGAGCCTTGCCGGCGAGCAGACCATCATGCATCGCGAGATCGATTTCTCACTGGTGGTCCGCGAATCGACGGCTCCGCCTCCGAAGTCCCTGAAATGAGACGTCCAATGAATTCGAATTTTTCCCTTGCACCCGGCTTTCATGCCGTCGTGATCGGCGGCGCCGGGGACATTGGCGCCGCAATCAGCAATCAGTTTTGCGATCTCGGCGCGACGGTCACCGCAACAGGCGCGAACGACGCCGATCTGGCCCGCACCCTGCTGAAGCCGCGCGCCGGGCTCACGCTCGCGACGCTTGACGTCACCGACGACGACGCCGTCACGGCCTTCGCCGGGCAACACAGACGCGTCGACGCCCTTGTCAATTGCGCCGGGATTCTCGCGCGCGACAAGGAGTTCGAGATCGAGACCTTCATGAAAGTCCTCGACGTCAACCTCACCGGCACGTTCCGCACCTGCATGGCATTTCATCCGCTGCTCGCGCAAACGAAGGGTTCGATCGTCAACATCGCCTCGATGAATGCCACGCTGGCATTGCCGCGAATTCCCGCCTATTGCGCCAGCAAGGGCGGCGTCGTGATGCTGACCAAGGCACTGGCCCTGAAGTGGGCCGAGGACGATATCCGCGTCAACGCCGTTGCGCCCGGCTACATCGAGACGGCGATCAATGCCGCGGGCCGCACCGATCGGGCCCACTATCAGCGCATTGCCGACCGCACCGCGTTCAAGCGCTGGGGACAGCCGGAGGACATCGCCGGCGCGGTTGCTTTCCTCTGCATGCCGGCCTCGCGATACGCGACCGGAACGGTCGTCGCGGTGGACGGAGGGTTTCTCGCGGGCTGAGGCCCATCGCGCCTGCGGCCAGCGCTACGATTTTGCCGTGCCTGGCTCCGCCATCTTGCGATGCTGCTTTGCCAGCAGCTCGTTCGGGGTGACGTTGGCAACCGTGGTCTGGATCTTGTTCTTCAGCCCGGTGACGATATCGGAGTCCCCGCGCAGCATCGCATCGAAGCCCGCCTTGGCGACGTCGTAGGCGCCGTCCTTCTTCTCGGTACCGACCTTGGTGTCCATCATCCCGGCGCGGCGGAAGAACTCGGTGTCGGTGGCGCCGGGCATCAGGCAGGTGACAGTGACCCCGCTGTCACGCAGCTCCTCGCGCAGCGCGAACGAGAATGAATCGAGGAAGGCCTTCGAGGCATTGTAGACCGCCTGAAAGCTGCCCGGCGTGAAGCCGGCGATCGAGCCCGTGATCAGGATGCGCCCGGCATTGTGCCGGAGCATCTCATTGCCGACACGATGGATCAGATAGAGTGTGCCGGTGATGTTGGTGTCGACGAGGTGCCTCACCCTGGCAAAATCCTGATCGAGGAAGGCCTTTCCCAGTCCGACGCCGGCATTGGCAAGCAGCGCGTCGATCGGCCGATCGCCGATCGCGGCGCAGAGACTGTCGACGCCTTCGGTCGTGGCGAGATCGGCCTCGACCGGCTCCACGCTGCCGCCGAGCCTGCGCAGATCCACCGCCACTCTCTCGATCTCGGGCTCGTCTGCCGCGATGACGAGATTGAAACCGGCCTGAGCGCAGCACCTGGCGAGTTCCAGGCCAATACCGGTGGAGGCGCCGGTAACGACGGCGAGTTGATTGGCGGGCATGAGCGTGTCCTCGCTTGACTGTCGATCACGTCCAATCGCTGCCCCGCACTCTCGTTCCAAATTGCGCGCGCCGGTGCGGCGTGAAGATTTGCGCGCGACGATAGCAACCATCGTTCCTTGCTGGACTTGAATGCCAACTGGTTCAGCCCGGAGGACGGATGATGAAGGCGCTGGTTTGGCACGGCAAGGAGGATATCAGGTGCGACACCGTCACCGATCCGGAGATCCAGGACCCGCGCGACGCCATCATCAAGGTCACGAGCTGTGCCATTTGCGGATCCGACCTGCACCTGTTCCACAACTTCATCCCGGGTATGATGCCCGGCGACATCATGGGCCACGAGACCATGGGCGAAGTGGTGGAGGTCGGCTCGGGCGTCGACGGCAAGCTGAAGAAGGGCGACCGCATCGTCGTGCCCTTCACGATCATTTGCGGCGAATGCGATCAGTGCAAGCGCGGCAATTTTTCCGTGTGCGAAACAACCAACCGCAAGCGCCATCTCGCGGACAAGGCTTTCGGACACACGACCGCCGGCCTGTTCGGCTACACCCATCTGACCGGCGGCTATCCCGGCGGGCAGGCCGAATACCTCCGCGTGCCCTATGCCGACGCCACCCACATCAAGGTACCCGCCGGCATCCCCGACGAGCAGTTGCTGTTCCTCAGCGACATCTTCCCGACCGGCTGGCAGGCTGCCGTGCAATGCGACATTGAGCCGACCGACACGGTCGCGATCTGGGGCTGTGGTCCCGTGGGACAGATGGCGATCCGCAGCGCCATCCTGCTCGGCGCCAACCAGGTGATCGCGATCGACTGCCTGCCCGAGCGCCTCAGCATGGCGGAAGCCGGCGGCGCCACCACGATCAATTTCGAGACCGAGAGCGTCCTCGAACGGCTCAAGGAGCTCACCGACGGCAGGGGCCCTGAAAAGTGCATCGATTGCGTCGGCATGGAATCGCACGTGATGGCTTCCCTGCCCGACACGCTGCTCGACCGCGCCAAGCAGATGGTGATGGCGGAGAGCGACCGGCCCCACGTGCTGCGCGAGATGATCTATGTCTGCCGACCCGGCGGCGTGATCTCCGTGCCGGGCGTCTATAGCGGCCTCTCCGACATGCTGCCCATGGGCGCCTTCATGAACAAGGGCCTGACGATGCGAACCGGCCAGACTCACGTCAATCGCTGGACTGACGACCTGCTCCGCCGCATCGAAGAGGGCGAGATCGACCCGTCCTTCGTCATCACCCACACCGTCCCGCTCGAGCAGGGACCGGAGATGTACCAGGTGTTTCGCGACAAGCGGGACTCCTGCGTCAAGGTCGTACTCAGGCCCTGAAGGAGCAAGCCATGTTTCATTTCTCCAACATCGTCCGCACCGAGGGCGATCCGAAGATCGTCGAGGGCGGCCCGAGCCTGAAGCGCCCGGTGGATCAGCTCGCCCGCGCGCTCGGCTGGTTCAGCATCGGTCTCGGCGTCGTCGAGTTGTTCGCGCCCCGCCGCGTCACGAAAACGCTCGGCATGGAAGGCCATGAGACCATGGTCCGCGCCTTCGGCGTCCGCGAGATCGCGGCCGGGGTCATGACGCTGTCGGTCGAGAAGAACGCCGGCCTGTGGGCCCGCGTGGGCGGCGACGGCCTCGACGCCGCCGCGCTGCTCTCGGGACTGACGTCGGACAATCCCAAGAAGGGCAATATCGCATTGGCGCTATTGATGGTCGGCGGCATCGCCATGCTCGACTACCGAGCCGCGCAGGACACCAAGCCACGACGCCCGCCGCGCGATGCACGCCGCAAGCTGTATCCCAACCGCAGCGGCTTTCCCAAGGGCATCGAGAGCGTCCGGAAAGCAGCAAGGCAGATCACGGCACACGCCAAGGCATAGCGAGGTGAAGCACGGCAATGGGCGGGTTCAGTGATGAAGCTGCGTGGTGGCGATCCGCCGTCATCTACGAGATCGCACTGATCTCCTTCCAGGACTCGAACGGCGACGGCAGGGGCGACCTCGCCGGCCTGATGTCGCGCATCGACTACCTGAAATGGCTCGGCGTCGACGCCGTGTGGCTGACGCCGATCTACAAGAGTCCGTTCCGCGACCTCGGCTACGACATCTCCGACTATTGCTCCATCGATCCCGCCTTCGGCAGCCTGGAGGAGTTCGACCAACTGCTCGAAGCGCTGCACGCCTCGGATATCCATCTGGTCCTCGACCTCGTCCCCAATCACACCGCGGACAATCATGCATGGTTCGTCGAGAGTTCCAGTTCGCGCAACAGCGCCAAGGCCGATTGGTACATCTGGGCTGATCCTGCCCAGAATGGCGGCCCACCCAACAATTGGCTGAGCCGCTTCGGCGGCAGCGGCTGGGAATGGTGCGCGGCGCGGCGGCAATATTACTATCATTCCTTCCTGGTCGAGCAGCCCGACCTCAACTGGCGCAATCCGGACGTGAGGGCCGCGATCGCCGATGCCATGCGTTTCTGGCTCGACCGCGGCGTCGACGGCTTCCGCGTCGATGCCAGCGCGGTCCTGATCAAGGACGTGCTCTTGCGCGACAATCCAGCCAATCCCGATGCCAGGGGCAAGCCGCCGCCGCAGCGTCAGACGCCCGTGTTCACCGACGACCGGCCGGAGACGATGGAGTGCATCGAGTTCATCCGGGAGGTGATCGACGAATATCCGGGGCGAATGCTCTGCGGTGAGGTCCAGGGCAAGACCGACCGCATCGGCCACTTCTACGGTAACGACCGGCCGCGGCTGCATCTGCCGCTCAATTTCGCCCTGCACGATTCGCAGTGGGACGCCCTGTCGCTGCAGGCAACGATCGACGCCTATTTCAACGCCATCCCTGAACATGCCTGGCCGGTCTGGGTGGTCGGCGGCCACGACAAGCAGCGGATCGCGAGCAAGATCGGCGAGGCGCAGATGCGCGTGCTGGCGATGCTGCTGATGACGCTACGGGGAACGCCGTTCTTCTTCATGGGCGACGAGATTGGCCGCAAACGCGTTCCCATTCCGTCCGACCGCGTCCACGATCCCTTCGAAAAGCTCGTGCCGGGATTTGGCCTTTGCCGCGATCCCGAACGCGCGCCGATGCGCTGGGACGCCAGCGCCGGCGGAGGATTTACCAGTGGCGATCCGTGGCTGCCGCTCGAGGCCGGCGGCACGCCCAACGTCGCCGAGCAACAACGCAACGAACGGTCGGTGCTTGCGCTGTTCCGAGCATTGATCAGGCTGCGGCGGGAACATGCCTGCCTGCGCGAAGGTGGCCATGAACCGTTGCGATCGCAGAACGATGTTCTCGCCTACAGGCGGACCGACGGCCGGAGCCAAATTCTGGTCGCGCTCAATATCGCCGGCGAGCCGCGGAAATGGCAATGGCTCGGTCGCGGTCGCCTGCTGACGTCGACGCATCTCGACCGGCCCTCGGAAACATGGCCTGAAGCATCGATCCTGCTGCGAGGCAATGAAGGCGTAATCATTAAACTCGAGGTCCGGTGACGGCTGCAGGAACTATCCGCCCGTACGGGAGTCTCACCGGCACTTCCGGCATGAGTGCGGAGACAGATCATGGGCAAGACGAAGCATCTTCAGCGGCGGATCGCCGGCAAGACCAGACAAGCCATCGGCGAAATCATCGGCGACCAGGATCTGCACGATGACGGCAAGGCGCAAGCGCAGCGCGACCGCCAGGAACAGGACGAGCAGGCCAACCACGACAGGCCGAGTGAGCTCAATCCGCTGAAGAAACTCAATCAGCTCACATGACCGCCGGGTCGCCGCCGATGCCTTCCTGCAGCGCGGCGTACCGACGAAGGCGCGTCGGACGTCACCGACGGACGGCAACGATCGCACCGGCTCCGCGATAGGAACAAACGAATGCACCGCCTATTGGGGACACATCTTCTACTGTCCTCCGAACACCGAGAGCCCCCATGTATCACCACGTCAAGAAACTGATGTTCACCGTTCGCGTCGATGAGCCGGACCCCCGTTTTGGCAACATGCTTCTGGAGCAATTCGGAGGCGCCAACGGCGAACTCGCAGCCGCGATGCAATATTCGATACAAGGCCTGAACTGCGAGGATCCCGACCGCAAGGACCTCCTGATGGACATCGGCACCGAAGAGCTCAGCCATCTGGAAGTCGTCGGCACGCTCGCGCGGATGCACCTCAAGCCGTCGAAGTTCGATCGTCAGGCCGCCGAGGCGGATCCCCTGATCGCGATCGCGGGCGGCGGCGGGGTCAACCTCTTCAACTCGCAGGGCAATGCCTGGACCGCGGACTATCTAAAGATCACCGGCGAGCTCGACGTCGACCTGCGCAGCAATATCGCTGCGGAGGCGCGGGCGAAGATCGTCTATGAGCGGCTCATCAATTTCTGCGACGACGCCGGCACCAAGGACGCGCTGCAATTCCTGATGACCCGCGAGATCACGCACATGAAGGCGTTCGGGCTGGCGCTCGAGAGCATGGGCAAGCCGTCGCTCAGCATCGGCCGTATCGCGCCGACTCCAGGCCTGGTCGACCAGTTCTTCAACGATTCGACCGGCAGCGGAGATCACGGCGAGATCGATACACGCGGGCCCTGGAACGAGGGAGGCGACTGGGTCTTCACGGACTCGCCCGCGATCCAGGCCGGCGAGCCCGGCCCCGCCACCGCTATCGTTACCGAGAGTTCGTCGCCAATGGACGAAGCCGGTCTCGGCGATCTCCTGATCGATGAGCTCCGCGACATCCTGCATGCGGAAAAGCAACTGACCAAGGCGCTGCCCAAAATGGCGGAAGCAGCCCGCTTCGATCAATTGCGCGAGCTGTTCGAGCAGCATCTGGCAGAGACCGAGGCCCAGGTCGAGCGCATCAACGAGTGCTTCGAGATGCTCGGCAAGTCCGCACGCGCCAAGCCCTGCAAGGGAATGATGGGTCTCGTCGAGGAGGGTCAGGAGATCATGGCGGAAGGCGAGGACAAGGAGGATGCGGCCGCCGACCTCGCCCTGATTGGAGCGGCGCAACGTGTCGAGCATTACGAGATCGCCGCCTACACGACGGCGCGCAATCTCGCCCAGCAGCTTCGCCACAGCGCCGTGGTCAGCCTGCTATCGAAGTCGCTCGCCGAAGAGGAAAACTCGGATCAGCTCCTCAATCAGGTTGCCCGATCGTTGATGTCGGTGGCGAAGATGCCGGCCGCGGTCGAGCAGACGGAGTAGCCTCAACGCTCGAGGTTAAATCAGCGGAGGTCCCTGCCGCAAATTCATGTGCCGGTTGACGTCCTTGTAAAGGAGGTAGCGGAACCGGCCGGGGCCTCCCGCGTAGCACGCCTGCGGGCAGAACGCGCGTAGCCACATGTAGTCTCCGGCCTCGACCTCCACCCAGTCCCGATTGAGGCGATAAACCGCCTTGCCCTCGAGGACGTACAACCCGTGTTCCATGACATGCGTCTCGGCAAAGGGAATCGTGGCGCCCGGCTCGAACGTCACGATGTTGAGGTGCATGTCGTGGCGCATGTCGGCTGGATCGATGAAGCGTGTGGTTGCCCATCTCCCTTCGGTGCCGGGCATCGCCACGCGGTCGATCGCGTCCTCGTTGGTCACGAACGCCTCGGGCACGGCCAACCCAGGCACGCGCTGGTACAGTTTGCGGATCCAGTGAACCTGCGCAGGAGCCTCGCCGCGGTTGCGTATGGTCCACACGCAGCCGGCGGGGACATAGGCGAAGCTGCCGGGCCTCAGCTCATGTTCTCCGTTCGGCAAATTGAGAATCAGCTTGCCGCCCACGACGAACAACGCGCCCTGGGCATCCTTCTCCGGCTCGGGCTTTTCGCTTCCGCCGGCCGGCGCGATGTCCATGAGATAATGGGAGAACGTCTCGGCGAAGCCGGACAGCGGTCGCGCCAGGACCCAGACGCGCGTGTTGTCCCAGTGCGGCAGATGGCTGACGACGATATCGCGTTGCACGCCGCTGGGGATGACGGCGTATGCATTGGTAAAGACCGCCCGGCCGCTCAGAAGGTCCGTCTGCGGCGGCAGGCCGCCCTGCGGGATGTGATAGGTTTGCGACGACATCATCAAGCCTCGTGAAATTTACCGGTGCGACGCGATCGATCCGGGATCGAGCTGCATCTCCTGGCTCAGCCAGCATTCTTCGAGATTATCGCCGCCCCCCGCCCGGTCGACAACGAGGAACGAGCTCGCGTCCTCGAGAACCAGCAGCGGATGGTGCCAGCAGTTCCGGGCATAGTTAACCCCCTGGCGTCCATTTGCAACGAACGCCCGATAGCTCGAGACCACGAGCGGGTCCGCGCAAACGACGGCCAGCCAGCTCGCTCCGTTCAAGGGCATGAACATCTGGCTTCCGAGCGGATGGCGCTCCATCAGGCGGATGGCGATCGGCGCGGGCCGTACTGAGGCGACAAACCAGCTGATATTGATCCGCCCGCCTTCCGCGGCGATATCGATATTGGCGAGCCCGTTGTAGCGCTCGGCAAATCCCTGGTTGATCGACAGGGGCGTCATCCCTTCCGTTTCGACGACGTCTCCGAACGGCGCGAACGCCCGCTTCGTCAAAGGTTCGATCGAGAGTGTCACCATCGCCAAGTCCAAATGCCTCCACGTTCAAGGGGTCTGCAGACTCGCGACGGGAGCCTCCGCACCGACTGGATCGGCCCGCAGATCTTCTCCCGAAGGATTGATCTCGCCGTTCAGGATGCGGTGCGCCTTGGCGTGATCGAGGTCTCCCTCCCAGGAGGCGACGACGACCGCCGCAACGCAGTTACCAACATAGTTGCCGAGCGCGCGGGCGATGCCGATGAACCAGTCCACCGACAAGATGAGCACCAGTCCGATCGCCGGGATGGCCGGAATGGCCGCCAGTGTCGCGGCGAGGACGACGATGGCCGAACCCGGGACGCCATGAGCACCTTTCGAGGTCAACAATGCGACGCCGAGAATAGCCAGGAGATCGCCCGTGGCAAGCGGCGTATTCGTCGCCTGCGCAATGAAGACGGCCGCCAGGGTCAGGTAGATGGAGAACGCATCCAGATTGAACGAGTACCCGGTGGGGATCACCAGACCGACGGTCGATCGCTTGATCCCGAGCTGCTCGAGCTTCCGCATGGTCTGAGGAAGCACGCTATCGCCCGCGGCCGTCCCTAGAACGATCAGCAGCTCTTCGCGGAGATAGGCCAGCAACTTGAACAGGCTGAAGCCGGAAAGCCGCATGATCGCGCCGAGCACGACGACCACGAACAGAATCACCGCCATATAGAACAGGGCAACCAGGCCCCCGAGCTGCTTGAGCGAACCGATGCCGTACTTCCCGACGGTGAAAGCGATCGCACCGAAGACGCCGATCGGTGCGAGCCGGACGACGAAGTTCATCATCTTGAAGATGATCTCGTTCATCCGCTCGATGAAATCGACGACTGGCCTCGCGCGCTCGCCGCACAATGAAACGGCACACCCGAACATGATCGAGACGATGAGGACCTGCAGGACGTCGCCGGAGCTGAAAGCTCCGACGAGCGTCGTGGGAATGAGTTTCATCAGGAATTCGGAGACGCCTCCGCCGGAGACCTGAGCCGCCGTCTGGCTGAACCCGCCGATCGCCTTGGCGTCCAATGTGCTCGGGTCGATGTTCATCCCGGCACCGGGCTGGAAATAGTAGGCGAGCGCGAGGCCGAACACCAAGGCGATGGTGGTGACGATCTCGAAATAGACGAGCGAACGAATTCCGACCCTTCCGACCTTCGTGAGGTCACCGGCCGCTGCAATTCCGTGCACGACGACGCAGAACACGATCACGGGCACCAGCATCTTGATGAGCTTGATGAAGCCGTCACCCAGCGGCTTCATCTGCAATGCGACGTCCGGATAGGCAACGCCGAGCGCGATGCCGGCGGCGAGCGCGAGGACGACTTGGAAGAAGAGTGACTTGAATATCCTGGGCATGGCTTTCCTCGCTCGCCGGGCTTCCATCTGGCTTGGTCGGCCGCAGCCTTCGCCATTCTTGTCGTTGGCGGCGAGGTCGCCGCGTACGGAGCCTTTGGTCGCGGCAGGACGCCGGCATGCTCCATCGGCCATTCGTTGACCAGGTGCGACATCAAGTCCAATATATAGAACGACACGATTGATAGGTTTTCACTATGGATCTCCGCCAGCTCCGTTACTTCATCGCGGTTGCCGAAGAGCGCAGCTTCACCCTCGCCGCCCGGCGGCTGAACATCTCGCAGCCGCCGCTCAGTCAGCATATCCAGACCCTGGAGGCGGAGCTCGGGACCCAACTGCTCTACAGGACCAGCCGCAGGGTCGAGTTGACCCAGGCCGGTGAAGCCATGCTCACGCGAGGACGCGCCATCCTGCAACAGGTCAAGGTCGCGGAAGACGAGGTTCGCTCGATTGGGGCCGGCCTGATCGGAACGCTCGATGTCGGAGCGACCGGCTCCATTCTGCGCGGCCGCCTCGCTGAGCTGCTCGCGGCGTACCGGGAGGTCGCTCCGCAGGTCAAGATGACGGTGCATGAGCAAGCACCTGCTCTGCAGATCGCGGCACTTCTCGGCCGCACCACCAACATCTGTCTCATTCGCGGCATTCCCGCCGAGCGCGACCTGACCAGCCAGCTTGCATGGCGAGAAGAGGTCGTTCTCGCAATGCCGCACACTCATCGGTTGGCGCGCCGCAGGCGCATCGCCCTCGGTGATCTTGCATCCGAGGATCACGTCGTCCTCGATCCCAACAGCTCCGACTTCGCACGGTACGTGCAGACCTGCTGTGTCGATGCCGGCTTCCTGCCAAAAGTGTCCCAACAGGTCGTCGACGCCCAGTCGATCCCGAGCTTGATTGCCGCCGGTTTTGGCGTGGCGCTCGTGCCGCAGTCGATTGCGCGTTTCACGACCGCCGACATCGTATTCCGTCCGATCAGGCCCTCACCGCCCACGGCCGACGTGTTTCTGGTGTTCAGAGCGGACGAGACGTCGATGGTGGTGCACAATTTCGTCAAGCTGGCGCTTCGGTATCTGAATCAGCGCAAGGGCTAGTGGTCGATCCTTCGAGGCTCGTCGAAGAAGCGAGCACCTCCAGCGACAACGGCTCTGCCGTTGCGCGGGGGTGACGGGGATGGATTGAAGCTCGCCGCTCCACATCGTCATTCTTCAACTCATATTTCAAGTTGCAGACACGCCATCGCAGCCTCGCGGCGCAATTCGCCCGAGCTTTGCTTCATGTCTCACCCTCAAGACCAAGAGGGCGCAGGGAAGGCCGGGGTGCCAGCTCGCACCCGCGGTCCGCTGCGCGACATGCGCACGCAGGAAGAACCGCACAGCAGCATACAGGTGGTGCCGATCACTCGGCCTTCCCTGCGCGATGGTCGGACGGCTTATGCCGTGCTCTCCCGGGAGCCGAACTTTCCTCTGGCCTCCCTCGCCCCGCGAATTGGATGATGCAGTCTGCCCGGTCGGGCTCGCTCGCATCTTCGAACGACTTGACCGTGGCAACGACGGCCAGGACCACACGGTTTTGCCGTACGCACGGCCCGCCATGTCGCCGCAGTATTCCCAGCTCTGTCGACGGAGCTGAAAACTTACAGCGAGACGAAGCCTGGCAGCGCCGTCGTCCGCACGCGGTTACGGGCTCACAGGGACTACCCGCCCTGCCCGCACCTCTCGTGCCGACGCTGCCGCGTCCACCGCAGACCCGGCTCGCGAAAATGACGACCTCATGATCGCCCCTCTTGAGTGAGCCGGGATGCACGACACATACGCCGAAACCGAATTTCGGTAAAGTGGAATATTTTCGCGCGAGTGGATTGACAGAGGCCGACACAGGCGCGATCGCGCATCAGCCCGGCAAACCTAGAACGCTCCGGCGATCGTGAGCCGGAACGTCATGGGCTCCACGGGGTGCAGCACGTAGTCCATCACGCCATTCTGACAGACTGCCGCTGGCGCGGTGCCCGATGTGCAGAGGTTGTAGAGCGTGTCGGTCCTGAGCAGCGACCCATAGGCATAGGTGATCTGGTTCGCCCTCGTGTTGAAAAGATTGAGCACGTCGAGCTGAAGGCGCCAGCCATTGTCGATGCGATAGCCGAGGCGGCCGTTGAAGATGCTGGTCGCGGAGGAGCGGAACGCGTTGTCCTCCGTCAGTGGGCTCGACGCCAGATAGCGCCAGCGCAACGTTCCGAACCAGCCCGTCTTCTCGCCCAGCGTCACGCCGGCCGACGCCACCATCGCCGGCGCATTCGGAATGTAGTTGCCGGGCGCGTTGCCTATTTGCGCCTCCGGATAGCCGGCGAGCGAGGCATAGATCTCCGCCTGCTCGCTGTTGTAGCCGCGGAAACGCGCATGGGTCATGGCGAGATCGGCGTCGATGTCGATCCATGACAGCGGCCGGTAATGGTTGGTCCATTCGAAGCCGTAGCGGCGGCTGGCGCGGGTGGCCGAGGTGTCGCCGGCATCGCCGGCGAACAGGATCTCGGAATCCTGGTCGAGGATGAAGAGACTGAGCGAGCTGTCGAGGCCGGGAACGATCCTGCTGCGCACGCCGACCTCCGCCCCCTTGGTACGAACCAGGAGCGGCGACGGCGTCAGCCTGGTCGCGGGATCGCTCGGGTCTTCCGTCGTGGTCGCACCGCGGGCATCGTTGGAGTGCATGCCGTAGCCCGCGCCGAGGAAGAACTCGGTCTGATGGAACGGCCCCAGCACCATCCTGAATTTCGGGCTGCCGAGCGCGGCGTCGGCGCGGCCGGAATTGTTGGCGTTGAACCGGGAGGTCACGTCCGCCGCATAATAGTCGCCGCGCCAGCCGACCGTCGTTCTAAGCCAGTCGGTCCATCGCACCGTGTTCTCGGCGAAGAGGCCGACACTGCCCTCGCCGACCTTGTCGCTGCGGACGTTGGAGAGAAAATCGCGCCGGAACGTGTTGGTGAGGGCAAGATCGATCGCGTCATAGCGCGACTGCAGACCGAAGGTGGTCTGCATCGGCAAGCCGGCCAGCGAGCCGTTCAGCGTGCGCGAGATGTTGGCGCCGGCCATCAGACGGTCGTCATGCTGGTGGAACTGGTCACCAAACACGGGATCGCTGAGGTAGTAGGTGAAGTTATTGAAGAGATCGAGCTGGCTCTTCACGACATAGGCGTTGGCCTTCCACGACCCCGCATCGTCGCTCTGCGCAACGCGGCCCGAGAGTGCAAAGCGGTTGGTGTTGCCGCCGTCGCTCGGATCTTCCGAGCCGAAGCGGCTGAGAAAGCCTGCCGCGATCGCGCGCTGCGGCACCTGGTCGGTCGAATTCCATGCGTTCGTGTAGGCCATGCCGGTGATGGAGACGCCGTCGGTCGCGGTGCCCTGGCTGTAGCGAACCAGACCGTTGAGCTTGCGGACATTGTCCGGATGGTCCCACGGGCCGTTGTAGGTGCCGATCTCGCCGGCCACGAGCAGCGCGCCGTCACTCATCTTCGCGGAGTCCATGCCGAGGAGACGCCGGTAGCCGAAGCTACCCACGCTGACCTGCGCCAGTCCCTTGGTGCGGTCGATCAGGCCGACATGGACGCTTCCGACCGAGGCGAAATCGCCTTCCTCGGCGAAGTACGGACCCTTGCGCACATCCACCGCGGCGATGGTTTCCGGGATCAGCCAGTTGAGATCGGCATAGCCCTGGCCGTGCGCATGGGTGCGCATGTTGACGGGGACGCCGTCGACGGTGATGGCAAGGTCGGTGCCATGGTCGAGATTATAGCCGCGCAGGAAGTACTGGTTGGCTTTGCCCTCGCCGGAATGCTGCGTCACGATCAGGCCCGGCACCGCCTCGAGCGCTTCGCCCGGCCGCGTGAATGGGCGTGCATTGAGCTCTTCGCCGGAGATGGTGATCTCGCTGGCCATGCCGGGCCGGCTCCTTGCACCCGAGGCGACGCTGCTCCCGTCCGAGACTTGCGCCGCCGCAGGATACACAAGGACGCGGTCTCCGGCGGGGGTCGGCTTGCCGGAGCGTCGCGACGCGACCGGCTTTCTGCGCGTCGCCATCTCAGCACCGCCAATCTGGATTGGCGGCAGCTCGCGCAAGGCGTCACTGCTCTGCGCGAACACACGACCGTCATCGGCGAGCAGCACCAGGGCCGACAGAGCCGTCAGCGCGGCTCCGCCACGACCGGGCTCACGCCGCTTCGGTCGCATCGGCGCATCCCAGAGCTTTGGTCGCGGCCCGGTGCCGTCCGCCCGCAAAGACGCGACGATAGAGCACGACCGAGACAAGCCAGGCGATTGCGAACAGTGCGATCACGGCGAAGCCGACATTGGCGAGCGACTCGTTGAGACCTTCGACCAGCGCCCACACGCCCCCGGAGAGGCCGAACCGGTCGGCGGCCAACCCGAGCGCCTCGATACCGCCGATCAACAGCGCGACTGCCACGGAGGCGCCGGTGATCGTGAGGTTGTACCAGAGCTTTCGCAGGGGATCGACGAACGCCCATCGATAGGCACTCACCATCAGCGCGGAGTCGGCCGTGTCGACCAGCGCCATGCCGGACGCGAACAGCGCAGGGAAAACCAGGACATCCGCGACCGAGGCGCCGCGCGCGGCTTCGGTCGCGGAGATGCTGAGCAGGCCGATCTCGGTCGCCGTGTCGAAGCCGAGACCAAACAGGAAGCCGAGCGGATACATGTGCCATGGCTTTGTGACCAGGCGGAAGAGCGGACCAAACAGCCGCGCGAAGAAGCCACGATTGGCGAGCAGCCTCTCGAGACCCTCGGCGTCGTGGACGCCCTGCTCCCGCGCCGCCCGAAACGTCCGCCACAGGCTGACGAAGATGACGAGATTGATGGCCGCGATCACCAGCAGGAACAGTGCCGACACCGATGTGCCGATGAAGCCGCCGATCTCCTCGAGCAGGCTGTCGCCGCCAAGGCTCACCACGCCGAGCGCAAGCAATATGGTCGCGACCACAACGACGGTGGAATGGCCGAGCGCGAAATGGAGGCCGACGCTGTGCGGCGCGCCGCCGGTCTGCATCAACTTGCGCACGACGTTGTCAATCGCGGCGATGTGGTCGGCGTCGACGGCGTGGCGCAGACCGAACACCCAGGCCAGCAGCGCAGTCGCCAGCACCGTCGGCCGGTCGCCGAACAGCGCGAAGGCCCAGGCCCATGCGGCGATGTTGGCGACGATGAGCCCCCCGAACAGCACCAGCGTTCCGGGTTCGATCGCCCTTAAAGTCCGTCTCACCGCTTGCTCCATCCACCCGATCCGGCAGTATGAGGTTTATCAAGAACCCTCATACTGGCAAGAGCAAGGAGCCGCGCCAGTTTCGAGCCTAACGGCCCGAAAAGCACACCGAAACGGAATTCAACTCATTGATCCAATGGAGACTTTCCTAGTCCGGGGCGTCGCCGCGCCGGAGCGGAATGCTGGACTGCGTTTCACGCAGGCGCGGCGACTACATGTCCACCGTCATCGACAGCAGATAGGTGCGCGGTGCTCCCAGGAAGAACGTTCCGAACGACGCCACGCTCGACCAGTAACTCTCACCGGTCACATTCTGGATGTTTGCGCGGAAAACCGTCTTCTTGCCGTTGATCGCCGTGGTGTAACGCGCGCCGAGATCGAGCCGCGTCCAATCCGGGATCGGCTGCTTGTTCGCGCTGTCGACGAACTGCCGGCCGGTGTAGATGACGGCGCCGTTCAAGGTGAGATCTCTCATCCATGGCAGGTCCCATTCCGCCCCGATATTGGCCTGAATGGTCGGAACGCCGATCGGCGTATTGCCAACATTGGTCGCGACGGCGGTCTTCGTCAGGGTGCCATCCAGGAACGAAAGACCTCCGAGGAGACGAACATCCGGCATGAGCTCGCCGTAGATGTTGACCTCGAGGCCGCGGACCCGTTGCTCTGCGGTCGCCGCGAAGCGCCCGGCGGACAGCTCGCCGCTCGCCTTCGATATCTCGAAGGCGCTGAAGGTGGTTGCGATCCGGCCGAACTCCACCTTGATGCCGGCCTCGTACTGCTTGGCGACGTAGGGCTGCAGCACTTCACCGAAATTGGTGGCGGTCTGTGGAGCCACGTCGCCCTTGGCGAGACCCTCGACATAGTTCGCGTACAAGGAGACATGGTCGAGGGGCCGGACGACGAGGCCGACCACCGGGGTGACGGCGGTCTTGTCATAGGACGTCGTCGGCGTCCCGACATTGGAGGCATAGTTGTTCGCCTCGATGCCCTGGCGCCGGACGCCCAGGGTCAACAGGATGCGCTCGTCGAGCACGGACATGGTGTCGGCAATCGAAAGCCCCGTGAGCTGACTGTCCGAAAGTCGGGGCCGGTCGCTGATCTCGTTGGCAAATTGGGTTGGCGCGACGGTCGGATTGTAGATGTTCGACCCGACCAGACTGCCGTTGGTCAGCCGCCGATGCAGTGCGTCATGGTAGACCGAGGCCTGGAAGGCGACGGCATGATGCACGAAGCCGGTATCGAAGCGGGCGCGGACGCCGCCGTCATAGGTGGTTCGATCAATGCTCAGTCCGAAGTACTGAGGCGTCGAGGTCGTGTTGCCGTTCGCGTTGACGATGGTCGGAAGGCCGAAAAAGCGCTCGACATTGGTCTTGGAGCCGCCGACGTCCGCAAACAGCGTGACCTGGTCGCTGAGATCGTACTCGGTCCGCAGCAACGCCGATTTGTCGGTGATGTTCGACCATTCCCAGGGCTGGGTCACGTTCAACTTGCCGTCCGGCGCCTTCGGCACCTGCAGGCCGGGAGCCATCAGAAACGGACGCGACGGAGCATCGAACCGGTCGGTTTGCGCGATGAGATAGAGCCAGGACCTGAACCGCTCGCCTTGATAGTCGAGGGCCAGCGATCCGACGCCCGTCGTTTCGGATTGGCGATCGATCGGCGTGTCGCCGCCGCGGAGGCTCCCGGTGGCCCGTACGCCCCATTCCTTGCCGCTGCCGTAACGCCTCGCGACATCCCAGTGACCGCCGAAGCGTGCGACCGAGCCGTAACTTGCGGTCAATCGGGTCAGATCTTCTTCCGCACGCTTCGGCACAACGTTGATGACGCCGCCGACGCCGCCATTGGGAGCCATGCCGGAGAGCGCGGCCGAGGGACCCTTGAGCACTTCGAGGCGCTCGACGTAGTCCGTGAAGATGCGATAGGTCGGCGCGATTCCGTAGAGGCCTTCGAAGGCGAACTCACCATTGTTGCCTTCGTTGATCGGGAATCCACGAATGTTGAAGGAATCCACGATACCACCCGTCGGGTGGGAGCTTCGCACGGACGGATCGAGAATCAGCGCGTCGGCACCCGTGGACGCCTGCCGATCCCGAATGAACTTGTCGGTGTAGCTCGTCACGTTGAACGGTGACTTCATGGTGTCGGTATTGCCGAGCAGTCCCAGCCGCGCGCCTCGCGCGACCTCGCCGCCTGCAAAGGCGGGAGCGACCCCCGATTGCGGTCGCGCTGCGGCTGTTTCGGTTTGCGGGGCGCCACGCGCCGGGGCCCGCCGCGAATTCGATCGGGCCCGGACATCGTTTCGCTTGGTCGGCGCACGGCGGGCTGATTGTTGAGCCGGAGCATCGACCGTCACGGGCGGAATGGAATTGCCGCCTTGCGGTGTCTGGGATCGCGCAGGCGATTCGAACCACGCGAGCAACGCAACTCCACCCAGCAGCGCCGCACCAAAGCGGACTACCGTCTCAACTCCACCCATCCGTCGCATCAGGAAAGCCCCTCATCAATGGCCCTCTCTAGAAACGCGCCATGGTGACGGCAACGAAAATGCGTGTGCTGCGATTTAGAATGTCTCGATCATCGATGACAGCAGTGGAAAACACGTCTGGAAGGATTCCAAGGATGCTTTGCGGTCGCGCACAGAATGACGGGGCATGCCGAGGTTGTGAGTCCGGCTTCCGGCGGCGGCTACGGCCGGGTCAGGCGGCTGCCGCCGAGGGACCCGACTTGGTCATCACACACGATTGTGGCGACCGGAAAACGGGGACGAGCGACTGCGGGATTAAGACTCTGGTAATGATACGAACGTGATTGAACGCATGAATGCAAATCGTACACCGGCGGTGTCTAGCCCGTAACGACCCTGCTATAAAGCAGAGTGACGGCTCGATCGATCGTCGCGAATTGCCCGGTTTCCCTGATTGCGCATGAACAAGCTTACCAACAGTTTCGACATCGTCATCGAGCAGTCGTTCGACTTTCTGTCTCCGGACTATGCCGAGCTGTTTGATCGCTCGACAGCCACCGCGTTCCAGCACCCGATCTGGCTGCACTGCCTCTACACCAGGCTCGCGCCGGAAGCGGGCGCGGCACCTCTGGTCGTCGTGGTCCGCCACCGTGCGACGGGAGCGCTTGCGATGGTGCTGCCGCTGCTCCGGATCCGGCGCGGTCCGATCCGAACCGTCGAGTTCGCCGACCTGCGGGTCTCCGACTATCTGGCGCCGGTCTGCAGCCCGGAATTGTTTTCGCAACTGCTCGACGACGCGGCTGCATGCGCGGAGATACGGCGCCTCGTTCGTCCATTCGATCTGCTCCGAATGACCAAGTTGCCCGACGGGCGGCTTCCGATCGAGAACCTGCTGGCTGCACCGCGCCGCGCGACGATGGACACCAACGCCTACGCGACGGTACTCGTCGCTCCGTTCGAGCAATGGCGGACGAGTACGATCGATCGCTCCTATCAGAAGGAGCTCGCAAAGAAATATCGTCAGCTCCAGAAGAAGGGCGTGCTGAGCTTCTCATGCTGCAACGACAGCCCCTCCGTGCTCGAGGCGCTGGAGGTGATGAAGAAGTTTCGCGGCCCACGCTTTCAGGCGCAAGGCGACGGTGATCTGCTCCAGCGTCCCGAATATTTCGGCTTCTATTCCGACGTGGCCCTTCGCGGTCTCGGCGCCTTTGTGCGTCTCTACGCCATGACGATGGACGGCGAAGTGATCGCCGCGGTGCTCGGACTGTGCCACCGGGACAGCTTCCTCGTCATCATGAGCGCCTTCGACATTGCCGGGTACAAGAGCCAGTCCTTGGGCGCGCTGATGTTCGAGCAGGTGGCGCGGGATTGTATCGAGCGCGGGGACCAGATGCTCGATTTCACCATCGGTGACGAGCCATACAAGAAATTGTTCGGCGGACAGCCTTCGCCAATGTGGGCCGTCACGAAGGCCGGCAGCACCGTAGGCGCCGCCGCCCTTTTCGCGCTGAAGCAGGCTCCCTGGCTCAAGCTGGCGGCCAAGCGGCTATCGGATCTGAGGCTGCTGCCCGCCCGCACCCCGACGCCCACGCGCTGACGGGCGGCAGGCAAAGCGACGCAGACGTCAGGCGCGCAGCGCGCCGCGAACACGTCCAAGCCAGCCCGGATGCATCTGATCGACGCGATGGGCGAGGCTGCGCCGCAGGAAGTGCAGCCGCCGCCGGACATCCCAGCCGATATCGTTGCGGGACGTCAGGGCCTCACGAAAGCGTGCCATCTTCAGGGACTGCTGGTCCGCCGCGATCTTGTCGCGATCGGAATAGAACTGGGCAATCTTCTCCCGGCCCATGCCTGGCGTCATGAGCCATCGCGGCGCATGTTCGGTGCAAAGACGATCGACGTCCACCAGCAGGCGCGCGACGCCCGTGCCGGCGGCGGGACAATTGGTCTGGTATGCATCGCCGATGAGCACGATTCCGGGTTGGAGATGTCCCTCGACGACGGTCAGATCCATCACCCAGTTCCGGACCCGGTCGATGACGCGGAAATCGCCGAGATAGGGCCGCAATCCCGGCAGCAGGCGCAACAATGTCGCTTCCGGTTCGCGGCGCAGCTCGCGCATGATCGGATCGGTCGGGTCGCGGAACATAAAGAGATTGGCCCGCATGCCGGCGCGGACGGGAAACAGGCTGAGATAGTCGATGCCGTCAGCCGTGCGCTCGCCATAGCAGGTCAGGGCCTCGAAATCGAACGGGCTACCGTCCTGCCGGGCAATCGTGAAGCCGAACGAAACCGAATGGCGCTCGGCCAGCACGCGCCGCCTGATCCCGAGTTTGTAGCCGAGAGCTCCCGCCATGCCCGTGGCCAGAACGACAAGGCGCGCGGTCACGCGCCGTCCGGAGGCCAGTTCGAGATGCTGGACGTCGTCGCTGCTGCTGATCGCGATGACCTCGTCGACGATCAGGCCGGATGGATCCGGTAGCTGGCTGCGCGCCATGGCAACGAGGTCGGCATAGGGAAATCCATAGGCCTGGCCGACGCTGACATCCACAACCTTGCCTTCCCGGATATTGAGCACCCGATCATATCGACAAGCGATAGTCTCCAGCGCATTGAGGAAGCCCAGCTTGCGGAGCATCGCCAACTGGGGGCCGCCGATCTTTTCGACGCGGAACTCGTCCGGATAGACCGCCCGCTTGTCGATCAGGGCGATGCGATGCCCTACCCGCGCCAGCACGGCCGCCGCAAGCGATCCCGCAAGGCCGCCGCCGACGATCGCGATGTCTGCAGCGATCGGCTCGGTCACAGTTCTGTCCGCCGTCATGATCCAGGCTCCCACGGTCAACCAAAGTCGCACGTGCAATTCTCCGGCCTGATGTCGCATTGCAGGTCCAAACGCGATCACTTCTCGATATCGAGGTTAACGGAGCGGAGAGCCGAACGTCCCGACGATGGCCGGCACGCCTCTTGCTCGGGATTCCCCGCAGAGTCCCGTTCCTTGCAGCTCGACGGCCGGTCCCGGCGAGCCAACCCGCATTCAAACGGCTGATCTCGCCTGTCTCGGCCCTCGATGCGGCGCTACGCCGTCATTCGATCCGGGCCAGACCTTGCTTGATTTGAGACAATGAGGACGACGATGTTCCACAGTGAAGCAACCGGAACGACCGCGATGTCGTCGCCGTCGGCAAGATCCTGCTCGGTGCCCATTAACACTCGCGATTTTTCGGCATGCTAGGTTGTCGGCGATATCGGAACATGTCTCTTCAGGAGAGAGCAGCTCCTTAAACTTCCATGATCGGATCCATCCTCCAGTTCCTGCGGCGTGACGTCACGCGTGGTGTCGTCGGCACCATCCTCCTCAAGGTTGGCAGCGGCGTGCTGGCGTTTGCGTTGTTTTCGCTGGCGGCACGGACGATGTCGCCAGATGGCTTCGGCATCTTCGCGACCTGGCTTTCGGTTGCCCAGATCGCCGCCGTCGTGGGACTGGTCGGCCAGGAATCGCTGCTGGTGCGCTTCCTGAACGAGTATCAGGTCGGCGACAGGCCGGACCTCACCAAAGGTGTCCTGCTGTCGAGCTTCAAGATTGCCTCGGTCGCCATGCTGATCGTGATCGCCGGGATTGCCATCGTGGCGAACATGAGAGGCGACTGGTGGCTGCTCATCCTTGCGGTGTCGGCCTACACCGCCGTGAATGCCGGAGTGATGCTCGGCAGCCAGGTCGCACGTTCGCTGGTCAGCATCCTCATGGGCGAAGGAAATCGCGAGTTCTTCTGGCGGGTCATCGTCGTCCTGTTTCTGCTCGCCGTGCTGCTCGCGCACCGGCAACTCGATCCCGCCGAGTTGTTCGCGGTGATGGCCATTGCCATGTCGATCAGCCTGACTGCGCAGATCATATCGGTCGCCCGCGTGCTGCCGAATCTGCGCGGCACGGCGGCGCGTTCCGAAACGTCGCGCTGGCGGTCGAGCGCCCTTCACTTCTGGCTCGCATCCATCCTGGAGGTCGCAAACCAGTATTTCGACGTCATCCTGGTCTACTGGCTGCTGGATCCGGCGACCGCCGGAATCTACTTTGCCGCCTCCCGCCTCGCCAACATCTTCGCGATGGTGTCCGCGGCGCTTTACACGTTCGGCGCACGCCGGCTCCCCTCGCTCTATTTCAGCAAGAACCATCGGGAGTTCGAGCGAACCCTGCGGTTGATGGCGGAAGTGACCGCGCTTTGCGTGGCCGCCGGGCTCGCCACGGTCTGGATCGGCGGTCCTTATCTCCTCAACCTGTTCGGGCCCCATTTCACCGAGCAGCATTCGGTCTTGATCGTGCTTGCGATCGGAACGGCCATCCAGGCCGCCGGCGGCCCGGCCGCTGCGATCCTGCAGCTGACCGGCCATGAACGAATCTATGTTCCCGTCGTTGCCGCCAACGTCGCGCTGCGCTTCGCGGGATTTCTCATCCTCATTCCCTGGCTCGGCGTGCTCGGCGCGGCGGTTTCGGCCACAGTGTCGCTGGCGCTCGCCACCATTGCCCTGAACGTCCTCTGCCGCCGGCGCACGGGGGTGGATCCTTCGATCCTCGTGCTGTTGCGCTTCAGCGCCATGAAACGCGGCAATTATGCAGTCGGCGGCGCCGACACCCGTGACTAGGCATCAAGCGCAGTCATCGATCGCGCCGTGGCGGTGCGCAGAACCGATTGGTTAACGCGCTTCCCGCGCGCCATGGGGGAACCAGCGAAATGACGCGCGAATGACGTCGATCGTCGAGCCTCGCATTAACTCCGTTTGCTGCTAGTCGGTGTCCGCGCCATGGGTGCATGATAGGTACGGTGAAGATTTCGTTTCTCTAGCGGGTCGGGATCCGTGCTCCACTATCAGCCGAACAAGGAATTGGGCGAGACGACCGCAACGGCACCCGCGCAGCCGGACGGCGGCGGACCAAAGCTGCACGTACTTCTCGCGCAAACCCAGGCCGAGAACGCCGGTGCGCAGGAGATCTCCAGGTTGCTCGGCGCCGGGCTGACCGCGCGCGGCTACCGCGTCACCAATCTGTTCTTCTTCCGCAAATCGGACTCCTTCGACGAGCCGCCGGATACGCTCTATTGCGCCCCGAGCCGGCCCGGCAATCCGGTGGCACTGCTGCGCATGCTGTGGACGCTCGGCCGTCATATCAGCACCGTCAGACCCGACGCCGTCCTGACGTTCCAGCATTTCGGCAACGTCATCGGCGCCAGCGTGACGCGCCTCGTCAGCCGCGCGCCTGTCATCGCCAATCAGGTTTCATCCGCGTTGGCGATGAGCCGACCGGTCCGCACCGCCGACATCGTCATGGGCAGTGTCGGCTTCTTCGACCGCATCACGCTCAATTCGCACGACATGGAGCGCGAATATTCGCGTTACCCCGCGGCCTACCGGTCGCGCATGGTGCATGTGCCGCACGGCTTCGACGACAAGGCCCTCACCCTGTCGAAGGAGACTGCACGAGAGAAATTCAATCTGCCGCCGGATCGCGTCCTGCTCGGCTGCGCGGCACGGCTGCATCCGCACAAGCGGCTCGACATGGCGATACGTCTGCTGCCGGATCAACCGTCATGGCACCTCGCTCTCGCCGGCCAGGGCGCCGACGAGGCCCGGCTGAGGCTGCTGGCGAACGAATTGAAGGTATCGGACAGGCTGCATTTTCTCGGGGAAATTCCCCCCAGCCGAATGGCGGATTTTCTGGCCTGCCTGGACGTGTTTGTATTCCCGACCCAGGCGGAAACCTTCGGCCTGGCCGCAGTCGAGGCTGCAAACGCCGGCGTTCCCTCCGTCGTGACGGATCTTCCCGTCCTGCGCGAAGTGTTGTCCTACGAAGGAAGACCGACTGCACTCTTCGTCGACGCCTCCGATCATGCCAAGCTCGCGGCAGCCGTCTCCAGGCTGCTGACGGACCAGCATCTGAGCGATGAACTGCGACAAAATGCCAAAGGCCTCAGGTTGCGCTATTCGGTAGATGCCATGGTGGAGGAATACGTTCGAATTCTCAGCCGGGTTACTTGACCTGATAGGTTGGAGTAGATGGGCTCGACATGATCATCGAGTTTCGCTGTGAACGTGAGCATGCACGGCGCTGGATGGGCCGCGAGACGCTGTCGATCGACGGCCGTGACGTTCCGGTTCAGATCGCGTGGGTGGCAGCGACCGAGCCACGGCCCGCAGGTCTCGAAATCCTGTTCGAGCTCGAACGCATGGTGCTGCACAAGGGCAAGCACAGCGGCGCCAACAGGCTGAACATCGTTCCGGAACGGACCCAGGTTCGCAACCAGACGGCCGACGTGATCGTCGATTTCACCGGCGGCGCGCGCGATCCGAACAGCTCCGCACCGTTGTATCTCCGTCCGCTGTTCAACGGGGTCGCAGGCGAAAACGCCGCGCTCGCCGCCATTCTGGCCGGCGACCTGCCGGTGATCGACATCGTCAACGAGCTAGACGGTTCAGTCCTCGATCGCGGCCAGCCATCCGGAGAAATTGCCGCAGGCCTCAGCGGCGCACTCGAAACCGTCATGGCGCGAACCCTGACCATGGTGGCGGCGATCCTGTCGGGACGGCCGCGCATCGTGCCGCAACTGGCGCGCCGCGCTGGAAACGGCTCGCACCGCGGCCCCCTGGGCTTCGTCGCGCGCGGCCTCGCCGTCTCGATCGCCAAGGAGATCTATCGCCTCTGCTGCTATGCCCCGCATTGGCATGTCGGATGGCGTTTCAATGACGGCGCGGGCGTCTGGCAGACCGGAGATCTATCGGGTCCGAGCTGGAACGTTCTGGGTGATCCGGGCAACCACTTCTACGCCGATCCTTTCCCCATCACGTGGCAGGGGCGAACATTCGTCTTCTTTGAGGACCTCGATCACCGTGTCGGAAAAGGCATCATCTCGGCGATCGAGTTCAACGACGCAGGCCCGGTGGGAGAAGCCTTGCCGGTGCTGGAGGAGCCCTGGCACCTCTCCTATCCGTTTCTGATCGAGGACGGTGGCGCGTTGTGGATGATCCCGGAGAGTTCGACCAACGGGGACGTCGCCCTCTACAAATGCGTCCGGTTCCCGGACAGATGGGAGCGACACGCGACGCTCCTGTCCGGCCTCGAGCTGGCCGACGTCACGATCACACAGCACAACGGCCTGCACTATCTGTTCGGAGCCTGGCGCGACGGAACAGGCGGCTATTCGGATTCGCTGGCGATCTATTATGCCGATCGCCTGTTGGGCCCCTGGTTGCCGCATGCCAGCAATCCGGTCCTGATCGACCGCGCAAGCACGCGGCCGGCCGGGAATTTCGTCACGCTCAATGACAAATTGTGGCGCCCGATCCAGAACTGCACCGACGGATACGGCGCAGCGCTCGCGCTGGCGGAAGTGGTCGAACTGTCGCCGACCGCCTTCAAGCAGATCGTGCGCCATTCCTTGAGGCCCGGACCGCCATGGCCCGGCAGGAAGCTCCACACACTGAATCGCTACGGCCGGCTCGAGGTGATCGACGGATCGCGTGTCCAGCCCAAGACCCGCGCCTTCGCGAGCAGACTTCCATCGGCCATTCAATCTCCGCGCACCAGTTCATTCACGGCCAGCTGAAGCCGCCGGCGAGGTACAAAGTACGGCCGCGCTGTCGCTCGCATGGCGTCCGAGCGCGCGGGCGAGGACTTGGCCGATTGCTCCCGCCTGCGACGCGGCACCGCGCCAGGCCACGATCTGGTCGGGACGTATCAAGGCGAGATCGGCATCGTAGAGATCGCGCAAGGCCGCCGGCAGCGTGACGAGCTTCAAATCCACCCCGAGGGCGTGAGCGGCGCCAGCGACGCCCGCGTGGGCCGACGCAGCCTCGCCGAACTGGAGCAGCGTCCATTCGAACCCGAACAGGTCATACAAGGACACGCCGTCGTCCAGCCACGCATGCGGCGCGCGGCCGCCGGGACAGGCGCTGGGCACGTAGACGTTCGCGGCATCGGGCGGCGGCCGGCTGCCATCGGAGACGATGATCGGCGAGCCGTCGTAGCGGCCGCCGAAGGTCACACCGGGGATGTTGAACTCCGCACGGGCGTGCTGCTCGAGGTAAATGCCTGCCGTCCGCCGCGCTTCGTTGCCCGCGTCCGTGGCGTCCTCGATGTCGGGCGCCGGCGCGAACAGGCCGAGCGAATCGGCAAAGCGCCGGGCGTAGTCGGTGTTGCGGAGCGCCACCGGACGCCGCTCGATGTCGTAGCTGTCGAGCAGCGCTGCCGGGCTCAGACCCCTGACGACGCTTGCGAGCTTCCAGCCGAGGTTGACCGCGTCCTCGATCGCGGTGTTGTAGCCGAGCCCGCCGGTCGGCGTGAACAGATGCGCCGCGTCGCCACCGAGAAAGACCCTGCCCCGTTGCATGCCGTCCGCGACCAGCGCGTGACCGGCGGTCCAGGTCAGGAAGGACAGCACCTCACAGTCGATCGGCGCACCGCAGGCTCGCTGGAACGCAGCCTTCGCCTCGTTGATCGTGATTGCACGCTCGTCCTCGCCCGGCCGAAGCTGCGTGTGAAACGCGAATTCGTCGCGTCCGTTCACCGATGCCATGAACGCGCGGCGATCACCGTTGAAACAATTGTACATCCACGCCCTGGCGTGCGGGATGCTCGCGTAGAAGTCCGGCGAGCGGAGATAGACCGCCAGCATACGGCCACCCATGAAGTCGCGTTGCGTTCCGGTCTGGCCGCCATAGACGATCCCGAGGGATTGGCGCACCATCGAGCGCGGCCCGTCGGCGCCGACGAGGAAGTCCGCGCGAACCTGAAAACGGCTGCCGTCATCGAGGCATTCGACTTCGCCCACGATGCCGTCAACGGTTTCGGCGAAACTGACGAGTCGGTGGCCATAGTTGAGTTCGATGCCGGGAAGCCGTTCGGCATGGCGGCGCAGGACCGCCTCGACATATTTCTGCGAGACCCGGTGCGGCAACTCCGCCGCGCTCCAGGAACCCGACATGCCCCTGATGAGCTCGCTCGCGCGCGCCGAAGAGGGCAACGCGAAGCGCGCGAGTTCGTAGCCGGCATAGCGGGTAAAGTACGCAACATCGGTGGGATAGTCGGCGGGCAGACCTTCGCGCCTGATCTCGTCGGCAAAACCCAGCCGCCGGTAGTGCTCCATCGAGCGCGCCTGCGTCGCATTGGCTTGCGGATTGAACGCGGTGCCCGGCTTGTCGTCGATCAGGATCGCGGACACGCCGCGCCGGCCGAGCTCATTGGCCAGCATCAGCCCGCAAGGCCCCCCGCCCGCGATCAGCACAGAGGCTGTGAGACCTGTTTCCAAGACGCTTCTCCCTACCAGCATTCTGCATGGTAAGGACGCTTGACGATATCGTCAAGTTACCTGACTAATTGGCATCGTCGAGCGTGTCGAACTTCGCGCCATAGAGCGCCAGCCCCTTCAGGATGGCCTCCATCGTGGCCTTGCCGAGCTCCGCACGCATCTCGCCCTCGGCGATATCGACGGCATCGCGGAACGCATTGAGCCATTTGTGACCGGCCGGCGTGAACATGACGATGCGCGCGCGCCGGTCGGTCGGGTCCGCGATACGATCGACGAGGCCGAGTTCTGCGCATTGATCGACTAGCTCGCCCATCGCCTGCTTGCTCATCGAGGCGCGGCGGGCGAGTTCCGTGAGCCTCGTCCCCTCGACGTCGAGATTGCGGGTCAGGCTGACATGCGCAATGCGCGTCTCGTCGTGACCGCGCTCGCTCATCAGTTCGAGCACGCGGCCCTCGAAGCGCCGCACGGCGTTGTTGAGCAGGCGACCGATATTGGCATGCCGCCACGCCGTGCCGGATGCGGTGCCGGCTGTCTTGGCTTTCACGAGATCTGCTTCCGATTCGATCGATCGAGGTTGCACGAAGCTAACACAAGCGCGGCCTGACGCGTTCGGAGGGGCGATCGGCACGGATGTCGGCGCCGGGCGGCGTGGATCAAGACGCCGCCCGGCATTCACGACTCAGAGCGCTCCCGGCACGGCCAGCGCTTACTGGGAGCGATCCGAGGTCCACCCCTTGTACTGGGCGACGTTGTCCCTGGTCACGAGCTTGGACGGCAGCAGCTCGACGGTCGAGGCCGGCTTCTGGCCGTTGAGAATGCCGACACCGACCTGCACGGCCCGCCGCGCCATGAAGAACGGGTCCTGCGAAGCCGAGGCCTGGATCTGCGGCGATTGCGGATCTTTCAGCGCGGCTTCGATATCGGGGGCGCCGTCGACCGCCGTGATGATGATGCCGCTGCGGTTCTGCTGGCGCGCCGCAAGGTCGGTGCCGATCGCCTGCGGATCGTTGATGGCGAAGATGGCGTCGATCTTGGGAAAGCGGGTCAGATAGCCCTGCGCGACGGTGAGGCCGCCCTCGCGCGAGCCTTTGCCGTCCTGGTCGTTGGACAACACCTTGATGCCGGGATTCTTCGAGAACACGTTCTTGCAGCCGACGACACGATCGATCACGGCGGAGACCTGCGGCCCGTTCTCGATGATGACGTCGCCCTTGCCGCCCAGTTTGTCGACGATGTACTGGCACGAGATCTCGCCGGCCTGCACGTTGTTCGTGGTCACCGTGGCATCGGCGCCTTCGGCCGCGGTATCGACCGCGACGACGACGATGCCCGCCGCTTGCGCCTTCCTGATCGCCGGCCCGATCGCCTTGGGATCGCCGGGGTTCAACAGGATCAGGTCGACACCGGCAGCGATGAAATTGTCGATCTGGGTCACCTGCTTGCCGAGATCGTATTCGAAGCCGACCGTCGTGATCTTCACATTGGGATTGGTCTTCTTGGCCTCGAACTCCGCGCCCTTCGACAGCGCGACGAAGAACGGGTTGCCCATCGACCCCAGCGAGACGCCGATCGACTTGAGCTCCTTGGCGAAGGACGGCGCGGTGCTTAAGACCAGCGCCGTCGCGGCGCCGGCGAGCATGATTGTCTTCAACATAGACTTCCTCCCTGGTCTGTCTTCATCCCCGGCACGGCAGACTAGTTGCCGTAGCGGAATCCCGTATCACGCGCGCCGAACCTCACGTTCTGGCGGAGCCTCTCATGTTCTGGCGGAGCCTTTCATGTTCTGGCGGAGCCTTGCAGCCGGTAGCGATCGAGCGCCACGGCGCCGATGATGACCAGGCCCTTGATCACATATTGCCAGATGTCGGAGACGCCGACGAGGATCAGGCCATTCGACAGCACGGCGATGATCAACGCACCGACCAGCGTGCCCCAGATCGAGCCGATACCGCCGACGAAGGAGGTGCCGCCCAGGATCACGGCGGTGATTGCGTCGAGCTCGTAGGACTGGCCGAGCTGCAGGCCGTTGGCCGCATAGAGCCGCGCCGCCTGCATCGCACCGCCGAGCCCGGCGAAAAGCCCGGAGATACCGTAGACGAAAATAAGCACGGCCCAGACCTTGATGCCGGCAAGCCGCGCCGCGCTTTCATTGCCGCCCACCGCATAGATGTGCACACCGAGTACGGTGCGGCGCAGCACCAGCCACGAGAGGAGGATGACGAGCAAGGCGATCACCGAGAGCCACGGGATCGACGCGACGCCGGGGATGAGCGTGAGCGAGCCGTTGCCGATGAAGGCATAGGGAATGGAGGGATTGAAAACGGTGGTGTCGGCCCCGAGCAGCCGCGCCAGGCCGCGCACGGCGGTGAGAGAGCCGAGCGTGACGATGAAAGGCGGCAGGCGAAGCAGCGCAATCAGCGCGCCGTTGACGACCCCGAAGCCAAGGCCGGTGAGAAGCGAGGCCGGCAGCCACAGCATGCCGAGCTCCGGCATCTTGGAGAGCGTCAAGCCGGCCATCGCGGAGGCCGCCAGGATCGAGCCGACCGAGAGGTCGATGCCGCCGGTGAGGATGACGAAGGTCATGCCTGCGGCGAGCACGGTGTTCACCGCGGCCTGCTGCAACACGATGCCGAGATTCTGTCCGGTGAAGAAGCGCCCCTCCGACAGGAAATGGAAGCCGATGCAGAGAATCAGCAGCACCGGCAGCATGCCGAGTGCGCTGATCAGCATCCTCACGCGCTGGCGCTTTGTCTCGGCGGCTGCGCCGTTGGTCGTCGTGGTCGGAGCTGGCTGCGCCTGCGAGCTATTGTCAGGCATCGAGATGCTCCATCCCCGTGGCAAGCGCCATGATGTCCTCTTGTGTCAGCGGCGAATGAGGGCCGCGCGTCACCTCGCCGGCGATGCGCCCGGAACGCATGACGACGACCCGGTCGCAGATGCCGATGATCTCAGGCAGATCGGACGAGATGACGAGGATCGCGGTGCCGGCCTTGGCCAGATTGTCGATGATCGAATAGATCTCCGACTTGGCGCCGACATCGACGCCACGCGTCGGCTCGTCGAGGATCAACGCTTTTGGCGCGATGGCGAGAAGCCGCGACAGGAGCAGCTTCTGCTGATTGCCGCCGGAGAGCCCGCCTGCGGGCACGCTGACATTGGCGGCGCGGATGCTCAGCCCCGCGAAGGCCCTGTCGGCGCGCTCGCGCGCCTTGTCGCGATCCAGGAACCAGCCGAGCTTCGCATCGCGCGCGAGCACGGCGAGGTTGATGTTATCAAGACATGACATGTCCAGGAACAGGCCGAGCGCCTTGCGGTCCTCGGTCAGATAGGCGATCCCGGACTCGAGCGCCTCGCCGGGGCTGCGGATCTCGACCGGCCGTCCCTCCAGCTCGAGCCGGCCGGAGATCTTGGGCAACGCGCCGATGATGAGATGCGCAAGCTCGGTGCGGCCGGCGCCGATCAGACCGGCAAGACCGACCACCTCGCCCGCATGCACGGTGAGCGAACAACCCTTGACGCGGTGGCCATCGGCCATGTCGATCGCCGCGAGCACGGGATGTCCCCGCCCCGCCTCCGGATCGTGGTCCTTCTTGTAGAACGATGAGACCTCGCGCCCGACCATCAGCCGCACGATGGTGTCGGCGCGGATCTCGGGCTTGTCGAGCGAGCCGACCAGCCGGCCGTCGCGCAGCACGGTGACGCGGTCGCCGAGCGCGTAGACCTCGTCCATGCGATGCGAGATGTAGATGATGGCGAGCCCCTCGGAGCGAAGCTGGCGGATCAGCGCGAACAGCCGCGCGCTCTCGCCCGCCGACAACGCGGTGGTCGGCTCGTCCATGATCAGGATCTTCGATCTCGCGTGCAGCGCACGCGCGATCTCGACCAATTGCCGCTGGCCCATCGACAGATGCGCCGCCAGCGTCGATGGCAGGAAGTCAGCGCCCAGCCGCTTCAGGATGGGGCCGACGCTCTCGCGCATGACACCGCGCGCCAGCATTCCCGAACGAGAGATCTCGCGTCCCAGATAAATGTTCTCGGCGACACTGAGATTGGGGGCGAGCGACAGCTCCTGATAGATGATGGAGATGCCTGCGTTGCGGCCGCCGAGCGGGCCTTCGATCCGCACCAAGTGTCCTTCGATGCGGATCTCGCCGCCGGGATCAGGCCTGTAGGCGCCGGACAGAATCTTCATCAGCGTCGACTTGCCGGCGCCGTTCTCGCCCATCAAGGCATGCACTTCGCCGGCATAGACGGTGAGATCGACGGCGCGCAGTGCCTTGATGCCGAAGAAGGTCTTGGAGACCCCGCGCATCTCGAGGATCGGATCGTTCATCGTGCCTCCCGGCGCACAATGCGTTTCCCACCCGCGTCTCGATCTTTTTGTCAGCGCGGTTCACGCATTAAACAAAAGGCCGAAGGCCAGAGCAATACCGAACACACGACAATGCAACGTCGAGGCGATGCTAGTGGCGCGGCCGATACAGTTCGCGCCACGCGGGAAGCAGCCCGGCATAAGCTTCCGTCAGCCCGGCGTCAGGTTCGAACGTCTCGATGCGCTGCGGCCGTGTGCATACGACATCGATTGCCTCACCGGTGACAGCAAGCCGCCCCAATCTCGCCGCACCGAACGCCGCGCCGGTCTCGCCTCCGGCAAAGCGATGGATTGGAACATTCAGCACATTCGCCAGCACCGAGAGCCAGAACGGGGATCGCGATCCCCCGCCAATGACATCGGCTTCCGCGATCGCAATGCCGGCACTCGCGAGCGCGTCCCGGCAATCGGCAAGCGCGAAAGCAACGCCTTCGAGCACCGCCTGCACGATCGCTGCGCGATCCGTGCCATGGCTCAAACCATCGAGCATGCCGCGCACGACGGGATCGTCGTGCGGCGTCCGCTCACCCGCGAGATAAGGCAGGAAGCTCACCGGCGATGGCGCCTGCGGGCGCGATCCGAGCGGCGCCAGCAGCTCGGCCTCGGTGACGCCGAACAAGCGCGCGGCCCAGGCCAAACAGGAGGCGGCCGAGAGGATCGCGCCAGCCTGAATCCACATGCCGGGAACGGCATGGCAGAACGTGTGGACGAGGCGATCGGGGTTCGCGGCGATCCGGTCGGCCGGTGCGAGCAAGGCACCCGAAGTTCCCAGCGACACGAAGGCGGTTCCCGGCCGGATTGCGCCGATGCCGACGGCACCTGCCGGATTGTCCCCCGCGCCGCCCGCAATGATCGGCTGCCGGGTCATACCCCAACGCCGCGCCAGCTCGCCGCGCAAGGTCGTTGCGGCCGCGCATCCCTCGACCAGACGCGCCATGTGATCGCGCGACAGGCCGGTCGCGGCCAGTGCCGCGTCCGACCAGTCCCGGCGCGCGGCGTCGAGCCAAAGCGATCCCGACGCATCCGAGACATCCTCGATGGCCTCGCCTGATAGCACCAGGCGCAAATAGGCCTTTGGCAACAGAACGAGCTTCGTCGCCGCGAAGATGTCGGGCTCATGCGTCGCGATCCAAAGCAGTTTTGGCGCGGTGAATCCCGGCATGGCCTTGTTGCCTGTTGTCGCACGCAAGGCGGGCCAACGCTGCTCCAGGACACGGCATTCGGCGGCTGCGCGTCCGTCGTTCCAGAGGATGCAGGGCCGCAAGGGTCTCGAGCTCGCATCGAGCAGCGTGGCGCCGTGCATCTGGCCGGACAGCCCAATGCCTTTGACGGCCGACAGCGCGCCGGGATGCGTCGCCTTCAGGGCATCCAGCGTGGCGAAGGTCGCATCGATCCACTGCGCGGGATCCTGCTCATAATATCCCGCCTGCGGCGAGGCGGTCGTCAGCGGCCGGCTCTCGCTTGCGATCACGCGCTGGGCATCATCGACGAGAACGGTCTTGACTGCGGAGGTGCCGAGATCGATGCCGAGATACATGGATGCTCTCCGCTCACTTCGCCGCGTCGATCCAGATCCCCGGCTGCGAATGCTCGCGGATGTGGCTGACCAGGAAGTCGGAAAAGACCCTGATCTTGGCGGGCAGCCTGACGCGGTTTTGATAGGCGATGTTCATGGTGAGTAGCGGCAGTTCCCAGCCCATCAGGACCGGTACCAGCCGGCCGGCGGCGATGTCGGCCTGCACGATATAAAGCGGCTGGATCAGGATGCCGAGCCCTGCGCGCGCTGCACCACAGATGATCTGGCCGTCATTGCTGTCGAGCGTCGGCGCGATCCGCACGGTCTGCGTCGTGCTGCCCTTGCTCAGCCGCAGCGAATAGGGATCGTTGGCGAGATTGTAGATCAGCATGTTGTGGCGGGCGAGATCCGTGGGATGCTCCGGCCGGCCGTGCTTCTCGAGGTAGGCGGGAGCCGCCGCGAGCACACGATGCATCTGGCCGATGCGGCGGACGATGATGTTGGAATCCGGTTCGTGCTCCCGCGTGCGGATCGCGACGTCGATACCGGCTTCGATGAAGTCCAGATAGCGGTTGGCACTGATGATCTGCACGCTGAGATCCGGGTAGAGCGCGCGAAAAGCCGGCAGCATCGGCGCGAGATAGATCATTGCGAAGGACAGTGAGCTCGTCACGCGCAGCATGCCCTTCGGCGACAGCGCGCGGTCGGAGACGGCGTCCTCGGCTTCGGCGAGCTCGTTCAAGAGCGTGCTGCAACGCTGCAGCAGTTCCTGCCCGGCTTCGGTCAGCCATTGCCGCCGCGTGTTGCGCTCGATCAGCCGCACCGCAAGCCGCTCCTCCAGCGCGCTGAGGTGTCGGCTCGCGGCCGCGTTCGACATCCGCAGGATCTCGGCGGCTTTGGAAAGGCTGCCGAGTTCAGCGGTCTTGGAGAAGACTTCGAGTTGGAGCAGCCGGTCCATTTTTGCTGAAACAGGAAAAGAGACTTACAAATTTTGGCCTTTATTTCCGCTTTCCGCAAGGCAAAATGGCGCCAACAAAGCAAGTGGCAGGCGAGGAAATCAGGAAATGTCAGGCCCGATCAGGCACATCGTGATGTGGCGGCTGCGCGGGGAGACCCAAGAGGAGCGTTCCGCCGCCCGGGTCAAGGTCAAGACCCTGTTCGAGGGCCTCAAGGGACGGATCGAGGGCCTCACCCACATCGAAGTCGGGCTGGACGTCAGCGCGGTCGACTACGCCTGCGACGTGGTCCTGTTCTCCGAATTCACTGACCAGGCCGCGCTCAGCGCCTATGCCAACCACCCGGAACATCTGCGCGTGCGCGAGGCGCTGGGTGACTTGCGGATCGGACGCTTCCAGGTCGATTATCCCATCAAAGAGACCGGCGCATGATCGGTTCGTTCACCTTTGAAAACCTGCCCTGCCGCGTCGTGTTCGGCAGCGGAGCGCTTGCGTCGGCCAAGGCCGAGGTGGAGCGGCTGGGCGGCACGCGCGCCCTGGTGCTGACGACGCCGCAGCAGGAAGCACAAGGCAAGAGCCTGGGGACCGCGCTCGGCCCGCTCTATGCCGGACTGTTTTCCGGCGCCACCATGCATACGCCGGTCGACGTCACCAAGCGGGCGCTCGCAGCGATGAAGGCGTGCGAGGCCGACTGCGTCGTCTCGCTCGGCGGCGGCTCCACCACGGGCCTCGGCAAGGCTTTGGCCTTGCGTACCGGAATCAATCAGCTCTGCATCCCCACCACCTATGCCGGCTCGGAGATGACGCCGATCGTCGGCCAGACCGAGAACGGCCTGAAGACCACGGTGCGCGATGCCGCGATCCTGCCCGAGACCGTGATCTACGATGTCGATCTGACCCTGACGCTGCCCGCGAATCTGGCCGCAACATCCGGCATCAACGCCATCGCCCATGCCGTCGAGGCGCTCTATGCGCGCGACGCCAATCCCGTGACGTCCTTGATGGCGGAAGAAGGCATCCGGGCGCTGGCCCGCGCCCTGCCCGCGATCGCCGCCAGAAGCGACGATCGCGAGGCCCGCACCGAAGCGCTCTATGGCGCCTGGCTGTGCGGCGTCTGCCTCGGCACCGTCGGCATGGCGCTGCATCACAAGCTCTGCCACACGCTCGGCGGCAGCTTCGACCTGCCGCATGCCGAGACACACACCATCGTGCTGCCGCATGCGCTGGCCTACAACGCACCGGCGGTGCCCGACGCGATGGCGCGGATCTCGCGCGCGATCGGCGCGGCCGATGCCTCGCAGGGACTCTATGATCTCGCCAAGCGGCTGGGTGCGAAGCTGGCGCTGCGAGACGTCGGCATGCCCGAAAGCGGCATCGACAAAGCCGCTGATCTCGCGGTGACGAACGCCTACTGGAATCCGCGTCCGCTCGAGCGCGACGCCATCCGTGACCTGATCGCACGTGCCTGGGCCGGCGAGCCGCCGGCCGCGATCAAAGCGGCGGCTTGAGGCGATGCGGCGCACGCTCATCAGATCCGCTGTTGTCATCACCATGGATGACACGATCGGCGATCTCGCAACCGGCGACGTCCTGGTCGAGGGCAGCCGCATCGCAGAGGTGCGGCCGTCGATCGACCTCGGCAGCGGTGATGCAGAGATCATTGACGGCGCCGGGCGCATCGTCATCCCGGGCCTGATCAACGCACACATGCACACCTGGCAGACGGGCTTGCGCGGCTACGCCGCCAACTGGACGCTGATGGAATATTTCCGCCGCATGCATGCGGGCCTTGCGACCGTGTTCCGGCCCGAAGACATCTATATCGCCACCCTCGTCGGCGCGCTGAACCAGATCAATTGCGGCACGACCACGCTGGTCGATTGGTGCCACAACAATCCGACCCCTGAACATACTGACGCTGCCGTGCGCGGGCTGATCCAGAGCGGCATCCGGGCCGCGTTCTTCCACGGCTCGCCAAAACCCGAGCCGAAGCCGGGCGAGCCGCATTTCTCGGAGGTGCCGCATCCGCGTCGCGAGGTCGAGCGGCTGCTCGCAGGTCCCCTCGCCGATCGCGACGGCCTCGTCACGCTGGGACTCGCCATCCTCGGCCCGCATTACTCGACGCTCGACGTCGCCATGCACGACTTCCGCATGGCGCGGGAGCTGAAGCTGATCGCCTCCATGCATCAGGGCGGCGGACCGGCCAAGACATCAGGCGGCTGGGAGCAGCTGATTGCGGCCGACCTCGTCGGCACCGACGTCAACATCGTTCATGGCAACGATCTGCCCGATGATCTCCTCGACCGCCTCGTCGGTCTCGGCGTGTCCTTCTCGGTGACGCCGGAGAATGAGATGATCCAGGGCCACGGCTTTCCGATCACCGGGCGGTTGCTGAAGCGCGGCGTTCGCCCGACGATCGGCATCGATCTGGAATCCATCCTGGCCGGCGACCTCCTCTCCGCCGCCCGCATTGCGCTATCGATGCAGCGGTCCCTCGACAACGCGGAGTCGCGCAAGGCGAGCGGCGCCATTCCGGCAACGACCACGATCCCCGTCGGCGAGGCCCTGCGCTGGATCACGACGGAAGGCGCGCGCATGCTCGGCCGCGAACACCAGATCGGCTCGCTGACGCCGGGCAAGCTCGCGGACCTCGTCATCATCAACGCCTCCGACCTGAATCTCTGTCCGGTGCACGATCCCGTCGCAACCGTCGTGATGCAGACGAGCCTCGCAAATATCGAGTCCGTCATGATCGGTGGCGTCTGGAAGAAGCGGAACGGACGACTGCTGGTCGAAGGGCTGGACGCCAAGAAGGACCTGCTGGCGCAATCGGGCCGGCGGCTGGTGCAGGACATCGAACGACAGGGACGCGCCGCCTGAGGCGCCAACGGACGACAACAAATGACAGATGCTTCGAAAAACATCGCTTTCATCGGAATCGGCAAGATGGGCCTGCCGATGTCGATGCTCGTTGCCAAGGCCGGCTACACCGTCACCGCCTTCGATCGGAGCATGGCGCGGCTCGGCGAAGCCCGCGCGCAGGGCATTTCGATAGCGGCATCGCCGGCCGAGGCCGTGAGCGGCAAGGCCGCTGTCGTCACGTCGCTGCCCGATGACGCGGCGTTACGCGGCGCGCTGCTCGGCCCGGCCGGCCTCATCGCGGCGATGTCGCCCGGAGCTGTTCTGGTCGAGACCAGCACCGTGAGCGTCGACGCGTCCAACGAGGTCGCGACCGCCGCGCAGGCGCGCGGCATCGCCTATCTGCGTGCGCCGGTCTCCGGCAATGCCAGCATCGTTCACACCGGCGGGCTGTCCTGCTTCGTCTCGGGACCGAAGGACGCCTTCGAGAACGCGATGCCGCTGCTCGCTGCTTTCACCCGCGCGCAGACCTATCTCGGGCCAGCCGAGGAAGCGCGCTACGCCAAACTCTCGGTCAATCTGATGATTGCCGTGTCGGCGGCGATGATGGCCGAGAGCCTGGCACTGGCGCGCAAGGGCGGCATCGCCTGGCAGGACATCTTGAAGGTGCTCGATGACAGCGCCGTCGCTTCGCCGATGGTGAAGTACAAGACCGCGCCGCTGCGCAGCCGGGATTTCGAGTCCACCTTCTCCTGCAAGCAGATGGCCAAGGATCTCGACCTCATTCTCGGCGCCGGTCACGCCGTCGGCGTACCGCTTCAGCTCGCCGCGCAAGTGCGCGAGACCTACGGCGCGCTGGTCGCGCAAGGCGACGGCGAGGCGGACTTCATCGCGACCGTCAAGCACCTCGAACGACTGTCCGGCCTCGGCGAGCCGAAACTCTGATCGACGGAGATACGCATGCGCAATTTCAACGAGACCACGATTACCGACGCGGTGCTGGAGCGGATCGCGGGCGCAACCGATCCGCGCATCAAAGAGGTTAGCGAGGCGCTGGTTCGTCACCTGCACGCCTTCGTCCGCGAAGTGCGGCCGACCCAGAAGGAGTGGGAATACGGCATCGATTTCCTGACCCGGACGGGACACATGTGCGACGACAAGCGCCAGGAGTTCATCCTGCTGTCGGATACGCTCGGCGTCTCCATGCTGGTCGATGCTATCAACCATCCGGTGCCGGAGGGCGCAACCGAGACCACGGTGCTCGGGCCGTTCTTCGTTCAGGCCGCGCCGGAGAAGGACAGCGGCGCTGACATCTCCGGCCCGATGGAAGGTGATCCGATGCTGGTCACCGGCTCGGTCTCGGCCGTGGACGGAAAGCCGCTGGCGGGGGCCATCGTCGACGTCTGGCATTCCGACGACGACGGCTATTACGACGTGCAGCAGCTCGACGCCATCGGCGATCTCGCGATGCGCGCGCGCTTCCACACCGATGCCAGCGGCAGATTCCATTTCTGGTCGATCAAGCCCGCCGCCTATCCCATTCCGCACGACGGCCCGGTCGGCGACATGCTGGAGGCGCAGGGGCGCCATCCCTGGCGTCCCGCTCATGTGCATTTCATGATCTCGGCGCCCGGTTACGAGCAGCTCGTGACGCACGTGTTCGTTGCCGGCGACCAGTATCTCGACAGCGACGTGGTGTTCGGCGTCAAGGACAGCCTGATCCGGGAGTTTGTCCGTCAGCCCGCCGGCCGTGCGCCGGATGGTCGCATGGTGGACACCGAGTATTTTCATCTCAACTACGATTTCGGCCTGAAGCAGGTCGCGAGCGAGGCGAGAGCCGCTTAAGCTGGACGACGGACCAACAAGAATCCGGCAACAGGGAGCAGACGGAGCTGAGGATGGGACCGCGGGTCAGCACGGCAGCATTGGCCGATCGCCTCACAGGCATGATCGGTTCGCGCGCGAGCGTTGCGCGGGGCGTGCTCGATCAGCACGGGCAGAGCGAGTCGCATTATCGCAATTTGCCGCCCGACATCGTCGTCTTTCCTGACACCACGCAGGAGGTCGCCGAGATCGTCAAGCTGTGCGCCGGCGCGGGCGTGCCGATCGTGCCATTCGGCGCCGGCACTTCGCTCGAAGGCAATGCGGCGGCGATCGCCGGCGGCGTCTGCTTCGACCTTGCGCGCATGAACAAGATGCTGGCCGTGCACGATAGCGACATGGATGTCGTCGTGCAGCCCGGCATCACGCGCAAGCAGCTCAATGCCGAGCTGCGCAACACCGGCCTGTTCTTCCCGATCGACCCCGGCGCCGACGCCTCGATCGGCGGCATGACGTCCACGCGCGCCTCCGGCACCATGGCGGTTCGCTACGGCACCATGAAGGACAACGTCATGGCACTCGAGGTCGTCCTGGCCGACGGCCGTATCATCCGCACTGCCAAGCGCGCGCGAAAATCAGCCGCCGGTTATGACCTGACGCGCATGTTCGTCGGCGCGGAGGGCACGCTCGGAATCATCACCGAGATCACGCTGAAGGTCCACCCGGTGCCGCAGGCGATCTCGGCCGCCGTCTGCAGCTTCGACACGCTTCGCGACGCCGTCGATACCGCGATCTCCGTGATCCAATCCGCGATCCCCGTCGCGCGCATCGAGCTGCTCGATGACGTCATGATGCGCGGCATCAATGCCTACGCCAAGCTCGGCTATCGCGAGGCCCCTACCCTGTTCTTCGAATTCCACGGCTCCGAAAGCTCCGTCGCGGAACAGGCCGAGGCTGCGCAGGCGATCGCGGCCGACCATGGCGGCCATGGCTTTGCCTGGGCCAAGGCGCAGGAAGACCGCAGCCGGCTCTGGCACGCCCGCGACAACACGCTCTATGCCGGCCTCGGCCTGCGGCCCGGCGCACGCGCCGTGATCACCGATGTCTGCGTGCCGATCTCGCGGCTGGCCGAATGCCTGACCGAGACGCGGCGCGATGCGGACGAGCACGGTTTCACCGCGCCGATCGTCGGCCATGTCGGCGACGGCAATTTCCACATGCTGATCCTGATCGACCCGGCAAGACCGGAGGAGACCGAAGGCGCCAAGGCGCTGCAGGCCCGCATGGTCGCCCGCGCCATCGCCATGGACGGCACCTGCACCGGCGAGCATGGCATCGGACTCGGCAAGATCGACTATCTCACCGACGAGCTCGGCGAGGCCGTCGATGTGATGCGCTCCATCAAGACCGCGCTCGATCCGAATGGTTTGATGAACCCCGGAAAGATCTTTGCAGGCGGAGCCAAGACATGAGCGACAAGGCATGAACGACGCGCTCCCCATCGAGGTCACCTCACCGACGCCGCTGCTGGAGCTGCGCGGCATCAGCAAGGAATTTCCCGGCGTCAAGGCGCTGGACGACGTGTCCTTTGCCGTCTACCCCGGCGAGGTCCACATGCTTCTCGGCGAAAACGGCGCCGGCAAATCGAGCCTGATGAAGGTGCTGTGCGGCGCCTACAGCGCCGATGCCGGCGAGTTCTACTACCAAGGCGAGAAGGTCGCGATCTCATCGACCGCGGACGCGCAGAAGCTCGGCATCGCCGTGATCTTCCAGGAATTCTCGCTGGTCCCCTATCTCGACATCGCCCAGAACATCTTCCTCGGCCGCGAGCCCGGCGGACGCATCCCCGGCACCATCGACCGCCGCAAGATCCTCGCCGATGCGAAGCGCGTGCTCGGCACCATCGGCTTCGACATCGATCCTTCCACGACCGTCGACAAACTCGGCGTGGCACAGCAGCAGATGGTCGAGATCGCGAAGGCGATCAGCCAGAACGCGCGCATCCTCGTCATGGACGAGCCGACCGCCGCGTTGTCCGATCGCGAAACCGAGCTGCTGTTCGAACTGATCGCGCGGTTGAAGGCCGACGGCGTTTCCATCGTCTACATCTCCCACCGCATGGCCGAGGTGTTCGCGATCGGCGATCGCATCACCGTGCTTCGCGACGGCCGCCGCATCGACGGTGTCCGGCCCGCCGATGTCACGCCGGACCAGCTCGTGCGCATGATGGTCGGCCGCAACGTCGACATGACCTACCCGCGCAGTTTTGCCGACAAGCCGGGAGAACTGCTGCTCGAGGTCAAGGGCCTGACCACCTCGACCGGCATCTCCGATATCAACATCGAGGTGCGGCGGGGCGAGATCGTCGGCCTGTGCGGCCTGGTCGGCTCCGGCCGCAGCGAAGTCGCGCGCGCCATCTTCGGCGCCGATCCCGTGACATCGGGCGAGATCATCTTCGACGGCAAGAGCATATCCGGCGAGCCGGATCTCGCCGCGCGCCGCGGCATCGCGCTGATCCCGGAGAGCCGCAAGAGCGAGGGCCTCGCGCTGCTGCGCTCGGTGAGCGACAACCTCGTGGTGTCGGCGCTGCGAAAGCTGTTTCCGAGCGGCCTGTTCGACCAGCGCAGCGCACAGCGCACCGCCGACGGCCTGATCCGGCAGCTGCGCATCGCAACGCCGAGTGCGCGCCAGACCGTCGGCCTGCTCTCGGGCGGCAACCAGCAGAAGGTCGTGATCGGCAAGTGGCTGGCGGCCGGCTCGAAGCTCTTCATCTTCGACGAGCCGACCCGCGGCATCGACATCGGCGCCAAATCGGAGATCTTTGCCCTGATCGACCGCCTTGTCGCGGAGGGCGCGGCCGCGCTGATGATCTCGTCCGAGCAGATCGAGATCTGCCACGTCTGCGACCGCGCCTATGTGATGCGCGAAGGGCGCATCGCCGGGCACCTGACCCGCAACGAACTGACCGAGGAGAACATCGTGCGACTGGGGATGCATCATGCGTGAAGCCGTGGTCGTATCACAGCCTAATCCGCTGCAGCGCATTCCCGGCGTTGCCATGGTGCTGGTGCTGCTGATCGCGCTGTTCAGCGTGATCGCACCCGGCTTCCTGTCCGTCGCCAACCTCTCCAATGTGCTGGTGCAGTCGACCATTCTGACCATGCTCGCGTTGCCGATGACGCTGATCATCATGACGGAGGGACTTGACCTGTCGATGGGTGCGGTGCTGACGCTGACCTCGCTGTGCGTCGCAATCGTGTCGCTCGCAACCAATTCGATGCTGCTGGGCCTGGGTGCCGGCCTGCTGGTCGGTACGGCGTTCGGCATCGCCAACGGCTGGCTGGTCGCAATTCTCGGCATTCCGCCTTTCGTCGCAACGCTGGGCACGCTCGGCATGGCGCAGGGTCTGTCACTGATCGTCAGCGACGGCCAGAGCGTTGTCGGCATTCCCCACAGCGTGCGCGACATCTACTCGGCGACGCTTCTCGGCGTGCCCGTCCCGATCGTGATGGCGCTGGTAACGTACGCCGCGTTCCACGGCCTGCTCTACCACACCCGTTTCGGCACCTACATTTTCGCACTCGGCGGCAACCGCGAGGCGCTGCGCTATGCCGGTCTGTCGCCGAACAAGCTGCTGATCGCGGTCTATGCGATCGGTGGCGCCATGGCCGGCATCGCCGGCCTGTTGATGACGGCGCGGATGAACTCCGGCCACCCCACCGCCGGCCTCGGCCTCGAGTTCGATGCCATCGCGGCCGTCGCCGTCGGTGGCACCTCGTTCGAGCGCGGCAATGGCTGGCTGCTCGGCACCCTGCTCGGCGTCCTCTCGGTTGGCGTGCTGCGCAACGGGTTGAACCTGATCTCACTGCCGTCCTCGGTGCAGGTCGCAAGCGTCGGCGTCCTCGTCATCCTCGCTCTGTTCCTCGACGGCCTCAGGAGCCGGGCATGACCGACATCAGCAAGGACACAATCACGCCGCCACACTCCCTCCTCTCGCAAGACGCCATCCAGGTGTTCTATCGCCTGCTGGCGGCACTGCTGATCTGCGCGGTGCTTGCCGTGCTCAGCGACTCTTTCCTGAGCCTTGGCAACATCCTCAACGTGCTCAGGCAGGCGAGCCTGACCTTCTTCATCGCTTCCGGCCTGACGCTGGTGGTGCTGACCGCCGGCCTCGATCTCTCGGTCGGCGCCAATGTCGCGCTGTCCGCCTGCATCGCCGGCACGGTGATCCACAAGACCGGCTCGCCGGCGCTCGGCATCCTCACCGGGCTTGCCTGCGGCGGCATCGTCGGCCTGCTCAACGGCATCATGGTCACCGCGCTGCGCATCCCCTCCTTCATCGCCACCTACGGCATGCTGTGGGTGCTGAACGGTCTCACCTATTGGTACATGGCAGGTGAAACCCTGCACGGCTTCCCCGCGGGCTTCCGCCAGATCGGCAGCGGGTATCTGTTCGGCCTGCCCATCCCGGTCTATCTGCTGCTGGTGTTCCTCGGCATCGGGACATTCTTCGCGCAGCGCACAGTCTGGGGACAGGAGATCTATGCGATCGGCGCCAATCCGGTCGCCGCCCGCCTCTCCGGCATCCCTGTCGCGCGCCGCCTGCTGCTGGTCTATGCGGTCTCGGGCACCATGGCGGGACTGGCCTCGATCATCTTCCTGTCGCGGCTCAATTCGGCCGAGGCCGATATCGGCGAGAGCCTGACCTTGCCGGCGATCGCCGCCGTGCTGATCGGCGGCACCTCGCTCTTCGGCGGCGTCGGCACGGTGTTCGGCACCTTCATCGGCGCGCTGATCCTGACTTTGGTGCTGAACGGCATGAACCTGCTGTCGGTCAGCGCCAACTGGCAGCCGCTGGTGACAGGCATCATCGTCATTCTCGCGGTCTGGCTCGACATGAAGACCCGCCGCCGCGCGCAATGAGTTTCTGAACTACCAACAAGCAAAACGAGGGATGGAGGCAACATGAAACGTAAACTGGGTTACCTGACGCTGCCGCTGCTGATGGCCGCGGCATTCACCACGCAAGCGCGCGCCGACGGCGAGACCATCGCGGTCTTCACCAAGAACCAGACCAATCCGTTCTTCCAGACGGTGCGGGTCGGTGCCGACAACATGGCGAAGGTACTGAACGCCAAGACGCTGCAATACATCCCGACCAAGCCGGACTCGATCCCCGAGCAGCTCAGCCAGATCGAGGACGTCGTGGTGAAGAAGCCGAGCGCGATCGTGTTCACGCCGGTCGACTACAAGGCGATGGTGCCCGGCGTCGAGAAGATCAACGAGGCCAAGATCCCGGTCGTCAACATCACCGACCGTTCGGCGGGCGGCAAGTTTCTGTCCTTCGTCGGCGCCGACGATTACAGCCTTGGCCTCGAGACCGCGCGCTTCCTGCTCAAGGCGCTCGGTGGCAAGGGCAACATCGTCATCATCGAGGGCGTCAAGGGCTCGCTGACCAATGTCGACCGCGTCCGCGGCTTCAACGATGCGCTGAAGGAGGCGCCTGGCGTCAAGCTGCTCGCCTCGCAGCCCGGCAACTACCAGCGGCTGCAGGCGCTCCAGGTCATGGAAAACCTGATGCAGTCGAATTCGCAGATCGACGGCGTGCTGGCTGCCAACGACGCCATGGCGGTCGGCGCGATCGAGGCGCTCGACGGTGCGAACCGGAAGGCGCAGGTTATCGGCATCAACGGCACCAAGGAAGCCATCGACGCGATCAAGTCCGGCAAGCTGCTCGCGAGCGGCGACTACAACGGCTTTGCTCAAGGCTGTCTCGGCACCATGATGGCGATCCGCTCCTTGCGCAACCAGCCTGTCATCAACGAGATCGTGCTGAAGCCGACCGTGATCACCAAGGACAATTACCAGCCGTTCGACGTGCCGCTGGAGCAGCGGACCTGCCCGACCTTCGAAGACGCGAGCAAGCTCAGCGCCAAGTAAATCCACCCATCACGCCCGGACGGCCGCCTCGGCGGCCGTCCCAAGAACCGAGCCAAGACACGGAGACACCATGCTGTTCGCCATTCACGCCGTCGACCGCGCCGGCGCGCTGCCGACCCGGCTCGCCAATTACGATGCCCACAAGGCCTTCCTGAGTGACACTTCGCGCTTCGGCGTCAAGATCGTGATGTCGGGGCCGCTCGTCTCCGACGATGGTCAAACGATGATCGGCAGCCTGTTCCTGATCGAGGCGCCCGGCCGCGGCGAGGTCGAGGCCTTCAACCGCGCCGATCCCTTTGCCGCCGCCGGCATCTGGGAAAAAGTGACGATCACGGGCTTCCTGCGCCGGCAGGGTTGAGGCCGGCCCCATCAAAACTGCGAAAACAACCCCATGCACAGTAGAATGGGGCTTGTTTTCATTGACGAATTTCTGACGCGGATCTCACCCTTCAGCCGCTCATCGCCGCAGCGCCGTCCTCGAGATGACAGGCCACCCACTGCTCGTCTCCGGCCGCGCGGAGCACCGGCTCTTCGACCCGGCAGCGATCGAACACGAGCGGACAGCGGGTATGGAAGCGGCAGCCCTTTGGCGGATTGATCGGGCTCGGAACGTCGCCCTTGAGGATGATGGGATTGCGCTCGGCACCGGGCTCGGGCAGCGGCACCGCGGAGAGCAGCGCCCTGGTGTAGGGATGTTTCGGTGCGGCAAATATCTCGCGGCGCGGGGCGACCTCGACGATCTTGCCGAGATACATCACGGCGACGCGGTGGGTCATGTGCTCGACGATCGCAAGATCGTGGCTGATAAACAGCAGCGCGAGGCCGAACTCGCGCTGGAGATCCTGCAGCAGATTGACGATCTGCGCCTTGACCGAGACGTCGAGCGCCGAAACCGCCTCGTCGCAGACGATCAGCTCGGGCTCGGCCGCGAGCGCCCGCGCAATGCCAATGCGCTGGCGTTGGCCGCCGGAGAATTCGTGCGGCCTGCGGTTCAGCGCCTCGCGCGGCAGACGCACGGTGTCCATCAGTGAGGTGACGCGCAGCTCGAGATCTTCCGCCGATTTGGCGAGGCCGAAATTGCGGATCGGCTCGGCCAGGATGTCGCGCACGCGCATGCGCGGATTGAGGCTCGAGAACGGATCCTGGAACACCACCTGCACACGGCGGCGCATCTGCCGCATCGTGCCTGGTGCGGCGTCGTCGATGCGCTGGCCATCGAGGATCACCTGGCCTGCGGTGATGTCGAACAGTCGCAGAATGGCGCGGCCGACCGTCGACTTGCCGCAGCCGGACTCGCCGACCAGCGACAGCGTCTCGCCGCGTGCGATCTCGAAGGAGACGCCGTCGACCGCATAGACCCATTCGGACTTGCGCTGGAAGAGGCCCTTCTTGACCGGAAAGTGTTTCTTGAGGTCGTTGACCTGGAGCAACGGAATACTCATGCCGCGACGGCCCCCTTGGCCGCATAATGGCAGGCGGCGATGTGACGAGGTCCCTTCTCTTCGAGCCCCGGCGCATATTGCCGGCACAGATCGGTCGCAAGCGCGCAGCGGCCCGCGAAGACGCAGCCGGTGATGGGCTTTCGCAGGTCAGGCACCTGCCCGGGAATCTCGGCAAGCCGTCGTGCCGTGCCTGTTAGCGACGAGCCGAGCCGCGGCACCGCGCCGAGCAAGCCTTGCGTATAGGGGTGCCGCGGCGAGCGGAACAGCTCGGCCACAGGGGCTTCCTCGACCTTGCGGCCGGCATACATCACCATGACACGTTCGGCGATCTCGGCGACGACGCCGAGATCGTGGGTGATGAGAATGATCGCAGCGCCGACCCGGCTCTTCAGGTCCAGCATCAGCTTGAGGATCTGCGCCTGGATGGTCACATCGAGCGCGGTGGTCGGCTCGTCGGCGATCAGAAGCTTGGGATTGCAGGCGAGCGCGATCGCGATCATGACGCGCTGGCGCATGCCGCCGGAGAGCTGATGCGGATATTCGCGCACGCGGCGCTTGGGCTCGGGAATGCCGACCAGCGTCAGCATCTCGATCGCGTGCGCCTCGGCGGCCTGCTTGTCGAGACCCTGATGGATCATCAAGGTCTCGCGGATCTGACGGCCGACGGTGAGCACCGGGTTCAGGCTCGTCATCGGCTCCTGGAAGATCATCGAGATGTCGTTGCCGCGGATGGCGCGCATCTCGCGATCAGACAGTTGCAGCAGATCCCTGCCCGCAAAGCGGATGGTCCCTGCGATCCTGCCCGGCGGCTCCGGGATCAATCGCATCAGCGACATCGAGGTCACGGACTTGCCGCAGCCGGACTCGCCGACGATGGCGAGCGTCTCGCCCTCGTTGACATGGAAGGACACGCCGTCGACCGCGCGGTTGATGCCGCCGGGGGTGCGGAAATGGGTCTGGAGGTTTTCGACTTCGAGCAAAGCCATCGCGATCAGCCTCGGCGCATCAGAGGCGACATCACAGACTCTTCGCCATGCGCGGATCGAGCGCATCGCGAAGGCCGTCGCCAAGCAAATTCACGGCGAGAACCGTGACGGAGAGGAAGGCCGCCGGGAAGAATACGATGTAGGGCTTGACCTGCCACAGCGCGCGGCCCTCGGCCATGATGTTGCCCCAGGACGGAATGGTCGGCGGCGTCCCGGCGCCGATGAACGACAGGATCGCCTCGGTGATCATGGCGCTGGCACAGATGTAGGTCGCCTGCACCAGCATCGGTGCCACCGTGTTGGGCAGGATATGCCGGAGAATGATCATCGGCGTGCGCGTGCCGCAGGCGACGGCTGCGTCCACGTAGGGCTGCTCACGCAGCGACAGCACCACGCTGCGGACGAGGCGCGAGACGCGCGGAATCTCGGCGACGGTGATGGCGAGGATGACGTTGCCGACGCTGCCGCGCGTCAGCGCCATCAGCGCGATCGCGAGCAGGATCGGCGGGATCGACATCAAACCATCCATGAAGCGCATCAGAATGCCGTCGGCCCAGCGGATGAAGCCGGAGACCATGCCGATGGCGAGACCGGCGGCGGACGCGAAGATGGCGACTGACAGGCCGACCGTGAGCGAGACGCGGGCGCCATAGAGCACGCGCGAATAGATGTCGCGGCCGAGCACGTCGGTGCCGAACCAGAAATCGGCCGACGGTGCGCGGGTGCGTTTTGCCGGCGCGAGCGCGGTCGGATCGACCGTCCCGAGATAGGGCGCGAAGATCGCGATCAGGACCAGCGTCAGCAGCAGCGCGCCGCCGATCGCAACGGTGGGGTGGCCGCGCAACAACCCGATCAAGCCTCGCCGGATCGCGACCGGCCGGAGGATCTCGGGCAATTGCGGGGCAAGGACGAGGCCGGCCGGGAGCGATTGCGGATTGACGGTCGTATCGGTCAATAGCGGATCCTCGGGTCAACGAGCGTGTAGATGACGTCGATCATCAGATTGACGAGGACGTAGACGAAGCTGAACAGCAGCACGATGCCCTGGATGACGGGATAGTCCCGGCGCAGGATGGCATCGATCGTGAGCCGGCCGAGGCCGGGGATTGCGAACACGCTTTCGGTGACCACCGCGCCGCCGATCAGGAGCGCGATGCCGATGCCGATCACGGTCACGATCGGCACCGCCGCGTTCTTCAGCGCGTGAATGAACAGGATGCCGCCCTGCCCGAGGCCCTTGGCCTTGGCCGTGCGGATATAGTCCTGTTGCAACACTTCGAGCATGGCGGCACGGGTGATGCGCGCGACCAGCGCGATATAGACGCAGCCGAGCGCGATCGCCGGCAGGATCAGGTTCTCCAGCCACGGCCAGAAACCTTGCGTGAGCGGCGTATAGCCCTGCACCGGCAGCCATTCCAGCTCGAGCGCGAAGACGTAGGCGAGCATGTAGCCGACCACGAAGACCGGCAGCGAGAAGCCGAACACGGCAAAGCCCATGATGACGCGGTCGATCAGGCTGCCGGCCTTCCACGCCGCCACCACGCCGAGCGGCACCGCCACCACGATGGTGAGCAGCAGCGTGACGATCATCAGCGACAGCGTCGGCCCCAAGCGCTGTCCGATCATCGCCGACACCGGCAGGTTGGTGAAGATCGAGGTGCCGAGATCGCCGTGCAGGATGCGCCAGACCCAGCTTCCAAACTGGATCAGGAAGGGTCGGTCGAGGCCGAGACTCTGGCGGATGCGCTCCACATCCTCCGGGCTTGCCTGATCGCCCGCGATCACCACGGCCGGATCACCCGGCGCGATGTAGAGCAGGCTGAACACGAACAGCGCGACGATTGCCATGACCGGCAAGGTCGCGACGATGCGACGGAGGATGTAAGAGAGCATCTGGCCTCAGCGCGCGATCATGCGGACTTCGACACGCCCCAGAAGAACGGCAGCGGCCCCTTGGTGATGCCGGAGACGTTCTTGCGCCAGGCCGTGTAGGTCAGGAAGAAGCCGGTCGGCGCGTAGACGACATCCTCGATCGCCGCCTTGTTGACCCGTCCGATCGCCGCCTTCTCCTCGTCGACACTCTTGGCGTCGAACCAGCCAGCGATCTCCTTCTCGGTGTTCGGGCTGTTCGGCCAGCCGAACCAGGCCTTGTCGCCGTTGGCGCGGATGGCCGTGTAGGCGGCGGGCGTGATGCAATCGGCGCCGGCATGCCAGCTGTGGAACATGTTCCAGCCGCCCTGTCCCGGCGGTGTCTTTGCGGCGCGACGGGAGCCGACCGTGCCCCAATCGGTCGCGACGAAGTCGACATTCATGCCCAGCTTCTTCAGGAGGTCCGCGGTGACGTCGCCTTGCGCCTTCGTGATCGGCTGATCCTGCGCGACCAGACACGTCACCGGCTGGCCGGAATAGCCGCTCTCGGCCAGAAGCTTCTTGGCGGCATCGAGGTCGCGCTTGCCCTTCAGGATATCGCCGCCCATCTCGTTGTAAACAGGCGTGTCCGGCGTGAAGAAGCCGGGCAACGACTTCCACAATGCGTTGTCGTCGCCGACGATGGCGCGCATGTAGTCTTCCTGGCTGAGCGCCATCAGCACCGCACGCCGCGCCCGCACGTCGTTGAACGGCGCGAACAGATGGTTCATGCGGAACGAGCCGATATTGCCGAGGGGATCGCCGATGTCGACGCTGATGTTCTTGTTCTTCTTCAGCACGGGCACGAGATCGGCGATGGGGTTCTCCCACCAGTCGACCTCGCCGTTCTGCAATGCGGCCGCGGCGGTGGCCGGATCCGGCATCACGATCCATTCGATACGATCGACCATGATCTGCTTGCCGCCGGCCAGCCACGACGCCTTCTCCTGCCGCGGCACGTAATCGGTGAACTTCTCGAACACCGACTTGGCGCCGGGGACCCATTCGCTCTTGGCGAACTTCATCGGGCCCGAGCCGATATATTCGGTGATCTGCTTGAAGGGATCGGTCTTGGCGATGCGCTCGGGCATGATGAAGGAGCATGGCGCGTTGTTCTTGGCGAGCGCATAGAGCATTTTCGGGAAGGGCTGCTTCAAGACCCATTTGAAGGTGCGGTCGTCGACGGCGGTCAATTCCTGCTGGATCGCGACGATCATCAGCCCCATCGGATCGCGTGCAGCCCAGCGCGACAGGCTCGCAACGACGTCCTTGGCCAGCACCGGCTCGCCGTCGTGGAACTTGAGGCCCGAGCGCAGCTTGAAGGTCCAGATCTTGCCGTCGTCGGAGGTCTCCTCGGATTCGACCATTTGCCGCTGCGGCTGCAGTTGCGCATCGATGCCGTAAAGCGTGTCCCACACCATCGCCGCGGCATTGCGCACGACATATTGCGTGCCCCAGATCGGATCGAAATTGGCGAGATTGGCCTGCGGCACGAAGCGGAGCGTGCGAGCTGAGGCGCCTTGCGCGATGGCCGGGGCCGAGAGTCCAGTCAATGCCAGACCGCCCGCGCCCGCCAGTCCCTTCAATACGGTCCTGCGATCCATGAAGTCCTCCCAGTAATGCCAGTGATCCGGCCATCGTTGGCCAAGGGCAGGTGAAACCAGAGCCCATTCGCTTGCAAATGGTATGCCACTAACCGGCCCTTCGCCAGCAGGATCTCACCGCTATTTGGACCCTCCCAAGCCTCGAAGAGCCGCCGCGCGTTGCGATCGTCGCTGGTTCGCCTGAGGTCAGCCTGTCAGGGAGAGCCGCAAGCGCCGCAAGCCGATGACGACGCCGGTCATGGAGAACACGAAACCTAGCGCACAGAGGCCGACGATCATGATATCGCGCAAACGCGGATGTGCCATGAAAATCGGAAAATCGAGTGTGTGGAGTGCGCCATACAGCCAACGATAGGCGCGGCGCGAGGCATCCAGCCGTTGCAGCATGCGGCCGTCCGCGCCGTCGATGTCGAACCAGAGCTCGCCGCAGCGCGAGCGAAAGACCGGAGCAGCCGGGAGAGCCGATCGCATGAGGTAGACATCGTCATCGGCGACGACGACCGGCGCCTTGCAGTCCGGGGAGAGGCGCGCCGTCAGTGTCGATACCTCGCGCGCGCTGAGAAAGGCCGTCCGCTGCTGGTTCGGCAGATCCCCTGCCCCGATCAATCTCTGATCATCGAGCGCGACGCGGTCGCGCCGATAGACAGTGCCATTGAAGCCGAACCATTCGACCTCGCGGGCCGAGGAGGATATTGGCTGGCGATCGAGCGATGCGGCCTCCCGCCAATCCGGCGCACCGTTGATCACGCCGGCCTCTGGAGGCGTCAACTGCCCGGGCGAGAACAACCGCCCGTGATCCATCGAGAGCCAGCCGCTGAAGATCCAGGTGAGCACGAACACCATCGCCGCCAGGCCGAGAAGGTGATGCAACGCGTGCCAGCCGCGGTAAGGCGTTGCGAGTTGACCGTCCCTCATCCGCAGCCGGATGATCCCGAGCGCCGCGCCAAGCGCGGCCGCGATCAGGGCCAGCAGCGACAATGTCCAGACGACGCCGTCCCATAGCGCCCAATTTCGCCTCAGCACGGTCGGATAGATCCAGTGCAACACGCTGCCCACGAGGTTCCACCCCCGTTCGCTCCGTATCGTGTCGAGGACCACTTCGCCGGTGCGCGAGGAGACGTATATTTCCGTGCCGTCGCGATCTGCGAGCACGATGCGAAACAGCGGGCGATGTCGATCGAAGCCGTTCGGCACGGTCCATTGATCGTGGTCCGCCTGCGCCTGCACTGTTGCTTGCGCGGGGTCGAGCCCGCGACGGCTGGCATGATCGCGCGCGATCGCGAGAGAGATGTCGGCCGACCTCACCAAGGCGTCGCCACCGTCGGACGCGTGCAACGCGCGCAGCCCCGATGCTCCCGCGACAACGTAAGCGAGTCCATCGCTGCGCCGGATCAACCTGACCCGTGTCGCGTCCCTCATTCCACTCGCGACCACGGCGTCCGCAACCGAGATCCGCGGCTCCGCGCGCTCCAGCGGCGCGAGCCCTGCAAAGCGTTCCGCTTCCGTCAGCGACGGAAACGGAACGAAGTGCATGACGATGCCGGTCGCGAACCACATCGCGAACAGCAGGCAGAACGCGATCCCGAGCCAGCGGTGCAGCAGGACGGTCGCGTGCATCATGCGGTCAGCGTCCTACCATTTGAAGGACGCCGAGAGTTCGTAGGTTCGGGGCGCGCCCAGGAGAATCTGGTCCGGATAGAACGGATCGCCCCAGATCGCGTAGCGCTTGTCCGTGATGTTGCGAACGCGGAAAGTCAGCCTGGCCTTCTCCACCGCGTTGAACACCGTCCTGGGGATGTCGACGAAGGCGTAGACGTCCGCGACGGTATACGCCTTCATTGTCACCGTGTTGGCGTCGGTGTTGTAGCGGTCGCCGACATGGCGGCCGGTGATGCCGAGCTCCACCGGCCAGGGCGCGAAGAACCGGTAGGACGCGCCGGCGTTCGCGACGATGCGCGGCACGTTTGGCGGCGTGTTGCCGGAGAACGAGCCGCCGGTGAAATTGTAATCGGCATAGCGCGCGTCGACATAGGCGATGTTGCCCCATAGCCTCAACGGTTCGATCGGCCGAACGGACGCGGCGAGCTCGACGCCCTTGGATTCCTGTCGTCCCGCGATGTTGAGTTGCATCCCGCCGGCCGCTGCATAGACGTTCTTGCGCTGGATGTCGTATGCCGAAAACGACCATTCGGCCCTGTTGTCCCAGAACAGGTGTTTGACGCCGGTCTCGTAAGTGCGCGCGGTGGTCAGGTCGAGCGGCTGGGTGGGTGCGAGCAGGAAGATGTTATTGGCTGCGACGTCGGCGCCGGTGGCGTATTGGCTGTAGAAGGTCAGGCCGGGAACGGCCTCCCAGGTGTAGCCGATGCGGCCGGTCACCGGCGCCCAGTCTTTGGTGTACGGAAAACCTGCCTTTACGAGGCCGTTGACGTCGGTCGAGTTGCGGTCGAGCCCGATATGTTCGACGCGCAGGCCACCGACCAGCGCGAAGCTGCGCGTCAGCTTCAGCCGGTCTTCGAACGACAGCGCCTCGTTGTCGATGCGCGCGGTCTGTTGCTGCGTCGTGAGCAGGCCGTAAAAGCCACGGTTGGGATCGACCAGCGAAACGGAATCGCCCGGAAAGTTCGCCGCGCCGGGCCTGACGAAATCGAGATAGCTCGACGAGAGCGTCGTGACCAGCCGGTTGTCGAAACCGGCGATATCGGTATCCCAGATCAGGTCGGTGACGTTGCCGACCAGGCGCTGGCTGTGCGCGACGTAGAAGCGCTCGCGATCGACCATGTTCGTGGTGGAATTGAACGCCTCGATCTCATTGTTGAACCATTTACGCTCGGCGCCGTAACCATAGGCCTGGCTTTTCAACGTCAGGTCAGGCGCCAGCTTCAGCTCGAAACCGCCGCGCAGCCATACTTCCTGCGCCACGTTCTTGTTGTCGAGCACGTTGTAATTGGTGTTGAAGGTCCGGTCGTCGATGGTGACGGCACCGAGATTGGTTCCGTTGTAGTTCGAGACGTAATTGCCGGAGACGATGCCGCTCGTCGCGTGCGAGCCGCTGAAGGCGATCGGCACCAGCGGTGCGCCCCAGTAAGCTTTCGAGCGATCCTCGCGGTACTCGATCGCGCCCCAGATCTTGAGACTGTCCGAGATGCGGTAATTGAGCTGGCCGGACGTGCCGAACGTCTTGACGTTGGTGTCGTCGGCAAAGCCGTTGAGCGTGGAACGGCTGATGTCGAAGCGGTAATCGAGGCCTTGCACATTGGTGCTGCCGCCCGAACCGTAATGAGTGCGGAACGAGTTCAGCGAATCCCAGGAGAAATCAGCTTCGTTCCGGATAGCTCCGGTGTGCGGCTGCTTGGTGACGAAGTTGATGGCGCCGCCGGCGGCGCCCTCGCCCGACATCAGCGAGGCCGGACCTTTGAGGAATTCCACCGCCTCCAGATTGGCGGTGTCGGTGATCCGCGAGGTCATGTTCTGCGGACCGATCTTGATGCCGTTGTAGAGCGTGTTGATCTGGCTGTTGGTGAAGCCGCGCACGGAAAAGCCCGCAGGCTCGGCTGGATTGTCGCCGGCGGTGACGCCGACGGCGCCCTGCGCCACCTCGGACACGGTGCGATAGCCCTGCTCGCGCATCGTCTCGGCCGAGATCACCTCGACGGTTGCGGGCGTCTGCCGCACCGTCAGGCCGAGCCGCGAGGCGCTTTCGGCCACGGCATTGGAGTTGAGCGGCGTCGGTGCGGTCGCGGCCGGCAAGGCGGGCTTGGGCGCCGTTACTGCGCTCGCCGGCCTGCGCGCGGCCGCGCGGCGCGGGCTTTGCGCGTCCCGGCCGGCTGGTCTCGCCTGCTTGCGGGCTTCGGCCGGCGATACCTCGACAGGCGGCAGGGGTTCGCGCGGCTGCTGCGCCAGCGCAGCGGGCAGATCGAGAACGGCAAAGAATGTGAGGGCGGTGGAGGCGAGCAGGAATTCTCGCGATCGGACGATGCGGATGGACAACACGGTTTCGGACCTCGGTATGACGTCAGTGGCACGTCACAGCGAACGAGGTCTCACCTTTGGCCTTGCAGCCGTCCGATGAAGCCGAATGCCTGTACTCCCCGACCGACATCTTCGCGTGTGACCACGGCTGACGGCAGGTCTCCTGGCTCGCGGGTCAGTACCTTGCATCGCCTTCCCGGGACCGAGATACCCAGTGGCTCGTGAGGCAAGATTCGCCGCTCACAGTTGCGGGGGCAGCCACGGCATTGGGGACAACGTCCCCGCACCGCATTCCCTTTTCATCCCCTCTCGGGGAAACCGTCGCGAGCATCTAGGATTACCATCAAGACAGAGTCAATGTGCCAGTTGCGGCGTTATGGTCACAACGGCCAACTTCCTTGGAGATGAGCATGGAAGGCGAGACCTTCCTCTGGCTGATACGGCACGCACCCGTCGAGGGCGTGAAGGGGACGATCCACGCGACCGACGCGCCGGCCGATCTCGGCGACCGCGCGCAACTGGAGGCGCTGCGGCGGCGTCTGCCTGGGAACGCCGTCAGCTATGCCAGCCCCTCGCGGCGCACAGTCGAGACTGCGCGCGCACTGGGGCTCGAACCGGAGTTGATCGGTGAATTCCGCGAGCAGGATTTCGGCGACTGGACAGGCCATCGGCACGACGAGCTTTCCGCAACCGGCGGCGAGACTTACGCGCAGTTCTGGAGTGATCCGGCTGGCGGACGTCCGCCGGGCGGCGAGAGCTTTGCGGATCAGGTCGCGCGCGTCCGGCTGGGTCTGTCGCGGATCGGGACCGGATCGGCCACGCTCGTCGTGCATTCCGGCACCATCCGCGCCGCGCTCTGCATCGCGCTGGACCTCACGCCACAAGCCGCCCTGCGCTTCGTGATCGATCCGCTGTCGCTGACGCGGATCGATCGCCTGGCGGCCGGCTGGCGCGTCGTCGCTGTCAATCAGCGGATCAGCTAGGTCTGTCAGGCACGTTGGCCTGTGCGAATGTTGCCATGCCGTTGTGGAGCGCGCAGGCGAGGCGCACCAGCGGCAGCGCGATGGCAGCCCCCGATCCCTCGCCGAGCCTGAGATCGAGGCTGATCAGTGGCTGCGCGTTCAGTGCCCGCAACACCAGACGATGCCCCTGCTCGGCCGATTGATGCGAGGCAAGCAGGAACGGCTGGCACGACGGATTCAGCCGCACTGCTGCGAGCGCTGCCACCGACACGATGAAACCGTCGATCAAGACCGGGATGCGGGCTTGCGCGGCCGCGATGATCGCCCCTGAGATCGCCGCGATCTCGAGGCCGCCGACGGCGCACAGGACTTTGTCGGTCGACTCCTCCGCAACGCCATGCAGCGCGATCGCGGCATCGATCACGCGTGCCTTGTGCGCGCGGCCGGCCGCATCGACACCGGTGCCGCTGCCTGCAATCTCCCCGGCACTCACGCCGAGCAGGCCCGCCGCAATCGCCGCCGACGCCGTGGTGTTGCCGATCCCCATCTCGCCGAAGATCAGCAGATCGGGCTGATTGGTCGCCGCACGCGCAACCGCGCGCCGGCCGGCTTCAAAAGCAAACGCCAGCTCCTCAGGCTGGAGCGCGGCCTCGACGCTGAAATCGCGGGTGCCGCCGCGCGGCTTGTCGGTGATGATGCCGCCCATCTCGCCTGGCGCCAGCGTCCCGCAGTCGACCACCTCCAGGCTCGAAGCAAGCTCCTGCGCCAGCACCGAGATCGCGGCGCCGCCGGCGGCAAAGTTCGCCATCATCGCGATGGTCACTTCTTGCGGATAGGCCGAGACGCCTTGCGCGACGATGCCGTGATCGCCGGCGAAGACGATGATCGGCACGCGCGCCGCGCGCGGCTGCTCCGTGGCCTGCAGACCGGCAAGCTCGATCGCAAGCTGCTCGAGCCGGCCGAGCGCACCGGTGGGTTTTGTGAGTTGCGCCTGACGCGCGATCGCCGCCTCGCGATGGAGCGCGGAGATGTCGGGGCACTGTCGATAGACCCATTCGGGGAGCATGCTGCCTCGCTTAACCCGCGCGCTTGAGGATGTAGCTGTCCATGATCCAGCCGTGCCGCGCGCGCGCGTCCTGCCGCGCCGCGACGATGCGCGGGCCGATCTCGGGCAGCGCGCCGGATAGGATGATCTGGTCGGGCATGCCGAGATAGGCGCCCCAATAGATGTGGAGGCCTGCCGGATCCAGCGACTGAAACGCCGTGTCGCCGTCGAGCATCACCACCACCGTGTCGACACCCCGCGGCCAGCCGCCTTCGCGCAGGCGCCGTCCCGTCGTGACCAGAAAAGGCTCGCCGATATCATTGAGCGGCAACGCATGTGCCGCGCAGAGCGCCTGGATCGAGGTGATGCCGGGCACGACCTCGATGTCAGGCGCCGGATTGAGCCGACGCGCAATGCGCAGCGAGGAATCGTAGAGCGAGGGATCGCCCCAGATCAGCAGCGCAACCTTGCCCTCGCCTGCAAGGTGTCTTGCGATCGTCCGCGACCAGGTCGCGGCCACCGCATCGTGCCAATCGTCCACGCCCTTGCGGTAATCCGTTTCACCGGCGTCGCGCACGGGAAGATCGAACTCGGCGATTTCAGTCTTGTCGCTTGTGAGCACGCCCGCGCAGATCGTCCGACGGAGATCGGCAAGATCGGACTTCGCCGTTCCCTTGCGCGGGATCAGGACGAGATCGGCCGCGTTGATGGCGCGGATCGCGGCGCGCGTGAGCTGGTCGGGATCGCCGCAGCCGATGCCTATCAGGGAGAGCGTGAGCATCGCGAGCGCGAGGGGCGGCGTACCGCCCCTCGCTGATCTCTCAGGCCGCGTTGTGCAGGCGCGGGGTAACGAGGCCGGGCGCGGTGACCCCACGCAGCGACTTCGCCAGCGCCAGCACGGCGAGATCGGCGAGCGGCTCGATCACGATGACGAGCGCGTAGGACGCCGCGAACGTCGCAATGCTCGCGAGGTTGCTCATCGCAAAACCGGAGCCATAGAGAGCCCAGAACGCCACCCAGGCGATCACGCCGGCCTGGTAGGTCGTCGAGAGCGCCAGCGCCTGCCGGTACTTGAGATCGACATAGGCGGTGTTGCGCGGAATGATCCGCGTGGCGATCGCCTGGATCGCGAACAGCGGCACCAGCAGTGTGGTGACGTTCATGCCGTATTGCGGCAGGTCGGGTGGCTCAAAGAAGATGCCCTGGAACAGCAGGCCGAAGGCGAGGCCAAAGGCGGCAGGCGCAGGGCCGAACAGCAAGAACAAGGTCGAGCCGAGAATGAAGTGGACTTCGGAGACGCCGACCGGGAAGTGCGGCAGGATCTCGAAGAAGATGAAGACGAGCGCCGTCGTGGCCAGCGTCCGCACGGCGAACGAGACGACGCCCTGCTCGCGCACGGTCTCGGCCGCGAGCTTCAAGGCAACGCCACCTGCGGCGATGCCGGTTGCGTAACTCAACATGAGCTTGGCGTCGGATACCAGTCCGGGTTCGATATGCATGGCTCAATTCCTTCCTGCCGTCACACCCGACGGCCTTGGCCTCAAAACGTGCAGGGCCGGTCTCCTGGCTCGCGGTTCACTGGGGTTCTTCGGCCTTCCCGAGCCTTGCGGCCCAGTGGCTGATCGAAGTCCCTCACCGCTTACAGTCGCGGGGGCGGCTGGGGTTTTGGGCGCCGCAACTTGGTCCGCCCACCCCCATTCCCGATTATGCTCCGGCGCTTTGCGCCGCGTTGAGCACCATGCCTCTCCTGTGTGCCCCTTTCGGCGAGCCTGCGTCAAGGGGCGAAGGGTGGCCGCTTCCGTCACGACGGTTGATCCCCCGCCAGCGCGCCGAACAGGATTACCGCGGCCGTCGAGGCGGCGCCGCCGCGGGCAAGCTGCTCGGCAAGCTCGGCAATGGTGGTGCGGACCAGCCGCTCGTCGGAGCGGCCGAGGGATTCGGCAAACAGCGCCGGCGTATCCGCGGCGAGACCGTGCGCGATCAATTTTGCGGCAAGCGCCGGAAAGGTGCGCCGGCCCATATAGACAACCGTCGTCGCTTCGGGGTCGGCCAGCGCGGCCCAGTTCAGATTGGGCGGCAGCTCGCCGGTGACGTCGGCTCCGGTTACGAACTGTACGCGCCGCGAGGTGTGGCGACGGGTCAGGGGAATGCCGGCTTGCGCGGCGGCCACACAGGCCGAGGTGACGCCGGGGATGATCTCATAGCCGATGCCCGCCTCGCGCAGCGTCTCCAACTCTTCTTCGAGCCGGCCGAAAATGCCGGCATCGCCCGACTTGAGCCGTGCCACGCGCACGCCTGTTGCGGCATAGTCGACCAGGAGACGGTTGACATGATGCTGCCTGGTCGAGGGTCGCCCGGCCCGCTTCCCGACCGCGACGAGATTGGCGCCGGGCCGGGCGAGATCGAGGATCGCGCCCGAGGCAAGATCGTCGTAGAGCACGACGTCGGCCTCGCGCAGCCGCGCAGCGCCCTTGAGCGTGAGCAGTTCGGGATCGCCGGGGCCGGCGGAGATGAAGGAGACAAAACCGCTCACCGGTCCTCCGCGATCAGATGGAAGAACGTGCCGGTGGCCTGCCCTCGCCGCGAGCCCGTTTCGGCAATGACAGCGCCCGTTGCATCGTGCACGACGGCCAGCGCCGTGTCGGGCTGGGCGATGATGGTCGAGTAGTGAAACTCGTGGCCGCGCAGACGCGCGCCGGCCCGATGGCCCGGCATCGGTGTGGCGAGTTCGGCGAGGCGGTAGCCCAGATGCATGCGGCGTTTCGCAAAGCTCGTCTCGAGGCCAAGCAGGCCTGTCATCTCATGGCGGATACCGTCCGCATCGGTCAATGCGGTTCCCAGCACCATATAGCCCCCGCATTCGCCATGCACCGGCCGCGTTTCGGCGAAGGCGCGCAAGGAACCGTGAAAGCTCGCGTTGGCGGCAATCCTGCCGGCATGAAGCTCCGGATAGCCGCCGGGCAGCCAGCAGACGTCGGCGCTCGCGTCAGGCGCTTCATCGGCCAGCGGCGAGAACGGCAATATCTCGGCGCCCGCCGCGCGCCAGGCTTCCAGCATATGCGGATAGACGAAGGAGAACGCGGCATCGCGCGCGAGCGCAATGCGCTGGCCGGGCGGCGTCACATTCAGGCCGTTCGCGGCAGGCGGCGGCGACCAGGAACCTGCCGACCGCAGCACCGCGTCGAGATCGACATGCTCGGCAACGAAGCGCGCGGCCTCGTCGATTAGCTTGCCGATCTCCGCCTGCTCTTCGGCCTGGACGAGGCCGAGATGCCGCTTCGGCAGGCTGATCTCGGCATGACGCGGCAGTGCGCCGAAGACGGCGATGCCCACATCGTTGAGCGCGCGCCGTACGAGATCTTCGTGACGCGGGCTGGCGACACGATTGAGCACGACGCCCGCGAGTCTCACGCCGGGTCGATAATCGCGAAGGCCCGCGGCGATCGCCGCCGCGGTCTGCGCCTGACCCGAGGGATCGATCACCAGCACCACCGGCCAGCCCAGCATCTCCGCGATATCCGCGGTGGCACCGGTGCCGGAGACACCGCGCGCGGCGACGCCGTCGAAGAGGCCCATCGACCCCTCGGCGAGGACGATATCTGCGTCCGCACCGCGGCGGACGAGATGCGCTATTCCTCCGCGGTCCATCGCCCAACTGTCGACGTTGACGGAAGCGCGCCCCGTGGCGGCGGCGTGGAAGGCGGGATCGATGTAGTCAGGCCCACTCTTGAAGCACTGCACGTTCAGGCCGCGATTGCGCCAGGCGCGCGCGAGCGCCAGCGTCAGCGTGGTCTTGCCGACGCCCGACGCAGGTGCGGAGATGACGAGGCCTGCTGCCATCACGTCGCCTCCGGAAAGCGCGGCTCGGTTCCAACAGGCCGATAACGGCGGTCGTAGTCGGCGGCATAGAGGCGGCTCTCGCCGAAATCCGCAGCGCCAAGCGTCTTGCCGACCAGGATCAGCGCGGTGCGCTCCATCTCCGTGCCGACTGCGGCATCGAGCGTGCCGAGCGTCGCGCGGACGATGCGCTGGTCCGGCCAGCTCGCGCGCCAGACGATGGCGACCGGACAGTCCGCGCCGTAATGCGGCGTGAGCTCGGCGACGACGTTGTCGAGCAGATGGATCGACAGATGAATGGCGAGCACCGCGCCGGTCGCGGCGAATGCGGCCATCTTTTCGCCTTCAGGCATAGCGCTGGCGCGGCCCGGCGTGCGCGTGAGCACTACCGTCTGGGCGAGACCGGGCAGCGTCAGCTCTGCCTCCAGCGCCGCTGCCGCAGCGGAGAAAGATGGCACACCTGGCGTCACCGAATAGGGAATGCCAAGCGCGCGCAGACGGCGGAGCTGCTCGCCCATCGCGGACCAGATCGAGAGATCGCCGGAATGCAGCCGCGCGACGTCCTTGCCGTCCGCATGCGCGGCGACGATCTCCGCGACGATCTCGTCGAGCGACAGCGGCGCGGTGTTGACGATGCGCGCTCCACGCGGGCAATGCGCCAGCACGCCTTCAGGCACCAGCGAGCCGGCATAGAGACAGACCGGACAGGCCGCGATCAGGTCGCGGCCGCGCAAGGTCAACAAGTCAGGCGCGCCCGGTCCTGCGCCGATGAAATGCACCGTCATGCGCCGTCTCCTTCGGCGATGGCCGCGGTCGCGGTGCGATCCTGCGAGATCACGCGCCTCGCAATCAGCCGCGCGCCTGGGCCAACCGCAGCGAGCGCTGCGGCTTCGGCAATCGAACCCGTCCCGAATTTCTCGGCGACGAGCTTCGACTGCGTCGGCGTGTCGATGCCCGCCAGTACATCGGCCGGAACAGCCTTGATCGGCACACCGCACTCACGCGCGAGCTGCTTCAACGATTCTGTGTCGGCCTTGTCGCTGACAGTCGCCATGGCTGCGAGACCTTCGGCACCACCCGCCGCCAGCAGCGCTTCGCGCAACGAGGCCAGCGTGACGTCCTTCCTGAAACCCAGTCCGGCGACCTTCATCGGACCGTACTCCATTGCACCAATGGACGTGCCGCGTCCCAGGACCGATAGCGGCCGAGCGGCGCGGCATGCGCAATCTCCACCCGCATCAGTTCGCCGCCATGGCGCTGATGCAGTTCGCCAAGCAGCGCGTCCGTCTCCAGCGTCACCGCGTGCGCAACCAGCCGCGTCCCCGGCGCAAGCGGCGACCAGATCGCGTCGAACATCGCATGATCGAGACCGCCGCCGACGAAGACGGCATCTGGCGCTTCCAGCCCAGCAAGAGCTTCCGGTGCCCTCCCCGAGACGACCATGATCCGATGCGAAAGTCCGAATGCGGCTGCATTCTTGCGGATGTTCGCGACACGATCCTCACGCGCCTCGATTGCGGTCGCCGTCCCGCCGCACAGTGCCCACTCGACCGAGATCGAGCCCGAGCCGGCGCCGATGTCCCACAGCCGCTCGCCGGGCCGCGGCGCCAGCGCCGAAAGCGCGAGCGCGCGCACCGGCCGCTTTGTGATCTGTCCGTCGTGGACGAACAGATCGTCTGACAGGCCCGAACTCCGCGGCATGCCTTGTCCGCCATTTGCCTCGATGGCGACTGTGACAAGGGCTCCAGCGAGATCACCTGCAAAGCTGTCGGCGCGACATTCTCCGATGCTTTCTTGCGGCCCGCCAAGGGCAGCGAGCGTCCAAAAGGTCGAGGCGCCCCATCCGCGCTCGCTCAACCATCTTGCGAGATCGCTAGCCGCTTTCCCGCCGCGTACGAGGCAGATGATGCGTGCGCCTTGCGCCAGATGCGGAACGAGACGTTCGAACGGTGCGGCGTGGAGTCCGAAGCAGGCGACGATTTCGAGGCGCCAGCCAAGTCGCGCAGCGGCGAGCGAGAAGGTCGACGGCGCGGAATGCGCAATCCACTCGCCAGCCTGAAGCGTCTCGGCGAGAACAGCGCCCGCACCGTGCCAGAACGGATCGCCGGAGGCCAGTACCACCGTCGGCCGGTCGCGACGGTTCAGCACGACATTGGCATCGAACGGCACCGGCCATGAACGGCCACGGCTCCCGACGCCGGCAAGTGCGAGGTGCCGCTCGCCGCCGAAGACGGTTTCGGCATCGTCGAGCGCCTTTCGGCTTGCCTCCGACAGCCCGGCAAGGCCATCCTCGCCGATACCGATAATGGTCAGCCAGGGATCAGCCATGATGCGCGCCCTCATACTGGGCGGAACTGCCGATGCGAGCCTGCTCGCCGGAGAGATGGCGCGCGCGCGCTTCGATGCCATCTATTCGTACGCCGGTCGCACTCACGTGCCGGCCGATCAGCCGCTGCCGACCCGCATCGGCGGTTTCGGCGGTGTGAGCGGGCTTGCGGGTTACATCAGCGACGAGCGCATCACGCATGTGATCGACGCGACGCATCCGTTCGCAGCTGAGATGAGCCGCAACGCTGTCGAAGCGTGCACGGACACTGGAACGCCGCTGATCGCGCTGGAGCGCGCGCCCTGGGGTAGCATGTCCGGAGACAATTGGATCGAGGTTGCAGATATCAGTGCCGCGGCCGCCGCGCTGCCCGAGGCGCCCGCAAAAGTATTCCTCGCCATCGGCCGCCAGCACATCGCGCCGTTCGCGATGAAGCCGCAGCACGCCTATACGCTGCGCTTCGTCGATCCGCCCGAAGCGCCCCTTCCCTTTGCGGCCGACGTCATCGTATCGCGTGGACCATTCTCCCTTGGCGGCGAACTGGAGATGATGCGGGCGCGCGGCATCGCCTGGATCGTCGCCCGCAATTCCGGCGGCGACGGCGCGCGCGCCAAGATCGACGCGGCGCGCATGCTCGGCCTTCCCGTGGTCATGATCTCGCGGCCGGAGCTGCCCGAGCGCCGACGGGTTGAGAGCGTCACCGAGGTGATGCAGTGGCTCGGTCATTCGACCCGCCTCGGTGCATAGACCCAGCGGCCGACGCGGCGCGTCTGCGAATTGCCGACGATGACCAGCGTGCGCATATCGGCCATCTCGGGCGTCGCTTCGTTCAGCGTCACCGTCTCGATCTTCTCGTCAGCCGCACTGACCGCGCGCGCAAAGATCACGAGGCGCTCGCCGCAGCCTGCTTCTCGAAGCACAGAAAGCGTACGGCCAAATCCTTCCGGCCGGCTTGCCGAGCGCGGATTGTACATCGCGATGGCGAAGTCAGCTGCGGCGGCAAGCCTCAAGCGCTTCTCGATCACTGCCCACGGCTTGAGGTTGTCGGAGAGATTGATCGCGCAGAAATCATGGCCGAGCGGCGCACCGGCTCGGGCGGCAGCCGCCAGCATCGCGGTGACGCCCGGCAGCACGCGGATCGGCAGCTCGCGCCATTGCGGCACCTGTTCCAGCGCCTCGAACACGGCGGAAGCCATCGCGAAGACGCCGGGATCGCCGGAGGACACGATGACGACCTGCCCGCCTTCGGCGGCGAGCCGCAAGGCTTCGCGCGCGCGTTGCAGCTCTTCGCGGTTGTCGGAGGGGTGCAGGGTAAGCCCGGCTCGCGGCGGCACCCGCGCGACATAGGGCGCATAACCCAGAATGTCGGTCGCGGCCGCGAGCGCGGCGGAGACTTCCGGCGTCACTAGCGCGTCGCTGCCGGGCCCGAGGCCCGCGATGGTCAAGGTACCAGTCATTCGGCGGCGTCCAGATGCCGGCCCTTGCCGTGCACCAGCACGATCGCGAAATAGGGACAGTCGGCGCCGTCGATCTCGGCGAGCCGCACCACGCGCTCGCCCGGCATGGTGCCACGCTCGACCAGCCAGGCATCGTCCAGCCGGCCGGCGGCGCTGAGCGCGCGGCGCACCTTTGCGAGATTGCGACCGGTCTTCATGACGACGAGCGCATCGGAATCGCGCATGCGCCGCTCGAGTTCGTCTTCAGCAAGCGTGCCCATCAGCACGGTCGTCACGTCATCGCCGAGCGCGATCGGCTGTCCGACGCCATTCCAGCAGCCGACCATGCCGGGAATGCCGGCGATCACCTCGATCTCGGCCCGTCCCTGCAGGCGCGTGTGCAGATGCATGAAGGAGCCGTAGAAGTAGGGATCGCCCTCGCAGAGCACGACGACATCGACCGCGCGCGCAAGCCGCGCCAGGCGCTCGGCCCATTCGTCGTAGAAGCCGGCGAGCAGCTGCACATATTCGGCGCTGTCGAAGGCGATCTCGGTCGTGACAGGATATTCCATGGGATATTCGGCCACATCCGCCGCCAGCATGCCGTCGACGATGCGTCGCGCCTGGCCCGGCCGGCCCATCTTGCGGAAATAGGCGACATGCCTGGCGCCGCGCACGGTGCGGTCGGCGCGCACACTCATCAGATCAGGATCGCCGGGGCCGAGACCGCAGCAGATGATGCGTCCCATCGCTATTCGCTCCGGCTCGCCAATGCATTCACGGCGGCGACCGTGATCGCGGAGCCGCCGAGGCGGCCCTCGACCGTCAGCGCCGGCACAGGCGGATCGGCCATCAGCGCAGCCTTGGATTCGGCCGCACCAACGAATCCCACCGGGCAGCCGATGATCGCCGCAGGCCGCGGACAGTCGCGGTCCTCCAGCATGTTGAGAAGGTGAAACAGCGCGGTCGGTGCATTGCCGATTGCAACGATCGCACCGTCGAGATGCGGCCGCCACAGCTCCAGCGCCGCGGCCGAGCGCGTGTTGCGCATCGATTGCGCCAGTGCGGGAACCGCGGCGTCGCCAAGCGTACAGATCACGGCATTGGCCGCGGGCAATCTCGCGCGCGTAATCCCTTCCGAGACCATGCGCGCGTCGCACAGGATCGGCGCGCCCTTCTGCAAGGCCGCGCGCGCGGCGGTCGCCATCCCAGGCGTGAAGCGGATATGCGCCTCGAGGCCGACCATGCCGGCGGCGTGGATCATCCGCACCACGACCTGCTCTTCGTCGGGCGAAAAGCGCGCGAGGTCCGCCTCGGCGCGGATCGTCGCAAAGGACTGACGGTAGATCGCCGCGCCGTCGGTTTCATAGGTGTGCGGCATCAGTGCCCTCCGACCAGGATGGAGGGATCGCTGACGATGTCGGCGCCGTTGAGCCCGCGCAGAACCGGCTCATCACGCGTCGAGCCGCCGCGGACGAGATCGAAGCCGGCACCTGTCGCAACCAGCGTGACGGCGGCCGTGCCGGAATGCGCGCAACCCTTGCCACAACCGGAAACGTGGAGACGCGTATCCGCGGCGATGCGCGGCGCGAGCGCCGCAGCCAGTGCGCGCGTATCGGCGTGGGCTTCGCGGCAGCGCGGCGCTCCGCTGCAGGCGATGACGCGCAGCGCGGGATCGAACGGCTCGGTAATGAGGCCCGCCGCGCTCGGCATTTCGCGCTTGCCCTCGCTCAGCACCATCCGCCACGGCGTCATGCGCAGCGCATGACCGCAACCGGCGAATTGATGCAGTGTCGTGTGCAGCATCTGCCCGAATGCGACGCCGACCATCGCGCCTTGCGGATAGTGCCCCGGCCGCGACGCCGCCATCACGGGCGCCGGCTCGATCTCGCCGCGCAGCGATTGAGGCAATGCCGCGCCGGAGGCGATGTGGGCCGCCATGCGCCCTCGCCCGCCCCTCGCGCCGCCGGAGACCAGGAACCAGCTTGCGAGCGCGAGCGCCGTGCTGACGGCCTCGCCGCGTGCGACGGAGCGGCCGAGCCTTGCACCATCGGCCCGCACCAGGAGGCGGCCCGACCGATCGCGCTCGATGCGTATGTCGGCGGAATCGCCGGCGAGCACCCGCGATCTTCCGTCATCGACGGCGAAGCCGAACTTGGTGGGAAGCGCGAGGCCGCTGTCGGCCAGCGCCTCCTCCAGCTCGGCGGCGAGCGACTGGGTTTGGTCGGCGCCGCTCCAGAACGGCATCACCAGAATGTTGCGCCGGGCTTCGATATCGGCGTCGGGATCGAGCAGTGCCAGTTGCGCGAGGCCGTCGAGCAGCGGCCGATGGCTCTGCTCGCTGACGCCGCGGATCTGCAGATTGGCGCGGCTCGTCACGTCGATCAGACCATTGCCGTGTTGCCCGGCGAGTTCGGCAAGGCCTGAGATTTGCGGGGCTTCAAGACGCCCACCGAACGGACGGACGCGCACCACGAGCCCGTCGCCTGATTGCATCGGCCGCAGCGCGCCGGGACACCAGCCCTTGACCGCAGACGCGCTCATGATGCCTCCCGCAACGCCGCCGCGATCGAATTGCGGCGCGTTTGCCAGAGCGCGGCATCGTGCAGGCGCGCGAAACAGGTTTCCATCGCGGCGAGCGCTCGCGGATTTTCGCTCGCCATGAAGGCGCGGACGTCATCATTGCCGAGCGTCGCATCGTAGTAGAGATCGAACAGATGCGGCGGCACGGCCCCGGCGAGATGGGCGAACGCGGCCATATGCTCCAGCGTCGCAGTGATCTCGGCGGCCCCGCGAAAACCGTGACGCATCATGCCGGCGATCCAAGCCGGATTGGCGGCGCGCGCCCGGACGACACGGGAGATCTCCTCGGTCAGCGTACGCGCGCGCGGCTGTTCGGGACGCGTGGTGTCGAGGTGATAGAGCGATGGTCCTGCCGCGCCGAGATGCGCCGCAGCCGCCGCAACGCCGGCTTCATGCGCGGCGTAATCGGCGGCGAGAAGCAGATCGGTTTCCGGCAAGTCCTGGACGTGGACGAAGGCATCGGCCGAGCCGAGCCGCGCCTCGATGCCGGCGCGATCGTGCTGCATCTCTCCATCGGACGAGAACGCCCAGGACGATGCCGACAGCCAGGCCTCGCCCGCGGCATCGCGCGTCTCCGGCGTGAAGGCATCAGGGATCGCCGAGAGACCGACGCCGTATTGTCCAGGCCGCGGAGCAAACACGCGGGAGACGCGGTGGCGATACGGATTCTCCTCGCCCTCGTCCTCACGCGCCGCAAGCGTTTCGGAAGCGGCCTCGAACAATTGCGCGAGACCCGCGAAGACATCGCGGAACAGGCCGGAGACCCGCAGCGTGACATCGATGCGGGGGCGGCCGAGCTCGGCCGGCGCGATGATGTCGTAGCCGGTGACGCGGCCGGAGGCGTGATCCCAGCGCGGCGCGAGGCCGGCCAGATGCAGCGCCATGGCGAATTCCTCGCCGGCGGTGCGCATTGTCGCCGAGCCCCAGAGATCGATCACGAGCCCTTTCGGCCAGTCGCCGTGGTCCTGCAAGTGACGGCGCAGCAGCTCTTCGGCGAGCTTGATGCCTTGCGCATGCGCGGACGGCGTCGGCACCGCGCGCGGGTCGACGGCAAAGAGATTGCGCCCGGTCGGCAGCACGTCCTGGCGTCCGCGATAGGGCGAGCCCGACGGCCCTGGCGCGACACGCCGGCCGGCAAGCGCTGCCCGCAGCGCTTCACGCTCCGCTTCGCCGCAGGCGCCGCGGCCGAATACGTGCAGGCCGTCGCCGAACTGGCTTTCCTTGAGGTCACAGACGAAGCGGTCGATTCGCGGGATGGCTTCGGCCGGTGCGGCCGATGCATCGAGGCCGAGATCGTCTTCGAGGCCGGCGGCGCGCGCTTCCTCGCGGATCGCAGCGATGAGCCGCTGACGGCGCGCAGGATCGAGACCGTCGGCGGTCGAATATTCGTCGAGGAGACGTTCGAGCCGGCGCAGCCCTTCCGGTACCGCGGAGGCTTCCAGCGGTGGCGGCAGATGACCGATCGTCACCGCGCCGATGCGACGCTTGGCCTGCGCGGCCTCGCCGGGGTCGTTGACGATGAAAGGATAGATGATGGGAAGATCGCCGATCAGCGCTTCCGGCCAGCAGCGCGATGACAGCGCCACGGATTTGCCGGGCAGCCATTCCAGCGTTCCATGCGCGCCCATGTGCACGACGGCATCGATCCCCTGCTCGCGGAGCCAGAGATGGAACGCGACATAAGCGTGGCGCGGCGTGCGGGCGAGATCGTGATAATCGGCATCGCGCATGGCCGCATCGCCGCGCTCGGGCTGGACCGCGATGATCGAGCGGCCGCATTGGATCGCGGCGAAGTGGAACGCGCCGTTGCGGCAACTCGGATCTTCCTCCGGCGCGCCCCAGGCTTGCGCGAGATCGTCCTGCAAGGACTGCGGCAGACACAAGACTGCCGCGCGATAATCGGCGACGCTCCAGGTCAAACTTTGCTCGAGCAGCGCTTCACCGAGCGCATGGACCGGCGCAACATCGAAACCGACCTCGACGAGATCGGACAGCAAGGCCTCGACAGACGCCAGCGCGTCGAGACCGACGGCATGCGCGATCTGGTGCGGGCGTCCCGGATAGTTCGAGAGCACGAGTGCCAGCCGTTTCTCACCAACGGGCTTTTCCGCAAAGCGCCTCCAGGCTGCGACGCGTGCGGTGACGGCCTTCACGCGCTCCTCATCGGGCCTATGGGCCAGATGCGAGAACTGCAGATCGGAGTCGCGCTCCCCGGCGGATTTGAAGCTCACCACGCCCGCGAACAGGCGGCCGTCGACCTCGGGCAGCACCACGTGCATTGCGAGATCACCGGGCGAGAGGCCGCGTAGCGACTCCGCCCAGTCCTCGCGCCGCGCCGTCGAGAGCGCGACCTGGAACACAGGGCACGATGCGACGTCGAACGGCGTCGTGCCGTCGTCACCCAGGGCCGAGAATGCCGTCGCGTTGACGATCACCGCCGGAGGATTTTGCGCGAGATAGCCGCACAGCCAGTCGGCAACGCCCGCCGCCTTCAGCGAGGTGACGAACACGCCGCAGGCGTCAAACCCCTTCTCGCGCAGCGCCGCGATCAAGGCATCGACCGGGCCGGTGTCCGCGGCGGTGAGATAGGAGCGATAGAACGTCACGAGCGCGCGCGGCTTCCCTCCACCGCCCACGGGGGCCGCAATGACGCCGCGGGCGGGATCGTAGAAGCCCATCTCGGGCACGCTCATCTCGCCGACAACAGGACCGGCATAGAGGCCCGAGGCCAACGCCAGTTGCGCGATCGCAGCTTGCGCGGCGACCGTGCCGCCGGTGTCGCAGAGCACCTTGAGCCGGCGCAGCGTCGAGACTGGCAAGGTCGAGTACGCGTCGAGCCGCGCATCGTCATGGCCATCGGCCGGCAGCACGGCGAGGACGATGTCACGATCCCTGGCCAGTCGTTGAAGGGCCGCCAATCCATACGCCCAATAGGACTCCCCGCCGATCAGGCGCACGAGGATGCCGCGCGCCTGCGACAGCGTGCGGTCGATGTAGGTGTCGACCGATAGCGGATGACGCAGCTCCGCGAGATTGGCGAGCCGCAGCGACGGCAGGCTGTTCCGGCCGCGCCGCCAACCGGCCGCGAAAGCGGCGAGATCGGAATCCGAATACGAGAGCACCACGAGATCGGCCGGGTCCTGGCCGATGTCCCTTGGCGTCGCGGTCTCTTCGAGACCGCGGCTCTCGCGGAAAACGACGTGCATCAGATACCTAGTCCTGACCTGATCGCGGCCTCGTCGATATCGCCGTGCTCACCGATCACGACGAGCCTGGACTGCCTGACACCTGCACCCCAGGGCTTGTCGAACTGGTGACGCACGCGCTCGCCGACCGCCTGCAGCAACAGGCGCATCGGCTTTCCCGCGACCGCGATATAGCCTTTGGCGCGCAGCACGTTCTGCTCGCGCGCCAGGCGCTGGACGGAGGCAACCAGCGCGTCGACGTCGGTGACTTCGGGCAGATCGATCACGACCGAGGCGAAATCATCATGCTCATGCTCCTCCTCGCCATCGTGATGCGAGGGGCGTGCGGCGAGATCGTTCTCGGCGGCGGCACCGAGTCCGAGGATGAGGCGCGCATCGATGGCGCCGTCGGTGACGGCCAGCATCGGCACGCGCCGCGGCATCTCGGCGGTGATCGCCGCCTTGGCAGCTTCGATGCCGGCGGCGCCCGCGAGATCAGCCTTGGTCAGCAGCACGATGTCGGCGCAGGCGATCTGATCCTCGAACACTTCCGACAGCGGCGTCTCGTGATCGAGATTTTCGTCCGCCGCGCGCTGCGCTTCCACCGCAGCCGGATCCGGTGCGAAGCGGCCGGCCGCGACAGCCTCGGCATCGGCGAGAGCGATCACGCCGTCGACCGTGATGCGCGAGCGGATCTGTGGCCAGTCGAACGCTTTGAGCAGCGGCTTCGGCAGCGCGAGGCCCGAGGTCTCGATCAGGATGTGATCGGGCCGCACCGGGCGCGCCAAAAGCTGCTCCATGGTCGGAATGAAATCGTCGGCAACCGTGCAGCAGATGCAGCCATTGGCGAGCTCGACGATGTTCTCTTCCGGGCAATTGGCATCGGCGCAGGACTTCAGGATTTCGCCATCGACGCCCTCGCTGCCGAACTCGTTGACGAGCACCGCGAGCTTCTTGCCGTTTGCATTGGTCAGCAGATGCTGGATCAGCGTGGTCTTGCCGGAGCCGAGAAAACCCGTGACCACCGTCACCGGGACTTTTGCGAGCGAATTCATTCGGCGGCCTCCGGCAACGCGGCAATGGGGGGAATACGGGCAAGCGACTGCTTGCGGAAGATCTCCGGGCGGCTGCGCCAGGGCACCAAGCCGTCGGGCGCCGCGGCATAGGCCGCTGCGCCCGCGACCACGTCCCGCGCGTTGGCATCCGAGAGGCGGCCATAGACATAGGACCAGCGGCCGGGCGCGCTCAGCGCGACCGAGCAGCCCTGGCTGCAGGCCGACAGGCATTCGACGGGAACCACATTGACGCCCTCGGGCACGCCGGCCTCGAGGATCGCGCCATGCAGGCGCTTGCCGGGCGTCGTCTCGCCCTCGCCAGGCGTCTCGCCGGCACGGCAGGTGATGCAGACGTGAAGTGTGACGGTCATCGCCTCTTCCAGATAACAGCGGGAGGCGATGAGGCACACGGACCATTCTTCACAAGGCCCGTTTCCCCGTCGCGGAACACCCCGTCCGCCGGTCCAAAACTCGTCCGCGCTGGCAGGTCTCCCGGCTTGCGGAGCAGGGTTTTGCCCTTCGATCCCCGCCTTCCCGATTCCGCAAGGAATCAGTGGCTTTGGGCATCTCTCCGGTCACGGTCGCGGGGGCGGCTGCAGTTTGGACCCAAATCTTGCCGATTCGGACCCTATCGCATTCCCTCTTCGCCTGTCATAGGACAGGAACCAACGCCGGGCCACCATTTGCCGGTGGCCGCCTCTTGTCAAGCCGAAGGACCGGGACCGATGACGCCTGAACCGGAGACCCCAACGACCGAGGAAACCGACGCCCGGCACGCCCAGAAAATGGCGAAGAAGAAGGCCGCCCGCGACAAGATCATGGCGACCAAGAGCGGCGAAAAGGGACTGATCATCGTCCACACCGGCGCCGGCAAGGGCAAATCCTCCTCGGCCTTCGGCATGATCGTCCGCTGCGTCGCCCATGGCTTCCCCTGCGCAGTCGTGCAGTTCATCAAGGGCGCCTGGGACACCGGCGAAAGACGCCTGCTCACCGGCCATTTCGGCGACCTCTGCCAGTTCCACGCGATGGGCGAAGGTTTCACCTGGGAGACGCAGGACCGCGCCCGCGACATCGCCGCCGCCCGCGCCGGCTGGGAGAAGGCCAAGCAGCTGATCCTCGATGGGAACTTGCGCATGGTCGTGCTCGACGAGATCAACATCGCGCTGCGCTACGATTATCTCGATATCGCCGAAGTCGTTGAATTCCTGACGACGCAAAAGCCCGAGATGACCCATGTCGTCCTCACCGGGCGCAACGCCAAAGACGAGCTGATCGAGATCGCCGATCTCGTCACCGAGATGACGCTGGTCAAGCATCCCTTCCGCTCCGGCATCAAGGCGCAGGCCGGCGTCGAGTTCTGAATTCGATGGCGCGCACATTGATGATCCAGGGGGCCGGCTCTGACGTGGGCAAATCGCTCATCGTCGCCGGCCTCGCGCGCGCCTTCACGCAGCGCGGCCTGCGCGTGCTTCCGTTCAAGCCGCAGAACATGTCGAACAACGCGGCCGTCACCGTCGATGGCGGCGAGATCGGCCGCGCCCAGGCGCTGCAGGCGCTCGCCGCCGGCGTCGAGCCGCACACCGACATGAACCCGGTGCTGCTGAAGCCCGAGACCGATGTCGGCGCGCAGGTCATCGTGCACGGCAAGCGCATTGCGACCGCGCGGGCACGCGACTACGCCGCGATGAAGCCGTCGCTGATGGGCGCTGTGCTGGAGAGTTTTGAGCGGCTGAAGGCGCGCGCCGACCTCGTCCTCGTCGAAGGCGCCGGCAGCCCGGCAGAAGTGAACCTGCGGAAGTCCGACATCGCCAATATGGGCTTTGCCCGCAAGGCCGACGTACCGGTCGTGCTGGTCGGCGACATCGACCGAGGCGGCGTCATTGCCCAGCTCGTCGGCATCAAGACGGTGATCGCCCCCGACGATGCCGCGATGATCCAGGGTTTCGTCATCAACAAGTTCCGCGGCGATCCCACGTTATTCGAGGACGGCTATGGGCTAATCAAAACGAAAACCGGCTGGCGCGGCCTTGGCGTGCTACCCTGGTTCGCGCGTGCCGGCGAGCTGCCGGCCGAGGACGCGCTGGGCCTGACCGACTCGCGAAGACCCGGTCAATGCAAGATCGCGTGCCTCGCGCTGTCGCGGATCGCCAATTTCGACGACCTCGATCCGCTCAAGCTCGAGCCGGGCGTCGATCTCGTGATGGTGCGTCCCGGCGAAGCCATTCCCGGCGACGTCCGCCTCGTCGTCATCCCGGGGTCCAAATCGACTCGTGGCGACCTCGGGTTCCTGCGCGCGCAAGGCTGGGACATCGATCTGCTCGCGCATCACCGCAGGGGCGGCCACGTGCTCGGTCTCTGCGGCGGCTATCAGATGCTGGGCCGAAGCGTCGCCGACCCCGAGGGTATCGAAGGTCCCGCGGGCGACACGCCAGGACTTGGGCTGCTGGATGTGGCGACGGCAATGAGCCCGCAGAAGACGCTGACACGTGTCGCGGCCGTACATGCCGCCACGGGGCAGCCGATCGAAGCGTACGAAATCCACATCGGCCGCACCGACGGGCCGGATCGCGCACGTCCCTTCGCAACGTTGAACGGCGCGCCGGAAGGCGCGATCTCGCGCGACGGACGCGTGCAGGGCAGCTATTTGCACGGCCTGTTCACGTCGGACGATTTTCGCAGGGCATTCCTGGCAAAGCTCGACATTCCCGCGGGCAACGAGCCCTATCACACCAGGGTCGAAAGCGCGCTGGATGCCCTCGCCGACCACATCGAGAAGCATCTCGACGTCGAAGGCCTGCTGGCGCTAGCGCGCTAGGACCTCGGCGAGGCGCAACCAGTCGGATTCGCTGCCGGGAAGGCCGAGGCGCAACCATGTCGGCTTTTGTGCGAACACGCGCGACCAGATATAGCCATGCGCCAGCTTCTCCTGCGCAGCACGTGCGTCGGGCATCTCGTAGAGACGAAACAGCGACGCTCCGCCGACGAACCGCCATCCCTGCGCGCGCGCCATCTCGTCGAGACGAACGCAGTCGCGCGCAAGCCGCGCGATCGTGGCCTCGGCCCAGGCATCGTCGTGCAGCGCGCGACAACCGATCGCGATCGCTGCACCTGAGACCGGCCATGGCCCCGAAGCCGCCGCGAGCTTGGCCACATCAGCCCCACCGCCAAGCGCGAAGCCGAGCCGCAGTCCGGCAAGGCCATAGAACTTACCGAACGAGCGCAGGATCAGCAGCCCCTGCCGATCCGCTTCCGGCGCGAGCGACAGCTGCGGAGTGGCATCGACAAAGCTCTCGTCGATCACGAGACGGCCGACGCGCGGCAGCAGTGTCAGCAAACCCTCCGGCGAATGACACCGGCCATCGGGATTGTTGGGATTGACGACGATGGCGAGATCCGCGCCCGCCAGCGCGTCGAGCTCCCCGACCTCCTGGACGTCCCAGCCTGCAGCCGACAATACGCCTGCATATTCATTATAGGTCGGCGCGAGAATGCGCGCGCGGCCGGGGGCCGCGAGTTGCGGCAGCAACTGGATGGCCGCCTGCGCGCCGCCAAGTGAGACGATCGGCGCGCTCGTGCGGTACGCGTGCCGCGCGGCCTGATGCAAGGCGTCGATCTCGTCGCGCGAGGGCAGCGCACTCCAGGCGCGCGAACCCACCTCTCCCACAGGATAAGGCAACCGGTTGATTCCGGTCGAGAGGTCGATCCAATCCTCCGCGCGTCCGCCAAAACGCTGCTGGGCCTGATCCAGATTTCCACCGTGCTCGCGCATGCCTCGTTGTTTCACGCGAAGGCCAGGATCGCAAGCAGGCCTGCGAGCAGCAGCATGGCGCGGCGGTAGACCGTCAGTGCCTCGCCGATGTCGGCAGCACGCGGATCGCGCGCGCCCTCGTTCAGCCAGGGCTCGTCGGTGACGCTGCCGTGATAGATCCGGGGGCCGCTGAGCCGCACACCGAGCCCGCCTGCCATGGCCGCTTCCGGCCAGCCGGCGTTGGGCGAACGATGACGGCGCGCATCGCGCGTCATGCAGGACAGCGCATCGGATCGCCGCGGTGCCAGCAGCACGAACAGAAATCCGGTCAGCCGCGCCGGAATGAAGTTTGCGACATCGTCGATGCGCGCCGCGGCCCAGCCGAAGGCTTCATGACGTTCGCTGCGATGGCCGATCATGGAGTCCAGCGTGTTGATCGCCTTGTAACCCAGAATCCCGGGCAATCCGAACAGCGCACCCCAGAACACGGGCGCCACGATGCCGTCGGAGGCGTTCTCGGCGAGACTCTCGATCGCCGCACGCGCGATGCCGGCTTCATCGAGCGCCGCGGGATCGCGGCCGACGATGCGCGAGACCGCCTCGCGCGCGGCAGCGATATCGCCAGCCATCAGGGGATGCGCGACGGCGGCGACGTGATCATGGAGCGAGCGCGACGCGACCAGGGGCCAGGCCAGGATGCCGATCACCACGATCTGGATCCAGCCCAAGGGCAGCAAGGATTGAAGCATCCAGCCGAGTGCGACGGAGAGCGCGATCACGAGAAGCGCGCCGGCAACGCCCGCGCCCCGGCGAAGAGCCGGCGGATCGGCCGCGCGATTCCAGCCGGTATCGACAGCGCCGATCAGCCGCCCCAGCCAGGTCACGGGATGCCCGATCCGCGCGAACAGCCACGACGGCCAGCCCAGCAGGGCATCCACCGCCATCGCCACCACCATCGCGCCCGCAAAGTCCACACCCGCCTCCTGTCCCGCCCCTGTTGCGCAAAGCGAGGCGCGAGCGCAAGCCCCCAGCCGCCTGATTTCGGCTTTGTCTTTGGCTGCGTTTGGTGATTAGTCAGGCCCACAGGAGAGTTTGATGGCCGTCATCTTGATCACGGGCGGAGCGCGATCGGGCAAGAGCAAGCGTGCGGAAATGCGCACGCGCGCCTTTCCCGGCCAGCCCGTCTATGTGGCGACGGCTGAGGCGCTCGACACCGAGATGGAGGAGCGTATCGCCAGGCATCGCGCGCGTCGCGGAAGCGACTGGATCGAGCGCGAGGTGCCGCTCGATCTCGTCGATGTCCTGGTCGCAACCGATGGCGGCGGCGCGAGGCTGGTGGATTGCCTGACGCTGTGGCTCTCCAACCTGATGCATGAACAACGTGATTGGGAACATGAGGTGAGCGAGCTCGCCGGCACCCTGCCCCGTCTGAAAAGTCCCGTCGTCTTCGTCACCAACGAAGTCGGCCTCGGGATCGTTCCCGACAACGCGCTGGCCCGCAGCTTCCGTGACGCCGCCGGGATCATGAACCAGATGATAGCGGCCGTTGCCGATGAGGTCGAGTTCGTCGTTGCCGGCCTGCCGATGAAGCTGAAATGACACCGGGTATCGAGTTTCTCAAACACATCATTGCCGATCTCAGGATGGCCGCATCGTTCGTGACAATCCTCCCTGTGGGATCGTCGAAGCCTGCGGGCGACGGCGCCGTTGCGCGGGCCACATGGGCCCTTCCCGTCGCGGGGCTGCTGGTCGGCCTTGCCGGCGCACTGGTCTACACGATCGCCAGCCGTTTCGGACTGACGCCGAACGTTGCCGCCCTGCTCGCGTTGGCCACGACCGCCCTCATCACCGGCGCGCTCCATGAAGATGGGCTTGCCGACACCGCCGATGGGCTCGGCGGCGGGCGGACACGCGAGCGCAAGCTCGAGATCATGCGCGACAGCCGGATCGGCACCTATGGCGTCTGCGCGCTGATCCTGTCGATCGGCCTGCGCTGGAGCGCGCTTGCGACGATCGCCGATCCATTCGCCGTCATGCTGGCGCTGTGCGCCGCGCATGCTGCTGCTCGCGCGGGCGTGCCGGCCTTCATGTCGCTGGTACCTCCGGCGCGGCCGGACGGGCTTTCGGCGAGTGCGGGAGCGCCGCCGGGTCGCAGCGTTGCGCTTGCGCTCGCACTTGGAACGCTCACGCTCGCTCTCGCGTTAGGGCCGAGCAAGGCGCTGGGCAGCCTGATCCTGCTGACGCTTGCAGGCCTGATGCTGGCGTGGCTTGCCATCCGTCAAATCGGCGGACAGACCGGCGACATCCTCGGCGCGTTCGAGCAGCTAGGTGAGATCCTGATCCTGCTGGTGGCGGCCGCCTTCCAGATGGGACGCTAGCTCATGGTCGAGTTCGACGATACCTTCCGCCGGCAGTTGCGCGAGCTGTTCGTGTGGCGGCGCGACGTGCGCCGCTTCCGAGCTGACCCGCTTCCGGCCGGCGCGATCGATCGCCTGATCGAGACCGCGTGCCTGTCGCCCTCGGTCGGCCTGAGCCAGCCCTGGCGCTTCGTCGTCGTCGACGACCCTGCACGGCGCCGCGCCGTGGCCGACGATTTCAGGGCGTGCAACGCCGACGCTCTGGGTTCTTATGCGGGCGAACGCGCCGCGCGCTACGCCACGCTGAAACTGTCGGGCCTCGAGCAAGCGCCCGGCCACCTCGCGGTGTTCGCCGACAAGGCCAGCGACATCGGTCACGGCCTCGGCCGCGCCACCATGCCGGAGACCACGGAGTATTCCGTGGTCGCCGCAATCACCGCGATGTGGCTCGCCGCGCGCGCCGAGAGCATCGGCGTCGGCTGGGTGTCGATCCTCAATCCCGATCGCATCCAGGTCATTCTCGACGTGCCCGATACCTGGAAGTTCGTCGCCTATCTCTGCGTCGGCTATCCGGAAATCGAATGCGACCAGCCCGAGCTGGAGCAGGCGAAATGGGAACACCGGCGCGGGGCGGCGGAGTTCACGTTGAAGCGCTGATTGAGCGGCGCCTCAAGCTCGAACATCAGACGCCAGCGGCACTCCATCCTCCGTCATTGCGAGCGAAGCGAAGCAATCCAGAATCCTTCCGCGGAAAGACTCTGGATTGCTTCGTCGCAAGGGCTCCTCGCAATGACGGCGAGAGAGTTGCGCTCGCAACGCCGACGGCGAGTGCGACGCAGCCTCCCCCTACGACTTGCTCCTGCCGGCCACCGCGGCGACGGGCGCAGGTGGCTCCGGCTTCTGGAACATCAGCAGCGGTCGTAAGATGACGCGGCCATAGGCTTCGTAACGGTTCTGGGTCGACACCGCCATCTTCAGCGGTGTCGCGTAGTTCGCCTCGAACGTCATGAACGGCGCATAGGTCCAGGAGAAGCCGACGCCGACAGAGGCCATTTCGGTGACGCCCGGGAAGGTCGAATACACCGCACCCCAGTCGGTGAAGACGTAGGTGTCGAAACCCCTGAGCCATTGAGACCAATTGTAATGCAGCTCGGCGTTGAAATAATAACCGCTGTCGCCGGACGCCGCGTTGGAGGGATAGCCGCGTACCGTGGTGGGACCGCCGATCGAAAAGATCTGGCTGCCGGGCAGCAGCTTCTCCTGCGTGTACTGCCAGCTCGCCAGTAAATTGGCACTGAAATTGGCCGGGCCCGCGGCGCTGGTCGCGATCAGCGAACCGGTATAGGTGTGGAACGCGCGGTTGTTGCCGAGCACGTAGTCGTGCCATGCGATGTAATTCACCGCCGGCGAGACCGTGATCGAATAGGTATTGCCGGACTTGGTCACCGAGACGCCCGCCGTGGTCTTGTCGTAATGGTCGTCGGTGACGGCAACCGTGGAGAAGCGGCTGACCGTCTTGCCCTCGGTCAAGGCGGCGTTGAGCAGCACCAGCCAGTCCTGCGTCACCCAGACCGGCTGGCTGAAATTGACCGCGGCCTGGCTCGAGCGTCCGGTCACGTCGAGCGCGACGAACGGACCCTGGATGATCTTGATCTTGCCCTCGGTATAGCTGACGCCGGCGCGGCCTCCCCAGGGATTGACCGGGATGCTGTAGGCGACATTGCCGTTGAGATTGCCGTCGGAGCGGACGCCGTAGAAGGTCAGCCGGTCGTCGACGCCGAACAGGCCGTGGCGCTTGTAGAAGGCCCCGCCTTCCCAGCGCCCGGTGTTCTCGGGGCCCTGGTTGTCGGTGAAGAGCTGCAAGGTGTCAGCCGGCGGCTCGATCACCGCGAGCTGGAGGTCGGTGAGGCCGAAGCTCGTGCCGGGCTGCAGCAGCGCCTTGATCTGCACGTCGTTGGTCCGGTTGAACCAGATCACGTCGCGGTTGAGCTTGGGAACGTCGAGGACCTCGCCTTCGGGCTCCTTCACGCGCTGAAGGATGTAGTCGGTGCGGGTCTGCTTGTTGCCCTCGACGGTCGTCTTCTGCAGCCGGCCTTCGGTCAGCTTGACGCGGACGACGCCGCCCTTGGCGTCCTGCTCGGGCAGCGTCGCGATGCCCGTGACGATGCCGCGCGCGGCATAGACCGCATTGATGTCGGCAACGAGCTGCAACAGCGAGGCGATGTCGACGTCCTTGCCGACATACTTCTTCGCGATCTCATCCAGCTCCGCCGGAGTGATGAACTTGGACTCGTCGAACGTAATCTTGCGCAGGCGGAATTTCGGCCCGCCCGGCTTCAGAAGCTGGGATTTTTCCCGCTCACCGCCGACCACCGCCGGCCCTGTGAGCTTGGGCGGCGCGCTCTGCTGCTCGAGCTGCCGGCGCTGCCGGTCAATGTCGTTCTGGATCACGCCGGGATTGATCGACTGGGCGCGCGCAGAGACGATGCAGGACGCTGCCAGCCCGACCGCCAATGCTGCCCCGCGAATCCGCATCCTGAATCCGGTTACCATGCCTCTGCGAGACGGCCCATCGCCGGCCTCGCCGTCTGGATCGCAGCGTCCTTCCAGCCCGTGCGTCCCGCACGCTGACCCTTCTGGAGCAGCTTGCGCATGTCGCTGAGCCCCTCGGTGTTGACGGCGGGACCGGAGCCGATGGCCTCGACCGGCCGCGGCGTCAGCAACGCATCGAGCCGCGCCTGGCCGGAGAGACCGAGCAGGTAGAACGTCCCCCCGTCCCTCTTCGCGAGCCAGGTCTCGATGTTCTCTTTACCCTGGCCGTCGACCGCGATGTTGCGCGCCATGCTGGCGCCGGTGAAGTCGTAGCAGCAGGTATGGGTCGGGCCGTAATTGGTCACTGTCGCCGAGACGTTGCCGGTGTAGAACACCACATAGGCGTTGCTGACATTGGCGTTACCGACCTGGCTCATCGTGAATACGCCGCCCGGCTGGTAGAGCTGAAGCGACGGCCAGTTGGACGGCGCCGGCGTGCGGTTGTTGAGCAGCACTTGCGCGTTGGCCGTAGTGAGCATCAGCTGGCCCGGGACATAGCCGTTCAGGATCGAGACGGCCGGTGCGTCCGTCCAGAAGGTCGCGTCCACCACCCTGAACTGATTGACGATGATGAGATCGGGGTCGATCCAGATGTTGGCGGACTTCGCGACGCCGCCGTTATAGCCGGTGACGTTGAGAACGAGCGGGACCGCCGGGTTCGAGCGAATCTGCTCGCCCTTGACGTCGATCGTATCAGCCGCGAGATCGAGCTCTCGCACGACGCTGACCCAGTTGATGGTCAGGTCGCCCGACGAGGTCATCTTGACGACGTTGCCGCTGACCCGGTCGAGCGAGATCGAGCCGGCCACCTCGAAATGCGTTTCGCCGTTCGCGGAGATCGATCCGCCGCGGAGCGAGCCGGTGTCGGACTTGACGTCGAGGTCGCCGGCATCGCCAGGGATACCCGTCGTGGTGAGCTGGCTGAAGACGATGTCGTTCACGGCATGCAGGGTCTGCGTGCCACCGCTGACGGCGGTTCCGAGGGTCATTCCTCCCGTCGTCGCGGTAACGTCGAGCGTGCCGCCAACGTTGAGATTATCCCAATGAACGACCGTGCCGCTGAGGACTGCGTTGCCGGTCGCGGCCGTGAGGTTGTGACCGGTGTTGGTGCCCGCGGCGATCAGCTTCGCCGAGCCTTGGGCGGAGACCGAGCCGAGTGTCGGGACGCCGCCGGACATCACCGTCTGCGCCAGGATGAAGCCGTTGTCCGCGTTGACGTTGATGCTGCCGGCATCGCCGCTGATGCCGCTCGCCGTCAGCGCGTTGAAGGTGACGTTGTCGCGGGCACGGATGGTTTGTGTGCCGCCGCTCTGCGCGGTCTGAAGGGTGATGCTGCCCTGGCTCGCGGTCACGCCCAGCGTCGTGCCCACGTTGAGGGCGTTCCAGTTGACCGGACCGCCGTTGGCCGTCAGCAGCCCGGAGCCGGTCGTGGCGGCGAGCGCGTTGCCGGTGATGGTCGTGGCGGCCAGCAACGTCGCGGAGCCATGGGCCGAGACCGAGCCCAGCGTGACGACGCCGCCCGACATCACCGCCTGCGCCAGGATGAAGCCGGTGTCGGCGGTGACGTTGATGTTGCCGGCATCGCCGGTGATGCCGCTCGCCGTCAGCGCGCTGAAGGTGACGTTGTCGCGGGCGCGGATGGTCTGCGTGCCACCGCTCTGCGCGGTCTGGAGGGTGATGCTGCCCTGGCTCGCGGTCACGCCCAGCGTCGTGCCGACGTCGAGGGCGTTCCAGTTGACCGGACCGCCGTTGGACGTCAGCAGCCCGGAGCCGGTCGTGGCGGCGAGCGCGTTGCCGGTGATGGTCGTGGCGGCCTGCAGCGTCGCGGAGCCATGGGCCGAGACCGAGCCCAGCGTGACGACGCCGCCCGACATCACCGTCTGCGCCAGGATAAAGCCGGTGTCGGCGGTGACGTTGATGTTGCCGGCGTCGCCGGTGATGCCGCTCGCCGTCAGCGCATTGAAGGTGACGTTGTCGCGGGCGCGGATGGTCTGCGTGCCGCCGCTCTGCGCGGTCTGGAGGGTGATGCTGCCCTGGATCGCGGTCGCGCCCAGCGTCGTGCCGACGTTGAGGGCGTTCCAGTTGACCGAACCGCCGTTGGCCGTCAGCAGCCCGGAGCCGGTCGTGGCGGCGAACGTGTTGCCGCTGATGGTCGTGGCGGCCTGCAGCGTCGCGGAGCCATGGGCCGAGACCGAGCCCAGCGTGACGACGCCGCCCGACATCACCGTCTGCGCCAGGATGAAGCCGGTGTCGGCGGTGACGTTGATGTTGCCGGCGTCGCCGGCATGTCCCGCGGCCGTGAGCGACTTGAACGTCACATTCTCAGTCGCATGGACCGTCTGCGAGCCGCTGCTGTCGGCAGTGCCGATGACGATGCTGCCGTTGTTCGCGATTGCGCTGAAGCTGCCGTTCGCGCCGGTCGCCGTGCCCGCCAGCACCTGGTCGAGCGTCAGCCCACCTGTGCCGACGATGTCCACGCTGCCGTTCACCGCGGACAGCAGGCTGACCTCGGTGTCGGTCAGCGCCTTAAGATAGATGCTGCCGGCGCTCGCGGAGGCCGACAGCCGCGCGGCGTTGGTGGTGAACCGGCTCGCCGCGTTGCCGACGCCGTTCGATGCGCTGAGCGACACTTCGGCGCCTGCGCCGGACGCGATGAACTTGGTCTGGCCGTCGCCATTGTCGATGATCGCGCCGAGCGAGGCGACGCCGCCGGCGGTGACGATGATCGAGGGCGTGCTCGAGGCGGCGGCGTAGGACAGCGACGAATTGAGCTGGCCGATGGTCCCATCGCCCGTGGTCGTCACCGAGATCAAGCCAGCCGCGTTGATGGCCGAATGGGCGCCCATCGACAGCGTCGCGGCCACCAGCGTCACGCCGTCCGTGCTGCTGGTCGCAACCACGGGCGCCGCACTGGTGCCGGCCACGAAGGTCATGCCGCGATTGGCAAGCAGCTGCATCAGGCCGTCGCTGCTGATGCTGGTATTGATGGTGAGCGCGCCGCGCGCAACGTTCAGCGTCAGCGCGCCGCCGGCCGACAGCGTCCCGTAGGAACCGCTCGTGCCGACCCCGAGATCGCCGGTGACGGCAAGGAGGCTGAGATCGCCGACCGCCGAGCCGGTCACCGCACCCGAGATGTTCACCTGCAGCGGCTGGAAGGCCCCGCCGTTGAAGCCGATGTCGCCGCCGGCGCGCAGATCGAGGTCGGTGCCGAGAATATGGATCGCCGTACGATCCGTGAAGCCGGCCTCGGCGTAGATGCTGCCGGCCGCGGCCAGCTGGATCGCGTTGCCGGCGGAGATGTTGCCGAGGATGAGATCGCCGGTGGTCTGCTTCACATAGATGCCCTGCGCCGACGAGACCTGGTCGAGCTGATCGTTGCCCGGGTCGGCAAAGGCGATCTGAAGCGCGTTCGAATTGTTGGCGGGATTGCTTCCGGCCGCACCGGGAGCCCCGACATTGCCGCGCTCGGCGATCAGGGTCAGGTTGGCGATATCGCCCGAGATCACGGCATCGCCCACATTGGCGAAGATGCTGGTGACGGCGTCGAGCTTGACGTCGCCGCGGCCGGTCACCTGGATGCCGTTGGCCTGCGCGGCCGCGATCGGGCCGTAATTGGCGGTGACGCCACCGAGCGCGAGGCTGTTCTTGCTGCCGAGATAGATGTTGGTCAGCGCCTTGGCCGAGATCGCGATCGGGTTGTCGACGACGACGAGGTTCTGCTGCGACAGGCTGACCGTATAGGTCGTGACATGGGTGGCCGGATCCGTCACCGCACCGACGGTGAGCTGGCCGGGACCGGCCGTGGCGAGCAAGCCCCTCTGCTCCGGCGTCAGCGACGAGGAATCGACGCTGGTGAAGGTAAAGGTCTGGGGCGCGGCCGAATTGCCGACCGAGCCGCGCGGCGCGTAGAGCATGATCTGGTTGGCGCTGACATTGGCCACGACGTTGTCGTCGATGGGCGGCGGCGCGGCACCCACGGCCGACGACGACACCGTGTAGGCGAGCTGGCTCTGCGTCCACTGCGAGCCCGCGGTGATGATGCCGTAGACCCGCTCGGTCGACGCGAGCGTGTAACTGTAACTCGCATTGTAGGCATTGAGCGCGGTCTGCAGCGCAGCGTTGCTCGGCAGGCGCTGATTGGCCGTCGAGACGCCATCGAAAAGCTTGGTGAACAGGGTCGACGACAGCGAGCTGCCGAACACCGTCCCCAGCGGATCGGTGGGTGCGCTGCCGAGCAAGGTCGTCAGCGAGGTCTTGAGCTGGTCGGTGGTGATCTGGCCGAGCAGGAACTGATCCCGCAGGAACCGCGTCGTGGCTTCGGTCTTCATCTGCGTCGCGGTGACGTTGGCGGGATCGATGCCGAGCTTGGCCGCGACCTGCGCCCGCAGCACCGTCAGGCCGACCGATGTCGGAGCGTAGGTGCTGCCGTTCGGGAACGCGATGTTCTTGAGCTGGAAGTAGTCGTTATAGGCCGACGTCACCATGGATTGGTAACTGTTGACGGCGTTGGTGGCGGCGTTGCCGCTCAGCAGGTCGAGGCTCGCCCAGACATCCTGGAGATGCTGGCTCTGCGCTGGCGTGAGACCGACCGCCGCCCGGCCGTTGAGGATGCTGGCCGGGTTGCCGTCGGATCCGGCGGCTTCCAGGAAGACCGGGCCGCCGGTGGACTGGATCGTGCCGAGACGCAAATCGCCCTTGGACTGAACGATGTAGGTGCCGTTGGCGGAAGCGCTGTCGAGAACGCCGCCGTCGACGGTGCCGTTGGTCTGCGTGGTGCCCGTCGCCTGGATCACCAGAGGATTGATGTTGGTGAGCGTGGACGCGCCGTTGACCACGGCGCTCGTCGCGCCGATCGCGCCGGCAGAGGAGTTGATCTCGACATTCTTGCCAATCACGACGGGCGTGGCGACGTTGTAAGGGGCCGCCGAGTTGATGTCGCCGGTCGCCGAGATGAAGACGCTGCCCTGCGGCGCGCGGCCGGAGACACCCGAATTGACGGCGACCTGATTGATCGAGAGCGAGCCGACGGCCGCGATCGCGATGTCGCGATCGATCGAGGTGGCGGTCAGACTGCCACCGTAGACCTGCACCTGGACCGGAGCACCGTTCGTGCCCAGTGTGCCGATGCCACCATTGGCCGACAGGGTCACGTTCCTGCCCGAGATCATCGGATTGTTGGCGCTCGCACCGGACGTGATGGCCGAATTGGCGCCGGTGGCGATGACCGTCGTATCACCCGAGAGGTTGTTGATCGGCCCGTTGATAACGATTCCGGAATTCGAACTGACATTGACCGTGCTCGCGCCGCCGCCGCTGAACTGGATGTTGATCGGGTTCGACGCCTTGACCGTGTTGGTCAGCGTGAGCGTCAGGTGATCGTAGATCTGCTGGTACCAATTGAACTGGGCGTCCGCACCGCAACATTTGTCGGCGGTCGTGTTGTAGCCACCGTTATGATAGCTGCCGGTCGCCGTGATCACTTCCTGGAAGTTGGCGGTCTGCAATTGGCCGGTGTTGCCGCCCCCGCCCGTGGCCTGCATCACGTTCTCAACCAGGCTGATGCTGCGGGTCCAGTTCTCTCCGGTCGCCGCATTCGGCGTGTAATGCCAGCCATAATCGAATTGCGGGCTCGTCACCGGGCGATCGAGCGTCGCCGTGTCGACCCACTGGTAGTACATGTTGGGCTTCACGGCGTACTGGATGCCCGCCGTTCCGCTCATGCCGGTCAACATCGCACCGGTGTACGCGCTCGCATTGACGCCGGCGGTCCTGTACGTCGACACCTGCTGTCCGCCCGACGCGGACGGATTGTAGACGTACCACGTCGTCTGCTGCTGAAGCTGATCGACGATCTGGATGACGCTGGGCGCGCTGACGCCGGAGTTGATGGTGTTGGTGACGAGCTGGAGCCCGGTCGAGTTGTTGACCGTGATCGTGCCCGCACCACCCTTGACCGCGATCGTGCCCTGTGAGGTGCCGTCGGTGGACGTCGAGATGATCTTGCCGTTCAGATAGACGTAGCCGCCGGAGCCCTGCACCACGCCGTTCACGAGGATCTGGTCGGTGAGCGCGTTGTACCGCACTCCGATCTTGATATCGCTGCCGACCAGCGGCGCGGCAGCGGCCGTGATGTCGTAATAGCTGCCGTTCCGCGCGTTGGCCTGGGCCTGGGCGAAGGCCGCGCTGTTGCTCTTGAGGTCGTTGATGGCGGACAACGCGTCGCTGCCGATGTCGACCGAGTAATTGCTGCTCGTGCCGCTCTGGATCAGGCCGTTGACGTTGATGACGCCCGCCGAAATGATGATCGCCTGGCCGAGGATGAAGGGCGCGTTCGCGGGATTCTGGTGGCCAGAGGGCGTGGTCGAACTCCAGTTCGACTGCGCGTTCGTGTTCGCAGTCCTCGGCGTGATCACGTCGTTCTGGACATTGACAACCTGGAAATAGGCCCCGCAGCCCGAGCAATTGAACGGCGAGTAATACGTGTAGGTGCGGGTCGAGGTCGAGCCGTCGGGATTTGTGATCGTCTCATCGCGAGTCGTGTTGCTGAAGACGCCCTGGCCGGCATAGGTGTTGCGTTCCCACGGCGCGGTGACGATCGGCTGTACCGTCGGTCCTTCCATCGCCGCGAGCGTCGCGGGGCTACCCACGCTGCCGCCGCCCCCGTTGGGTGTGCCGTTGCCCATCGGCAGGAAGATCGCCGAATAGAGCGACAGGCCATCGTAATAGGTCATCAGCATGCGCGCGGTGAAGACCGTGCTGTTGGCGGCCGTTTGCTGAACGCCGGTATTCCCGTCGACGCAGCAGTAATAGAAATACGGGTGATTACCGCCGGCGCCGATATGCGGACTGTACTCGTACGCGCCATAGGCGCCGAGGAAGGTTGCCGCCGCCATCACCGCCGTCAGCGTGTCGTTGTCGGCCGGCTTGTACTGGACACCGGCCCATTGCGCGGTGACATCGTGGTTGGAGTTGTAGAAGCTGCCGATGCCGCCGAGGAAGATGAACGAACCGTTGGGCGCCACCATCTGGATGGTCGCGGCATTGAGCGACTGCGACGCCACGACGCTGCCGAGCTGGCTGGTGATCTTGAGCAGACCGTTCTCGTTGGTGACGATGCCGTCGAAGTAGATGTCCGGCTTGCGGGTCAGCTGGTTGCCATTGTCGTCGACGCCGAGCCCGGTGCTGGGATCGACGCGGTTGTAGGTCGCCGAGATATCGATGATCGGCGTCGCGCTCGGCATGGCGGTGAAGGTCACGTTGGAATGCGAATCCGGGTCGACATGGTCGATCTGGCGGTAGGTGATGTTGCCGCCGGTCACATTGGTGACGGTGAGGTTCGCGAAATCCATGAAGTCGAGGCCGCGGTTCTCGACCTTGATCATGGGCGAGCCGCGCGCGATGACCGCCGGCGCCGAATGACCGGCAAGGCTGTTTCCGGTCAGCCTCTGCGCCAGGATCGAGACATTGCCTGCGGACACCAGCATGTCGCCGAAGGCGAAGGCGTTGCCGCCGGCATCGGAGGTATAAGGCGCCTGCTGGATCAACGCGTTGATCTGGCGCTGGATGTCGCCGGTCGGATCTGCCCCCGACGGCGTCATCGCGGCGGGATGTGTGGACGTCGAGGCCGCCAGCGCGCTTCGGATTTGCGCATCGGTCAGGCCGGTCAGCGTGCCGAGCTGGTTCACGATGTTCTGGTAGGGATTGAAGCCGCCGACGATCGTGTACTGGACCGTCTGGTGGTTCCAGCTCTTCACCGGGCTGAAGTGGTCGACGTCGGCGACGTATTCGAGCGTGGAGGACAGCGACGAGTACGGGCTCGTCGTGCTCAGGGTGGGCGCGGCTGCACCGAGATCGATTGTGATGAGCACGTCGTTGTTGATGCCCGCCACCACCAGGCCGTTGAGCGCGACATCGCCGGTTCCGCTGGTGTGGCTGTGGTTGTCGCTGTTCTTGGCGCTGAAGATGTCGAGGTACGGATTGTAATTGCTGCCGTTGCCGGTCGCGGTCACCTGCCCCTGCGTCGCGCCCAGATAGATGTCGCGGACGCCGAGCACGCGGGAGCCGTCGACCAGCGTCAAGCTGCTGTCGCCACCCGCATTGGCCGTGCCGCGGTACAGGGTGGAGATCGGAATCGCGGTATTGTTGTAAACGACCGTCGTCGCCGTCGCCTGGATGCTGCTGAAGGTGATGGTGTCGCCAGACATGCCGGCAAAGATGTTGATGTCGCGCCAGGCCTGGATGGTCGTGCCGCTGTCGACGGTGACGTCCTGGTTGGCGTGGACCCAGGTGTTTGTGCTGGCACCGACGCCGGCGATCGCGCCGTAGAGACTGGCATTGGCGTTGTTGGATGCTGCCATCTTCGCAGCCGTGCCGATGAAGATCTTGCCGACGCTGAACAGCTCACGGGCATTGATGTTGACCGCGAGCGTGGCGTTCGCCGTCATGTTGGATTCGGCGCCGCCGCCGGCGAAGAAGCTGGCCGTAGCGAGGCTCGCCGTGTCCCTGGTGTTCAGCGTGTTGTAGGCCTCGATATCGATCACGCCTGCCGAGGTTCGCGGATCACCGTTGAGACTCAGGATCGTCCCGGCGCCGATATTGGTGGTGACGATCTGGGTGACCGTGGAGTCGCTCAGCGCAGCGGCACCCGAGAACGAGCCGCCGGAGCCCGAACGCGCCCCGCCACCGGCCTGGTTCACGTTATCTTTGGAGGTGACGATCATGTCGCCGCCATCGGAGTTGATGATCAGATGGGTTCCGATCTCGGCCGTGGTGGTCGAGGTGACGTCGTTCTGCGCCTTGCCGGCAGAGACGCCGGCCGTGGACGCCTGGTAGGCGTCGCCGCTCGCGGCATAGTTGGTGGTGTGCTCTGCCGCTACTTTGATGCCGCCGAAATAGAGCGTGTCATCCGTCGTGCCGCCGTCGAACCGCGCGTTGGTCACGGCGGTGGAGCTGGTCGTGGCGACCGCCGCTGCGCCGGCATAGGTGCCGCCCGCGCCGACCGTCGCATTGGAGACATTGGCATCCGTGCCCGTCGCCGTGATCTCGAGGATGCCCGTGTAGTTGGCACGATTGAGGGTATCCATGTCCGCGGGCGCACCCAGATAGGCGTAGGTGTGCGCGCTCGACGAAGTCTGGGCGACGGTCGCGCCCAAGGCCAGAAAACCGGTCGAGAGGCCGGTCGCCTCGGCATATTGAGCGCTGTCGTTCTGAGCCGCGATGAGCACATCGGCGTTCGGAAGCTCGATCCCCGTTCCGCCATACGCGCTGACGGTCGCGTTCTGGGAAGCTTTGGCGTAGCTGCCCTGCGCGCCGATCAGCGAACCGCCGCCGCCCGCAAGCGATTTGGCGTAGGTCGTCGTGCCGTAGATGGTCGTCGTGCTTCCGTCAGTATTGGTCTGCATCCCGATGATCGGGACGAGCGCCATCGCGGTCACGGCGAGCGCGCCGCCCGAGAAGATGGCGTCGTCGCCGACATCGGCCGTAACAGTGGCTCCGACCGTCGATTGGGCAATGGCGACACCGACCGCACCACCACCCACCGAGACGCCGATCGCCTCGCTCGACAGATTGGGCGTGATCGATGCCGTCACCAGCGTGCCGACACCGGTCGCGGACGTGGTGATCGAGGAACCGGCGCCGATCTCGGCGACCACGCTCGAATTTTCGTGCGCCTCCGCATCCGCGCCGACGCCGGCGAGGATGCCGCCGCCCAGCGCCGTTGCGGTCGTCGACAGCTTGCCGGCTCCAGCCGCGCCCACCGCCAGCGTCGAGGTATTGACGGTGGCGTCGTCCAGGACCTTCGCCGCGGCCGAGCTCGACCGTCCGGCTGTCGCGACCGACGCGCCGACCGCCGCGGCACCGGCGGTGACGCCGCCCGTGAAGACGACTTGGGTCGAGGTGTCCTGCGCCATGACGGCGACACCCGTGCCGCCCGTGCCGGTGACCTGGCCGCCGAGCTGGGCCGTCACGGTGTTGGTGACATTGCCGAACGCCACGGCTGCCTGCGCGCCGAAGTAAAGCGCCGCCCCGCCCGCGATCGCCTCGGTGTCGATAGTCTTGCCGGCATAAGGCCCGGTGCTGGCGTCCTTCACGATCGCTGCAACCGTCACGGACGGCGCGGACACGATCGCGCTCAGATTGGCCAGCACGCTGCTGTTGACGCTGGTGTAACCGATGCCGGCGCCGATGCCGACGTTCTTCGCAAAGCCGGCACCGAGCAGGTACATCTTGGCCGCATTGGCGCTGGTGGCACCGACATTGACCTGCGTACCCGTGACGTTGCCGCCCGCGATCTGCGCGGTCACGCCGTCATCGCCGCCCGTGAGCACGCTGCTGACGTTGTAGGTCGAGGTCACGTTGGCATTGTTGGGATTGCCGGCCGTCCCGCTCGCGACCGCATTGCCGCCCTGCGCGGTGCTGGTCCTCGCGTTCACCGCCGCGATCGTTCCGTTGCCATTCTGGTTGAGCTGACCGGTCTGCTGCCCCTGCGTATCCGGATCGGCGGTGTTGGTGCCGATGATGATGACGCCGACCGTCGCACCGATGCCGACGCTGCCGCCGATGCCCGCCGTTACCGCATAGGACAGCACCTCCTTGGTGCTGAGCGCGCCCACGTTGATCGCGCCGGACGAATTCAGGTTGCTGTTGCGGCTTTCCGCGATGGTCTGGCTCTTGAAGACAATGACGTTGGCCGCAGCTCCGACGCCGACACCGGCCCCGCTGGCGCCGACCGCGAGCGCACCGGCGATCTCCTTGATCGCCACGTCCTCGTTGGCGTTGATGGTGACCGCGCCGGCCGCACCGCCCGTCACCCCTTGCAGCGTGGTGTCGTAGACGCCTGCGATGGTGGTGTTGTTGGCGATCTCAATGTTCGCCATGCCCGCGATCGCCGCTGTCCCGGTCGAGAGCGCGCCGCCGATCGCATAGGCTTCGAAGCGGTTCTTGGTCTTGGCCTGGACGTCGAGCGCGCCGCTCAGATTGAGCGCGGTCGTGTGTGGCGTCGTGCCGCCATGATAGGCGAATTCGTCGCCGACATAGGCCTCGGTTCGGTTCGAGGAGACCTGGACCAGGAAGGCCGCGCCGATCGCGGCCTGGCTGCCATAGGCCCCCGAGCCGTTCGCGGAGAAGATGCCAGTGTTGTTGTTGGCGTTGACCGTCAGCGACGTCGCCGTCAGCGCGCCGCCGTCGACATAGGCCTCCGTGGTTGCCTGGAACACGTTCAACCCGACCGAGCCGGTGTTGAACCCGACGGCGATCGAGGACGCATCCTGCTCGGCATTGGCCTTGACGGTGACGGCACCGACCGTCGGGCTCGACGACTGCACCCCGCCGACCGTGGCGTTGGTAATGGTGGCGAAAGTGCTGCGCGACATCGTCGTGCTGATGACGGTGGCGCCGCCGCCACCTGTGCCGGTGGGCGGAACGATGCCGGCGCCGAACGCGCCGGAATAGGAGAAGCTCGACGCGGCGACCACGATCTGCGGCGCCAGCGTGGACGAGGTCAGGCGCGTGGCGACGGCGGCGCCGTCGATATACGCTCTCGTCGCCCCGCTCATCACATTGGTGATCGGGTTGATCATGATGGCGATCCCGCTGCTCGCCGCGAGCGAGGCAACGTTGGTCACGACCGCCTGGTGCGAGCTTGCGACGACCGCAAGGCCGCGCACGGTGTCCTGGTTCTCGGTGAGATCGGGTGTCGTGTCGGTCGGTGCATGGGCCGTGCCGAGATCGAAGGCATGGACGAGCGTGCCGTTGTTGACCGACAGCGTATCGGTCGAGCTGGTGCCGAGCGCATCGACCTTGGTGTTCGCCCCGCTGATATAGGCCGCCGTAGTTCCGGTGATCTGATTGGTCACCAGCGAACCCGCGCCGCCGGCCGCGCCCTTGCTGATCGCCACGGCGCCGGCGAATACGCCCGCCTTGTCGTTGTTGCCCGCGATCACGCCGACATTGTTGGTGGCGGTGACGTCGGCGCCGTTGATGCCGTTGGTATCGGCGGCGGTGATGCTGGCGGTGACGTTGGTTCCCATCAGATTGGTGGCGACCGAGCCCGCAAGGCCCACCTGAGAGGACATCGCGATACCAACGGCGACGGTCGAGATACTGGCGTTGGAGTTCGCGCCGACCGCGACGTTGCCCGAGGCGGTCAGCTTGGAGCCGGTCACGCCGGCGCTGACATTGTTGGCGATGCTGCTGTTGACCAGGGCCAGGCCCGCGGCGCTGCCCTGCGTCGAGGCACCCGCGACCGCAGCGGTTCCGGTGATGCTGGAATTGTCGGTCGCGGTGACCGAGATGTTGCGGCCCGTGACGGACGATTGCGTCGTGCTGGACTGGCTGTTGCCGATAGAAGCCGAAACAGTATTGGAGATGCTGCTGATCGTGGTGCCGCCGACGCCCGCGAATTGTCCGGTCGCAAGTCCGAAGCCGATCGTGACCGCCTGGATCTTCGCCGAGTCGACCGCGCTCACGCTGACATTGCCGCTGCTGCCGGCCGACATGAGGACGTTGGCGATATAGGCCGAATGCGTGGTCGCGACGGTGTTGTAGACGATCGAGGCGCCGACATTGTTCTTGCCGGCCTGGATCAGGCCCGCAACGGAGACGATGCTGGCGCCCGGCCCGTTGCCCGTCCCGTCGTTGAGCGCGGCCGCGCTGAAGTCGATGCAGTTCTGCCCGCCCGTGCCGCCGGCGACGGTGCAGGTATCCGAGGCGAGAAGATTGTTGTTCGACTTCTTGACGAGGTTTTCCAGCGCGGTATCCAGCGCCGACACGGCGCCGCTGTCCGCCAGCACGGTCACGCGGCCGACATTGATGTTCACCGTCGCGCCGCTGTTGATGTAGGCGGTCGTGGTGGGCGTGATCTCGCTGACGACGATCGCGCCGGCAAGTCCGTTGGATCCGGCGCCGCCCGAGGCCGCACCGGCCGCGATCACGCTGGCGCTGTCGGCCATCACCAGCAGGGTGTCGTAGTTGGAGATCGACGTGCCGCGGATATGCGCATCGGTAGCGTTGCCGCCGGTGGGATCGGCGATCGAGGCATAGGTCAGCCCGATGCCGACGCCGGCCTGCCCGCCCGAGATGTAGAGCGAGCCGCCGCCGATCGCGACGTTCGTGGTCTGGTAGGCATCGACCTCCAGCGCGCGATTGACGCCTGAGGACTGACCCGTGATCGTCGAGCTCTCGATATAGGCGTTGGCACTGTCCGTGATGATGCCGACGGAAGCCGACAGCGCCGCCGCGTTGGATTTCGATCCCGCCACGCCGATGGCGACGACGGTTTCCGAGCCGCCGTTGAGCGCCTGCACTGTCAGCGAACTCTGGTTGTTCACTGTGGTGCCGTAGACATAGGCGAGCGTCACGTTATTGGACATCGCCGCCGCGATGGCGCCGCCGATCGCAGCGCCCTGGGCGGATGCGCCGGCCAGATTGAGCGCCGCAGAACCGGAACCATTGTTGAGCATGGTGTCGTTGAGCGCCTGGACGATCGTGTTCGTCACCACGGTTCCGGTCGTGGTGTACTTGTTGACCGTCGTATTCCTGATGTAGGCGCTGGTGCCGAGTGAGACGTCGCTCACTGAGGAGCTTCCGGCCAGATCGATGCTGAAGCCGTCGGTGCTCGATCCCGAACTTGAGCCGATCTTGCTCACGGCCGTCGTAATGCCCGCGGTTCCCCCGGTCGCGCCGGCTCCGGCAGCGCCCGCCTTGTCGGAGAAGCTCGATGCGGCCGGCTCGGAGATCGACGCCGCGACGGCGGCCGCGGTGATGCGGCCCGACGTGGTCGCGCTGATCGTGAGATTGTCGACATTGACCGCGCCGCTCCCGCCGCTCGTGCCAGCAAACGGATCGTTGGCGCTGAACGGGCTCGGGCGGATGTCGGAATGGTTGTCGCCAATATAGGCGGAGGTGTCGGCATTTGCACCGAGATAGGCGACCGCCAAGCCAACCGCCGAACCTCCGCTCGTGTTGCGGCTCATCGCGCCGGCAAGCGTCACGACCGACAGATCCTGCTGCGCCAGGATGCCAACGGTCGGAGCATAGACGGTGGCCTGGCTCGAGATCGACGCATGCGTCGTGTTGTTCAGGAAGCCGAGCGAGGTGATGCCGTTCAGCGCCAGCGCGCCCGCGGCCTTGCCGGACGACGGCGCGACGGCGACGAACTGGTCCGACGTGATCGCGTTGACGGCGATGTCGTCCGCCGCCCGGAGCGTCGCGCGGTCCGAAACGCCGGCAATGGTGTTGGTGTTGAACTGGACGAGATTGAGCGCGCCGCCGACCGAAGAGCCGCCCGACGTATTGCCGGTCAGGAAACCGAGCGTGCCGACATTGCCGGCGGCGTCGATCGACGCGGTGGTCGTGGTCGCCGCGATCAGAATGGTGGCGTCGTAGGTGTGGACGTCGCCATTGTCCATTCCGGCCGCCCAGCTGCTGCCGCAAGCCGCGGTCGTGCATGTCGCCGTCAGGCTCGCGCTACCCGCGACCCACGCCGTCGTGTTGTTGTTCACGACGAAATGGTTGAGCGAACCGGAGATGCCGATCGTGTCGCCGGCGTCGGCCGTGGCATTGGCATAGCTGGTCAGGATGTTGCCGCCGACGCCGAAACTGCCGTTGAGATGGCTCAGCGTCGCACCCAACCCGTCCCATTTCAGCCAGGTGTTGGTGATCGGCAATTCCGTGGTGGCATCGACGGCGATGTTTGCCGCGTTGATCAGCGTGCCGCTGCCGACATAGGCGTTCGAATTGTGGGTGAAATTGCCCCAGGCGACGGCCGCGCTGATCGCCGTGCTCTCGCCGGATACCACGTCCTTGGTAATCGCACTGGCCGTCGCATTGCTGCGAACGCCGCGATCGATGACGTTGCTGGCGACGGCGACGTTGCCGCTGGCATAGATGCTCGGCGCGCCGCCGCTCGGATTCTGGGCGATCGCGGCGGTCGCACTCTGAGTGCTGCTGGCCAGGGCAAGCGCGCCCGCGGCCTTGAAATTGAAGTTCAGCGGCACCAGCGAGGACATGTGGTCCTGGATGATCGACGTCGGCGCGGTGACGGCGCGCAGTCCTCTCTCGATCGCCGCAATCAGCGCCGGCAAGCCGGCGATGGACGAGGCCATCGTGGAATTGCTCGTGGTGTCGGAGGTGGCCTCGACCAGAACGGAGCCGTTCATCCGGTTGGCGGCATCGGTTCCGAGCGATGCGCCGAGCGTTGCGGTCACGGACGTCGTGATGTCGCTGATGGCGAGCGCACCTCCGACGGCGCCGCTCGCCCCTAGTCCGGGTGCCGCAACCGACGTCGCGCTGGTCGAGAACGAATTGTTATTGATCGCGCGTACCTTCAGCGTGCTCCCACTCGTGTTCACGGTCCCCGCCGCAATATGCGCGCCGCTCTCGACGTTGGCGATCGTGGTCACCGACCCCTTGGAATAGGCCACCGTCGGGACGATCTGCGCGCTCGTCGATGCCGCGAGGGCGGAGACGGCAATGGTCGCATCGTTGAGCGCCTTGATCTCGAGGTTGCCCCCGGCATTGATCGTCGCCCCCGAGGCCACGTTGGTCGTGGCGATGCCGTCGATCTTGCCGACAACGACGCCGGCGGCGACCGGCGTGAGGCTGCCGAGCAAGGTGGACGCGATGGCCGGATCCGAGGCGGTTTCCGATGCATGGGCGGAAATGGTGACATCGCCGCGGCCGTTGATGTCGGCATGGCTGTTGATGTTGATGGTCGCCGTGGCGCTGGCCGCAACATAGCCGCCATTGAGGCCCAGCAGCGAGCCGGCGAGCGTCGAGCCGACGAGCGCCAACGCCCCGACCGGCGAACCGTCGAGGAAACTGGATACAGCCGTCGAGGTCGCGGTGATCGATACGGTGCCGCCCGCGATCCTGCCGTCAACGGTGATCGCCGTCGCTGCGGTGGCCTGGCCGGACAGCTTGATGTCGCTTGCCGTAGCTCTCAGCGTGACGTTGCCGTCGGCGTAGTTGGTTCCGCCGAAATTGACCGTCTGCGCCAGGATCTGCGCGCCATTCTTGATATCGATGTTCGGCGCGTCGATGATGACGTTGTTGGCGTTGCCGGTCGAATGGCCGGCGCCATCGAGACGGCGGGCATCGATCATCGCATGCGCGGCGAGCGTGATGGAGTTGTCCGCCTGAACGAGGTAATCGGCACCGGCGCTGAGCCCCGCGAGCGCATTCGCGATCGAGCTGTTCGACAAGGTCACGCCGGTGTCGCCCTGGGTGGCGTCGCCGATCACCAGATCGATCGGATCGAACAGCAACGTGCCCGCCTTGCCGTTGGGCGCGGCAACATTGACAGAGACGCCGCGGCCGACGTCGATGACCCCGTTCGCGCTGAAATCGACCAGGCCGGCATTGCCGGCCTTCGAGCTGGCGTTGAACTTGGCTCCGCCCGCCACGGTGAGGTTCTGCGTCGCCTTCAGGCGGATCTCGCCGCTATTGCCGGTCGTGCTCGCGATATTCAGCCCGGCATTCTGGCCGATCTCGATATTGTTGCCGGCCTGAACGGTGATGCTGCTCGGCGCCGTGGTCTTGCTGCGCGCCGTCAGCCGTCCGTTGACCCTGGCGTTGTTGACGGCGCCGATATGGATCGAGCCGTTGCTCACGGTGATCGCGCTGGCGCTGCGCAGGCCCTTCGAATTGACCGAGGCTGCGAACTTGGCGGCATGGTCGAGATTGGCGATGTCGCGCTGGCTGGCACCGCCGACGTAGACGTTCTGCCCGGTCAGCCGCACCCCGTCCTGGGCGTTGACGCGGCCATAGATGCGGATGTTGCCGTCCGGCGAGACCGGGAACGAGCCCGCCATCAGATTGCCGACCGCCGACTGGTTGATCTGCCCGCCCGCGCCGATCAGGCTGTCGGTGAATTCGCGCGTCGGCGTCGAGACGTTGAGGCTGCCGACATTGACCACGCCGCTGCGGCCGACCACGAAACCCTTGGGATCGGCGAAATAGACGTTACCGCCGATCGCGCCGTTCATGTAGGAGTTCAAGGTGCCGTTGACGTAGACCGGCGCGTCGCGCACGATGTTGACGAGATTTTGCGTCCCGGTCGGCAGTTGCAGGTTGACGGTGTTGCCCTGCCCGACGCTGAACTGCGAGAACGAGTTGAAGGCGTTGTTGCCCGAGACCGTCGACGTCGTGACGTTGGTCACGCTGCCGGAGGTCTGCAAGGACGTCCCGGTGCGGCCGTCGGGAATGATGACGTTCGGCGTCTGCGCCTGAACGCGGACGCTGTACACCGGCAGGAAGACCATCTGCATCGCACAGAGCAGCGACATCGAACGGAAGCGCGCAAGTCCGCGCAAGCCCGGTTCGTCCTCGTCTCGCCTCGCAGATGGCCCGCGCATGTCGAATCCCTGCTCAGAACTGGCCGGGCGGCAGCTTGAAGATGTCGGGACTCTTGGCGTCGGCCACGTAGAACAGCAGCAGGCTGGTCGGCGTCAGCACCCGCTGGCTGTTCTCCTTGTTTTCGAACGTGCCCTGGAGCAGCAGGATCACCGAACGATCCTTGGCGTCGCTGCCACGGAACATGACGATGCCGCCGGCGACGGGCATGTTGATCGCGATGGAGTCGGGCTTGAAGCCTTCGCCCATGAAATGGGCGCGCAGGATGTTGGCGTTGGAGAACAGCTTCTCCGGCGTCATCGCCGTATCGGTTCCCTTCGACCAGACCGCGCCGACCTGAATCAACGACTTCGACTTGTAGCCGAACACGTAGGAGAGCTCCGCGGTCCCGCCGTTTGGCAGCAGATCGGGGGCCGAATACAGCAGGCTGTGCGTCAGCTCGGCGGCGTTGTCCTGCGACTTGATGGCGTCGGGCCTGACATTGAAATCCTTCGCCATCGCCGCGCGCACATCGGCCTCGTTCATGCCGAACTTGGCGGAGCGGAAGCCGTCGATCGCCTTGGACTTGTCCTCCGCTCCTGGTGCCTCGGCCGACGGGGCCCCGGCGGCGACGGGCGTGCCGGCTGCAGCGGGAGCGCCGGCGGCCGCCGCTCTGGGTGCCGGTGCAGCCTTCTGCTTCGGCACGGCGCCCTGCACGGTCCCTTGGGCCGCGAGCGGCCCGGCTGCAACGGAAGTGAACAGGCCGACGACGGCCGGAATGAGATGGATTTTGCGCATCTAAAACCTTCGAAACAACTTGAAACAACGCTTCAAAATCGGCAGCTACGACGTCGTCTTCCCGAACCGTCATCGCCAACCGAGACGGAAAATGCTGCAACACCACAAGGCGTTACAAAGCGCCACGGAGGAGACAAGGCTCGAAACAGCGACTCTCTGACAGCGTAGGAATACGGTATCGGGCTGCCAAACGCTGCGAATGAGCGTTCATAAGCGCATTTTTTCATCAATTGTGGATGCGGCCCGTTCGCGGTAAGCATCCGAACCGGGGCAAGCCATCATGCAAAGAATTCCATGATCGAACGGCGTTCCGCATTCGCGGTCGATCGCCGCGGCTTCATTCGTCTTGCCGGAGCAGCCGCTGCGGGATGGACCGCGCTCGGCGCAACGCCGGATCGCATGCGCATCGTCGCCTCGCTGACCGCATTGCCGTTCGATGATGAGCTGACCAGACGCAGCATGACCGACACCCCGACCTCCCGCCTTGGCGGTCTCGTCATCGGCTTGAGGCAGCGCGGCTGGGTCGAAGGCGTCAACTTCCGCCTCGAGCTCCGTTCGACCTTCGGCGCGCCGGACAGGCTCAAGGCGGCGATTCAGGAGTTGCTCGATCTGAAGCCGGACGTGATCCTGACGGGTTCGACGATCGAAACCGCGGCCGTCCTGGCCGCCACCAAGACCATCCCGATCGTTTTCGCCACAGCCAACGATCCCGTCGGCAACGGCTTCGTCGCAAGCCTCGCCCATCCCGGCGGCAACGTCACCGGCTTCACCAACAGCACCGCCGAGATGGGCGGCAAATGGCTTCAGCTGATCCGCGAGGCCGTGCCTGACGTCGCGCGTGTCGGCATCCTGTTCAACCCCGCGACGACGCCGCGCGGCGGACGTTTCTTTCTCGACTCGATCGAGCAGGAGGCCGCAGCATGCGGCGTATCCGCGATCCCCGCCCCCGTAAACGCGCCGGCGGACATCGACGAGGTGGTCAGGCGCTTCTCCGAACCGTCCAAGGCAGCGATGGTCGCATTGGTCGACAGCTTCCTCGTGGTCAACCGCAAGGCGGTCGTCGCGGCAGCCGACAAATTTCGCGTGCCCACGATCTATCCGTTCCACTACTTCATGGATGCGGGCGGGTTGATGAGCTACGGGCCGACGCTGGAGGTGCGCTCGGCCGATTACGTCGATCTCATCCTGCGCGGCACCAAGGCCGGTGATCTTCCGGTGCAATCGCCGCGGAAATACGAGCTGCTCATCAACCGCACCGTCGCCCGCTCGCTGGGACTGACCCTGCCATTCACCCTGCTCGCACGCGCCGACGAGATCCGCGAGTGAACGAGACGGCCGACCAGGAGCCTTTGCGGACGCCTCCCGGCCGGCTGTTCCGCAAATATCTCTACTCGATCGTCGCCCTCGCCTTTGCCGCGCTTGCCGTCAACACCGGCTTCGACGTCTGGTTCTCCTATCGCGAGCAGAAGCAGCTTCTGGCGGCAACCCAGCGCGAGCAGGCGGCGTCCGCGGCCATTCAGATCGGCCAGTTCATCGGGCAGATCGAAAACCAGATCCGATGGCTCTCGCGCCTGCCGCCGGAGCTGTCGACGAATGACGACGAGCGTCTGAACGCGATCCGCCTCCTGCGCCTCTCGCCGGCGATTGCGGAAGTCGCCGAGCTGGACTCGCGGGGGCTCGAGCAGGTGCGCGTGTCCCGCCGTGTCGCCGACAGGGTCGGCAGCAAAGCCGACCGCTCCGCCTCGCCCGCCTTTCGCGGCGCCAATGAAAGCCGGGCCTATTACGGGCCGGTCTACTTCTTCGGCGACACCGAGCCGTACATGACGCTTGCCACGCGCGGTACCGGCCGCAATCCCAATGTGATCGTCGCCGAAGTCAATTTGCGTTTCATATGGGACCTCGTCACCGGGATCAGGGTCGGCAACACCGGCAAGGCCTACGTCGTCGATCGCATGGGGGTCCTGATCGCGCATCCCGATCTGTGGCGGGCATTGCAGCGCAGCGATCTCACCGGCGATGCGGACGTCCGCGCCGCGCTCGATGGCGTGGGGCCCCCTTCAGGAGGATTGGTCAAGGAGGGTCTGACCGGGCAACGCGTGCTCTCGACCTATGCGACGGTCCCCTCGCTCGGCTGGCTGGTGTTCGTCGAGCTGCCGCTCAGCGAGGCCTATGCGCCGATCTACGCATCGATCGGCCGCTCGACCTTCCTCCTCGTCGGCCTGCTGGCCGGTGCAGTGCTGGTGTCTCTCTTCCTCAGCCGGCGCATGACGGGGCCGATCCAGCTCCTGACGCAGGGCGCGCGGCGGATCGGGAGCGGCGATCTCGGCCTGCGGCTCGCGATCAAGACCGGCGACGAGCTGGAAGCGCTCGGCGACCAGTTCAACCGCATGGCCGCGCACTTGCGCGAATCCTATGCGACGCTCGAGCGCAAGGTGATCGAGCGGACCTCCGAGCTCGAGAAGGCGCGCGATCAGGCCCTTGCCGAGCACGACGCCGCCGAGAACGCGCGCAGCGCGGCGGTGGCGGCCAATGAGACCAAATCGCGCTTTCTTGCCGTCGTCAGCCACGAGCTGCGCACGCCGCTGAACGGCGTGATGGGTGTACTGCAATTGCTCGATGACGGCAGCCTGAGCGAAGCGCAGCGGCGCCACCTCGCGACCGCCGCGGCGTCGGGCGAAACGCTGATCGCGCTGGTCGATGCCGTGCTGGAATATGCCCGTCTGGAGGCCAGCACCGAAACCCTGGAGCCGCGCAATTTCCGCCTCGACCAGCTCATCGACGCGGCCGCCGAGCTGATGCGCCCCCAGGCCCTCGGCAAGGGACTGGCCTTCGACCTCGCCTGCGATGCGTCGGTCCATACATCGGTGCACGGCGATCCCGTCAGGCTCAATCGCATCCTGCTCAATCTGATCGGCAACGCCATCAAGTTCACGCCATCGGGCGGGATCGCCGTGAACGCGGCCGCCGAGCGGCACGACGATCATGTCCTGCTGCGCATCACCGTTCGCGACACCGGCATCGGCATCGCCCCCGACATGCACGAGCGGATCTTCGCGGATTTCGTGCAGGCCGACGACAGCATCGCACGGCGGTTTGGCGGCACCGGCCTTGGTCTTGCGATCGCACGGCGCCTGGCCCGCCTGATGCGCGGCGAGTTGACGGTTGCGAGCACGCCGGGCGCAGGCAGTACGTTCACGCTTCAATTGCCGCTCGGCCTCGCCGCGAGCGGCATCGCGCACGGCGAGCTGCCGCCGCCGCCGCGACAGCTCCGCGTGCTCCTGGTCGACGACGATCCCGTCAATTGCGAAGTCGGCGAGGCGATCCTGAAACGGCTCGGCCACCAAGCTACGATCACCACGAACGGCGCATCCGCCATCGCGCTCGCCCGCGATCAGGCGTTCGACGTCATCCTGATGGATCTGCACATGCCCGACATGGACGGCGTGGAGGCGGCCTCGCGGATCGGCGCGCTCGGTCTTGCCGAGATGCCGCGCATCATCGCCGTGACCGCCGACGTGTCCACCAGCGCGCGCAAGCGCCTCGCCAGCGCAGGGATCGCCAAGGTCGTCAGCAAGCCGATCCTGGTCAACGCGCTACGCGAGGCGATCGAGGAAGATCCGGAAGTCAAGCCAACGGCGCCACCGCTCGCCGCCGGCGCATTGATCGACCTGCACTTCCTCGATGACCAGAGAGAACTGCTGGGCGCGGCGCAAATCGCAAAGCTCCACATTTTGCTTCAGGAGACCGGCGACAGACTGATCGCGGACATCGGCAAGGCCGCAGCGAGCGGCGATCACAAGCAGCTCGCCCGATCCGCGCACCAGCTCGGCAGCGCGGCGAGCGCGCTCGGCCTCGTCCGCCTGTTCGACCGCTGCCGTGATGTCAAGCTGGCAGCGACCGCGATGTCGGAGCATGAGCGCCAAAATGCTGCGCGTGAACTCGCCGATCTTCAACGGGCGTCGATGCGAGCGCTGGACGATCTGCTTCAGCCTGCCGAACAGCGTTCGGTCAGCTAGCCCCGGCCAGCCGACGCACGTCCGCTTCCGCCTCCCGCCCGAACCTCTCCACCAGAAAATCGATGAACAGCCGCACCTTCAGCGACAGATGCCGCGTCGGCGGATACACCGCATAGAGCGCGAGCGGCGGCGCGGAATAATTGTCCAGCACCGTCCGCAGCTCGCCCTTCCTTAGAGCGTCAGCGGCGATGAACTCCGGCAGCAGCGCCAGCCCCTTGCCCTTGATCGCGACGTCGCGCAGCACCTCGGCATTGTTGACGCAGAGCGACCAGGCGGGCTGGATCCAGTGATCGCCGTCCGCGCCGGTGAGCTTCCATTGGTTGCCGGTGAGCAGGAAGCCGTAAGTCAGCGAGGCGTGCTCGCGCAGATCCTGCGGATGTTTTGGCGTGCCGTGACGCGCCAGATAATCCGGCGAAGCGCAGATCATGCGCGCGATCGGCATGATCTTTCGCGCGATCAAGCTCGAGGACTCGAGCTCCGCGATCCGCAGCGTCACGTCAAAGCCGTCCTGCACGGGATCGAGCAGGTCGTCGCTGAGCACGATCTGGAGCTGAAGCTCGCCATAGCGCGCCATGAAATCGGCGAGCACGGGCCCGAGCCGCATCGTTCCGAACGACATCGGCGCGTTGACGCGAAGCAGCCCGCGCGGCGCCGACTGGGCCTGCGCCACCGCCTGGTCGGCCGCCTCGACCTCCGAGAGGATGACGAGCGCACGTTCGAAATAGCGCTGGCCGTTCTCGGTCGGGCTCGCATGCCGCGTGGTCCGGTTCAAAAGCTGGACGCCGAGACTCTCCTCGAGGTCGGCGATGTATTTGCTGATCGCCGAGCGCGACAGCCGCAGCTGCCGGCCGGCTTCGGCAAAGCTGCCGCTTTCCACCACTTTCACGAAAGCCCGGAGGCTGCCGAGCTTATCCAAGGGCCTGCACCGGCGATTGTTTCCAAATCGTAGACATAGTCGTCATATTTGCATGGATTGTCTCCAAACCAAAGCGGAACAATATTTCCGTCCAGAGCAAGACGGCTCCCCGAAGTTTGGAGGACGACAATGTCTGGACTGCACCATGTGACCGCGATTGCCGGCGACCCCATCCGCAATTTCGGCTTCTACACGAGGGATCTCGGCCTGCGCTTCGTCAAGAAGACGGTCAATTTCGACGATCCCGGCACCTATCACTTCTATTACGGCGACGAGACCGGCCGGCCCGGCACCATCCTGACCTTCTTTCCCTGGGCCGGCGTGTCGCCCGGACGCCGCGGCGTCGGCGAAACCCATCAGACCGCCTTCCGCGTGCCGCAGCGCTCGCTCGGCTACTGGACCCAACGCTTTACCGAGAAGGGGATTGCTTACGAGGCGCTCGAGAAGCGCTTCGGCGAATCCGTGCTGCCGTTCACCGATCCTGACGGCATGGCGCTCGCGCTGGTGGGCATCCCCGGCGCCGAGAACGAGCCCGGCTGGAGCAATGGCGACGTGCCGGCCGAGCATGCGATCCGCGGCTTCCACGGCGTGACCTTGCTGCTCGACAGCGCGGCAAAGACGGCCGCCGTTCTCACCGACGTGTTCGGCTTCAAGGAAGCCGGCCGCGAAGGCTCGGTGATCCGCTTCAAGGCGCCTGGCGACGTCGAGGGCAGCGTCGTCGATATCTACGAGGCCAAGGGCTTTCTGCGCGGCCATCAGGGCGGCGGCTCGGTGCATCACATCGCCTTTCGCGCGGCTGACGATGCCGAGCAAGGGCGGATGGCGCAAAAGCTCGTGAGCAATCACGGCCTGCACCCGACCGAGCAGCGGGACCGCAACTACTTCCGCTCGATCTACTTCCGCGAGCCCGGCGGCGTGCTGTTCGAGATCGCGACCGACATCCCCGGCTTCGCCGTCGACGAGCCCGTCGCGACGCTGGGACGTGACCTGAAGCTGCCTGCGTTCCTCGAGCAGCACCGCAAGCAGATCGAGGACGTGCTGCCGAATCTGGAAGAGACCGCGTCATGACCGACACTGCATTCATCCATCGCTTCGAGCCCGCGACCCGCGCGGGCTCCCCTCCGCTCCTGCTGCTGCACGGCACCGGCGGCGACGAGACCGACCTGCTCGGGCTCGGCAAGATGATCTCGCCCGGCTCCGCCCTGCTGTCGCCGCGCGGCCGCGTGCTCGAGCACGGCATGCCGCGCTTCTTCCGCCGGCTCGCCGAAGGCGTGTTCGACGAAGAGGATTTGCGCCGGCGCGCGCATGAGCTCGGCAACTTCATCGCGGATGCGCGAGAGCAATACGGCATCGCCGCACCGGTTGCGGTCGGCTTCTCCAACGGGGCCAACATCGCGGCCGCGCTGTTGTTACTGAAGCCGGACGTGCTTGCCGGCGCGATCCTGCTGCGCGCCATGGTGCCGCTATCGGATCCGCCACCCGCCGATCTTGCGGGCAAGCCCGTGCTGCTGTTGTCCGGGCAAAGCGATCCGATCGTGCCGGCCGGCAATTCGGCTCGGCTCGCGGCGACGCTGTCACAGGCTGGCGCGCGCGTGAGCCACAGGATCCTGCCGGCGGGCCATCAATTGTCGCAAGCCGATGTCACGCTGGCCCGCGACTGGATCGGCAATGTCCAGGCCGAGGCAGCATGATCGAGCAGCGGCGCATCGTTTCCGAACGGTGCGCCGCCTCAATCGAACCAGCCGCGCCGCTTGAACCAGACCAGCGGCAGCAGCCCGCTGGCAATGACGGCAAGCCAGGCCAGCGGATAACCGAACGTCCAGTCCAGCTCGGGCATGTGCTTGAAATTCATGCCCCAGATGCCAACCAGGATCGTTGGCGGTACACCAACGACCGAGACGATCGTCAGTATCTTGAACAGCTCGTTCTGCTGGATGTTGATGAAGCCGAGCACGGCGTCGAGCAGAAGCTGGATCTTGTCGGACAGTCGCGTCTCGTAGTCGCCGAGCGAAGCGACGTCCTTCGACACGGCCTCGAGCCGCTTCTTCGACGCGGCCGTGATCCATTCACTGCCGACATCGCCGGCGAATGAGGCGACGCGCCCGACCCCGAGCAGAACGTCGCGCGCCTTCGCGAGCCGATCGGCAAGCTCGCCGATGTTCTCCAGCGCCTCGCGCATCCTGCGGCTGGAGCGCACCGGCCGCTGGCTGCGTACGAGCCCGCCCCTGAAAACTCCCCGCGACAGCTTGTCGACCTTGCCGCCGAGATGCTCCAGAACATCGGCGCCGCGGTCGATCATGGCTTCGAGCAGGCTGGTGAACACGCACATGCCGTTCTCCAGGCTGTCGTCCGAGCCGATGCGTTTACCGATGTCATCGAAGATCGGCAGCTCGGCAAAACGCACCGTGACCAGCACGCGAGGGCCGATGACGAAGCCCACCGGCGTGATCTCGGCCTCGTTCTCCTCGTCGAGCCGCACCGCCGGAGAGCTGAGATACAGGGTGCCCTGGTCAGAAATCAGACGGCTCGACGCCTCGATCTCGCTGAGCGATTCCTCGGATGGGATACGTATCCTGAGCAACCGCTCGACGAATCGCTTCTCCTCGTCGGTCGCATTCAGCAGATCGGCCCAGATGATCTCTGAGGGGATTTCCGCGCCGATGCTCCGCCAGTCGTCGGACGGCCACCTGTAAAGCTTGAGCAAGAACCGAACTCCGCGGCCGCATCGTCATGCCGGATGGTGCATCCAGCGGTCATCCGCCGATTAACGCACGAGGGTTCCAAACGTTCAATGTCCTTTCCCGCGGCTGCTTTCAGCTTCGGGGGAAGCCTGCATCAGGACCAAAGCGGATGTCGACAGTGTATCAGCGAATGTCCGCAAAGGGCCCAACAGCAGATATCAATACGTTCAATCCGTAGGCTGCGGACCGTCGTAGCCTTCGACTATAGCCAGATCCATAAGCGATTTGCCCTGTCTGAGCGCCATGGCCTTCGCATACTCCGGCGAGCGGTAGCATTCGACTGCGGCAGCATAATCGGGAAATTCAATCACGACTGTCCGCGAACGCGTTTGGCCCTCCGGCGTTTCCGATTTGCCTCCTCGTGTGAGAAAGCGGCCGCCGTACTTGCGGAATGCCCATGCGTTCTCGGCAATGTAGGCTTTGTAACCCTCCGGATCAGACACGTCCGCAAATGCGACCCAATAACCCTTGGCCATCAAGCTCCTCCATAGCGACGTTGACTTTTTAAGTTGCGCGACACGCATCGCCCCATAGGGGCGCAGCCAATTGGTCTTGTAGCAAGCGACTGGCTATTTGATCACCCGATGACACGCACGGAGCGTTGCCGCCTACTTGTTTGCTACAATTCGGACGCCGCCGAGCTTGCGCTGTTGAATGAGGTCGACGAATCGAATGTAAGATTCGTGAAATGCGTCGTGTCCCTCTGGAGTTCCGGACTGCTTCGCTTCCTCGCGCAGCCGTTGGTACATCGCGAGCCGCTCTTTGAGGATCGGTTGCCATTCCTCAGTCAAGTCAGTGACAGAGAGCACCTTCAAGCCAACGTCCTCGACCAAGCGCTGATAGTCCGGAATCGAACGGAGCGGCTGAATTGCCATGCCGTCCCACATCAGCTGCGCGTCCGCGGCTGCAAGCGGCTGATTGGCGACCCAATCTGTAAAAGCCAATCGGCCGCCTGCGTTTAGAATGCGCCTGGCTTCCGCCAGTGCCCTTCCTACATTCGGGACGTGACAGAATGATTCCTGGCTGAAAACCGCATCGGCACTCGCATCGGCCAGTTGGACGTCCATCACGTTGCCCTCAATGATCCGCGCCGTCCCCTGAAGGCCGACCAGCCTGGTTAGTTCTTGCGCGCCTGCAGCGCGAACGGGCGTCAACTCAACGCCGGTGACGTCAGCTCCGTATTTGTGAGCGAGATAGCGTACCGTCCCGCCAAGACCGGCGCAAAAGTCGACGACGGTCGTTCCGGGACCGATCTGCGCCTGTCGCGCCAGTTCGTCCGTGGCGCTGAGGCCGCCATAATGGTCCTGGTCGTACGCATACAGGTCCTCCGGGCGCAAATTGTCGAGATGCCCGCGGCTTGTTCGCAGTTTGGCGACGATAATATCGTGCGAGATGGGATGACGATTGTAGAAATAGAATAATTGCGAGGAGGTGTCGTTCATGAATCCTGCTCCGCAGTTTAATTGTCCGTCGGAAAGACTCCGCCTTCGAATGGCCAAGGGTCAAGGGTCAAATGGACCGCTCCGTAACCCCTCCGGCCAAAGCGGACTTTGGAAGCTGCAGCCGCGCAGATCCCAATTGCATAAAAAGCATTTTGACTGCGGCTTCCTAGAAGATTTTTCCGGGATTCATAATGCCGTTGGGATCCAACGCAAAGGGCCAGTTGCGGAAACCTAAGGCAGCGACTGTGGCTACGCCGATGATCCCAGGAAGCTTTTTATAGGTCGCAGGGCGTCAATGGCGGGAATGGTGCGATAGGCTTGCTGATTTGAACACCAAGGATATGGCAACGCCCCAAGCCAACGCATGATCGGCTCCGAGGTCTCGGCAGGAAGTACGCACATAACTTCGATGTCGATCGCGAGCTTGCTCACGCGCCTATCGTCGCCCGAACTAAAATGCCAATTGTATCGTCCGCATCCCACGCGAATGGCACCTCCCTGCCTTGCAGACATTCCAACGAGCCAATCGCATTGGAAGTGCGGAAGGTAGTCTGCACTTGGTCGCGAGAGACAAAACGTACGCACATTCTGGTATTGGTCTCCGAAGCTTGTCACCAGAACTTGAGTGACTTCATCTAATCCCTTCGCTGAGCTTGGAAACGATATGGCATCCGTCTTTACAGTCATTTTCAATTCGCAGTCCGATGCGAATGCATCTTTCATCAATTGCGGACGGTTAGTATCCTTCGCCAAAATATAGGTGCTGAGCGCATCGGTAGCGTTGATAGCCGACGGTCGGTTCATGACTTGACCTCCACGGTCCGGGCCCGCTCCAGCGGTGCACCTAATTAAGCCGAAGGAACCCTGGGGGACAAGTCGTCGATGTCTGCTGTGGGTCAACGGCGCCGATTGAGTGGCGCCGTGTCGTGCTCTAACGATTAAAGCCGCCTCGCGGGCCAAACACAGGTTGGGTTTCCATCTTCTTTATTGTCGGCAAGGTACTCAGCCACTTTTGCGCTGAGCGAAACCAAAACTGATCGGCCGGAATCAATTGGTCGCGCTGTTTGATGGCGCCGACGCGCAAGCTTAGGACTTTTGCGCCTTCGCCGATCGGCGCCGAATAGATTGGTGTACCGCAATCAGGACAGAACGTCTGCTCTCGCTTGTTTCCGCTCTCCCCGGTCTTGACGTAAACTTTCAACGCGCCCGACAGCAATTTGAAGCTTCCTTCTTTCGTCGCCACGACCGTACGGAAGGCCGCGCCAGACAACGTCTGGCAATCGGTACAGTGACAGATCAGCACCTTGGCAGGATCAACCTCCGCTTCAAAAGCTATGTAGCCACAGTGGCACGCGCCGCTGACTTTCATGAAGCGCTCCCTTTTTGCTAATCCTGCTGTTTCGAGATGCACGTGCGCATCGCGGTTCTTGAGCGCATCGCTTTGTCTTCTGCCGGCAGGAAACATACCCAAGACGGGCCGAACGATTGAGAACCACTATCCCCGAAGGGCAACACTCATCGCAATGGAGTCGAAATCGATCGCTCAATTCTGGCGACGTCGAACTTTCGTTGACCGGGCCACCGTGCCCTCCGTTCTTCGTCATGAGGGGACTGTATTCCACGCTCAAACAATGATAATCCTGATATCGGGAAATAGATTGATGAATTTTTGGATCGAATATGAGTAGCCCCGACGAGATGCGGGCGTTCGTCCAAGTTGTCGAGCGCCAAAGCTTTGGAAACGCTGCTACAGCGCTCGGGCTGACCCCTTCAGCCGTTTCCAAGCTTGTCACGCGGTTGGAGGATCGGCTTGGCGTGCGCCTCCTTCATCGAACGACCCGGCGGCTGGCGCTCACGCCTGAAGGTGACATTTATTTCGCTCGCGCGCGCCAGATTCTTGCCGATATCCAAGAAGCCGAAGCGCAAGTCGCGACGTTGCGCGCCGCGCCGCGGGGGCATCTGCGTATCAACACCAGCATTGGGTTCGGAATTCATCAGTTGGCACCGGCAATGCCCGACTTCCTGACGCGCTACCCGGAGATCGACGTCGAGCTTGCATTGACTGATCGCGTCGTCGATCTGGTCTCAGAGCACGCGGACATGACGATCCGGGCTGGTCCGGTGGCGGAGACGGCTTTGACGGCGCGAAAGCTCGCGGATGTTACGCGACTATTGTGCGCATCGCCAGCATACCTCGCCCGCTACGGCGTGCCGCAAACTCCAGCCGATCTCGCCAAACATAGTTGCATAGTGATGGCGTTTCAAACTCCCTACCGATGGGCATTCCGGAACCATGGAAAGATAGAGGAGATCGAAATTAAACCACGAGTGGTGACCGATAACGCCGAGGCTGCGCTCAGATTGGCGCTTGATGGTGCCGGGATCGTTCGGCTTAGCGATCTGGTCGTCGGCGACTCGATCCGCGGTGGCTTGCTCGTACCGTTACTTACGGAAACTCATCACGCCGAAGCCGTACCGCTGTCGGCTCTTTACCTGGCTGGACGTCACCGTTTGCCTAAGGTTCGGGTGTTTCTCGACTTCCTTATTGAACGATTTAGCTCCGCGACTTTGCAGGTCGCCGTCGCGCCTGGACGCTCTAATGCATCATCCGTGGTCTAAACTTGGTAGCAACGCGACGGAACGTCCGCTTCAGGTCCAACAGCAGGCGCGCATGTCCGCTTTCCCTTTGCTCGTACATGTCCTTTGGCGCAGCCCGGCGAGTACGGTCTAAACGCCCGCCAGATCCGGGGGCGGTTGGCGCATGTTGGAAGCCTGCTCATAGGCGTAGGCCAGACGCAGCAGCTTGTGTTCGCTCCAGGCCCGGCCTGCGAAGGTGATCCCGAGCGGGTAGTCGGGCGTGTCCTTGTCGTCCGCTCCCGAGATGAAACCGGCCGGCACCATGACGCTGGGGTAGCCTGCCTTTGCGGCGATCCCGCATCCTTCACTGCCGGGGAACAGCACGGCGTCAAGCTTGTGCCGGTTCATGTAGGCGTCCATGCCGCGGGTCCTGGCGGAGAGCAAATCCATGGCACGCGCCGACTTGTATTCGCGCTCGCTCAAATCGCCCCTGGTCATGTTCGCGGCCAGGAAGTGGTCCTGGCCAAAGCGTAGCGCCTTCTCCGCATGCGCCGCGTTGAAGGCGACGATGTCGGCAATGCTCCTGATGTCGGTGTCGGTCGCCCAATCCCTGAGGTAGAGGTCGAGATCGCGCTTCAGCTCGTAGAGGAAGATCACCGGCGGCCTCGCGACAGTGCCCTTGTGGCGGCTCAGCGGATTGCGGTTCAGCACGGCCATGGTCGTACCCGGCCCGCCGATCCAGCCAGCCGGCGGCATGCCGGCGCGCACGATGACGGCTCCCAGGTCTTCCAGCACCGTGATCGCGTCAGCGATCACCTTGGCCGACCTCGGCGACAGCTTGCCGTAGAAGGGATCGTTCAGCGGGTCGGCCGGGTCGCTCGGCACACCGATGCGTGCACCCTTCATCGCATCGCGCGTGAGATCGGCGGTGTAATCGGCCGGCCGCCGCTGCAACTCCGTCGCTGGGTCGAGCGGGTCATCGGCCGCCAGCACGTTCAGCAGCATGGCCGCGTCACGCACCGTGCGCGTCATCGGCCCCGCGGTGTCCTGGCTGTGCGCGATCGGCACGATGCCGGCGCGGCTGACGAGTCCGACCGTCGGCTTGACAGTGACGAGGCCATTCTGGCTGGCAGGGTACAGCAGCGAGCCCGAGGTCTCGGTGCCGATCGAAGCCGCGCACAGCCCGGCCGCCACGGCGACCGCCGACCCCGCACTCGAGCCACCCGGCAGCACGAGCGGGAAGCCGCGATCGTCCATCAACGCCGGCGCGTAGGGATTTTTCACCTGACCGCCCAACGAGGAGTAGCCCGCGGGCATGTCGATCGCGAGCATGTTGGAGAATTCCGTCAGGTTCGCCTTGCCCAGGATCACCGCGCCGGCATCGCGCAGCAGCTTGACGATCGTCGCGTCGTCCCTCGCGTGCGCGCCCTCCAGCGCCAGCGAGCCCGCCGTGGTCGGCTGCTCGTCGCCGGTGGCGATGTTGTCCTTCACCAGGATCGGGATTCCGGCCAGCGGCTGCCTGGCCGATGGTTTTACGCCGTCGAGCTTGCCCGCGATCCCGAGCGCCTCGGGATTGAGCGCGCGCACGGCGTTCAGTGCGGGCCCACCGCGATCATAGGCCTCGATGCGCGCGAGATAAGCTTTGGTCAGCGCCGTCGCGTCGGCCTGTCCGTGGGACAGGGCCTGAGCGATATCGCTCATCGCGGCATTGGCGAGTTTCAGGGGGGCCGGCGGCTCGGCCTTAACGGTCGCCGCGGCGATATCGGCATCGCGGCGCGATGGCTTCTTCACGGCGGCCTCGCCTGACGGAGCGTCCCGAACTATCAGGCCGCCAGTTGCCATGTTGCCAGTGTTTTGCCCGACGGGTCAACGTCGCGGCGCACCGCGCCAGCCCCGCAGCAGGCATCACGCAAGTCATTGAAATGACTACGCCCGGTTACTGTGCATGGGGTTGTTTTTCAGATTTTTGTTTTCGAGGGGCGCGTGCTGGCCCTGCCCTACTCCCAATACCACGTCGAGAAATCGTTCTCGTATTGCGGCACGTCCTTCCAGACGCCCTTCAGCTTCTTGTTGGTGATGGTGATGAGCTGCGGCTGGTACAGGTAGGCGGAGACGGCGTCGGTCGCGAGCATGCGCTGGGCGTCACCGAGCAGCTTTGCGCGGCCCGCCTCGTCAGGCGTCGACACGATCTGCTTGTAGAGCGCGTTGTACGCCGCGTTGTTGTAGCCGAGATAGTAGTCCGCCTCGGTGATCTTGACGAGGTCGAACGGCTCGACATGGCTGATGATGGTGAGATCGAAATTGTGCGGGCCGTTGCCGGCGAAGACCTGCGACAGCCATTGCGCCCATTCGACGTTCTCGATCTTGGCGATGATGCCTACCTTTGCGAGCTGGGCTGCGGCGATTTCGCCGCCCTGCCGCGCATAGGACGGCGGCGGCAGCTTCAGTGACAATTCGAGCGGCGTGGTGACGCCGGCCTCGGCGAGCAGCTTCTTGGCCTTCTCGGGGTCGTAGGGGTTGATGCCGGTGGTGTCGACATAGCCGAGCGCGCCCGGCACGTAGAAACTGCCGATCGGCGTGCCGAAACCGTCGACGGCGCCGTCGATCATCGCCTTGCGGTCGATCGCGGCGAGAATGGCACGGCGGACGCGGACGTCGTCGAGCGGCTTCTTGCGGTGATTGATCGCGACGATGGTCTTGGCCCTGGAGCCGCCGACCAGCACCGTGAAGCGCGGATCGGCCTTGAACTGCGCCATGGCACGCTGTGCGGCGACGCGCGGAAACGCATCGACGTCGCCCGAGAGCAGCGCTGCGGTCTGCGCCGCCGGCTCCGAGATGAAGCGGATCGTCACCTTGGACAGCTTGACCGCGGCGGCGTTGCGGTAGTCGGCCCATTTGGTCAGCGTGATCGAGGAGCCCTTGGCCCAGGTCCCGAGCTGATAGGGCCCGGTGCCGACCGGCTGCGTAATGTTGGTCGCGGCGCTCTTCGGCTCGACGATCGAGCCGCCCGCCTGCCCCAGCAGGAACGGCAGGTTCGGCTCGCCATATTTCAGGGTGATCACGACCGTCTCGGGGTCCGGAGCCTCGACCTTCTCGAAAGCCTGGTACAGGCTCTTGTCCTTGTTGGTGCTGTTCGGCGCGGCGTTGCGCTCGAACGAGAACTTCACCGCGGCGGAATCGAATGGCTCGCCGTTGTGGAATTTGACGCCCTTGCGCAGCTTGAACGTATAGGACCTCAGGTCGGGCGATGCGGTCCAGCTCTCGGCCAGCAGCGGCGCGACGGAGCCGTCCTCGTTGATCTTGGTCAGGGTCTCGTAGATGTTGTAGAGCGTGACCTCGGCAATCGCGGCAGCGGCCGCGTTGGTCGGATCGAGCCCCGGAGGCTCCAGCGCCATCGCCATGACGACGCTGTCCTTCTTGCTCTGCGCCAGCACGGGCAAAGGCGCCGCGATGAGCGCGGCGGCAAACGCGACGATCGACAATTTCCTCAACATGCCTAACTCCCCGGCCCTGTTCCGTTCTAAGCCTACGCCAATCCTGATCCGGACACTAACTTTCCATGGCCATCTGCGGCAACGCCATCACGGCCTCGGCCCTGTGGCAGGCGGCAAGGTGCCCCTCGCCGACCTTGCGTAACTCAGGCGGAACCTCGCGGCAATGCTGGTCGGCGAGCGGACAGCGCGAGACATAGGCGCAGCCGGTCGCCGCCGCCGCTTGCGAGGCGATGGCCTGGGCCCCGCGCCGCCGCCGGCCGCCGCCGGCGCGCGCCCGCGGCACGGCGTCCAGCAGCGCCCGCGTGTAGGGATGCGCGCAATGCTCGAACAGATCTTCGGGGCGGCCCTGCTCGACGATGCGGCCGAGATACATCACCGCGACCTCGTCACAGAGATAGTCGACGACGGCGAGGTCGTGGCTGATCAGGATAAAGCTCAGGCCGAATTGCTCCTGGAGGTCCTGCATCAGGTTCAGCACCTGCGCCTGCACGGAGACGTCGAGCGCGGAGACCGGCTCGTCGGCGACGATCAGCTTGGGCTGGGTGATCAGCGCGCGCGCGATCGCGATGCGCTGGCGTTGGCCGCCGGAGAATTCGTGCGGATATTTGTCCATGTCGGCATCGCGCAAACCGACCTGGCGCAGCGCCGCGGCGACGCGTTCACGGAACGTGGCCCGATCGGCTCCCTCCAGCACCGTCAGCGGCTCCGCGACGATGCGGGCGATGGTCTGGCGCGGATCGAGCGAGCCGTAAGGGTCCTGGAACACCATCTGGAAATCGCGGCGGGCGCGACGCAGCTCGTCGGCGGAGATGCGATTGAGATCGCGGCCGAGCAGCGCGACCTGGCCCGACGTCGGCCGCTCCAGCGCCATCACCAACCGCGCGAACGTCGACTTGCCCGAACCGGATTCGCCGACGACGCCGAGGCTCTTGCCCGCGGCAACCTGCACGCTCACGCCATTGAGCGCACGCACCTGCCCCGGCGGGCGAAACAGGCTTTCCCGCGGCAGAGCGTAGCGCTGTTCGAGATCCTTCACGTCGAGAAGCGGCGTGGTGCTCATGCGGTCAGCGCTCCGACGCGTTCTGCCATCGAGACATCCGTCCTGATGCAACGTACGAAGTGTCCGGGCCCAACGTCGGCCATGGGTGGCAGCGCGGCGCGGCACTGATCGATCACGAGCGGGCATCGGTCGGAGAAGGTGCAGCCGGAGGGTAGATCGGCGAGCTCCGGCACCGTGCCCGAGATCGTCTTCAGCCGCGTCCCCTTGCGCGCGCCGAGCTTCGGCCGGGCGCGGAACAGGCCTTGCGTGTAGGGATGTCCCATCCGCCGGAACACCTCGTCGGTCGGCCCGCTCTCGACGACGGTGCCGCCATACATCACCATCATGCGTTGCACGTTCTCGGCGATGACGCCGAGATCGTGCGAGATCAGGATCATCGACATGCCGCGCTCCTCGACGAGGTCGGCAATGAGATCGAGGATCTGGCCCTGAATGGTGACGTCGAGCGCGGTGGTCGGCTCGTCCGCGATCAGCAAATCAGGCTCGCAGGCGAGCGCCATGGCGATGGTGATGCGCTGGCGCTGGCCGCCGGAAAACTGGTGCGGATAGGCATCGACGCGGCGCGCCGGGTCGGGCAGCCCGACGCGATCGAGCAAGGCGATCGCCTCGTTGCGCGCCTGCGCCGCCGAATATCTCTTGTGACGCCGCAGCGGCTCGGCAACCTGATCCCCGATCGTGTGCATCGGGTTGAGCGCGGTCATCGGCTCCTGGAAGATCATGCTGATGCGGTTGCCTCGCAGGCGGCAATATTCCGCGTCCGGCAATCGCACGATCTCGTTGCCGTCGAGCTTGATGCTGCCCGAGACCACGGCGCTATCAGGCAGCAGCCCCATCAGGGACATCGCGGTGACCGACTTGCCGCAGCCGGACTCACCGACGAGGCCGAGCGTCTCGCCACGCTTCAGGGCGAAGCTGACGCCGCGCACGGCTTGTGCCGGGCCACGGCTGGTATTGAGGCGCACGCCGAGATTGGCGACCTCGATCAGCGGCATGTTGGAGCGCTCGCCCATCGTCATCGCTCCCGTGCCAATCGTGGATCGAGCAGGTCGCGCAAGCCATCGCCGAGGAGATTGAGACCGAGCACGGCGATGGCAATCGCAGCGCCCGGATAGACCGCGAGCATCGGCGACTGGAACAGCAACGTTTGCGCATCGTTCAACATCCGCCCCCAGGACGGCTGCGGCGGCTGCGTGCCGAGGCCGAGATAGGACAAGGCCGCTTCGGCAAGGATCGCAAGCGCGAACTGGATGGTGACCTGCACGATCAGGATCGACAGGATGTTGGGCAAGACGTGCTCGATGGTGATGCGGAAGGCGCCCTTGCCCGCCGCCCGTGCGGCCAGCACGAATTCTCGCGCCCAGATCGCGTTGGCCGAACCGCGCGTCAGCCGGGTCAGCGTGGGGATCTGGAAGATGCCGATCGCGACGATCGAGGTCACCATGCCCGGTCCCGCCACCGCGGCCAGCATGATCGCGGACAGCACGGCCGGAAAGGCGAAGGTGAAGTCGGAGAAGCGCATGATGATCTCTTCGGTCCAGCCGCGCCGGGCCGACGCGATCAGGCCGAGCGTGACGCCAAAGGTGAGACCGATGCTGACAGCGATGATACCGACCATGATGGTGGAGCGGGCGCCGGCGAGCAGCAGCGAGACGATATCGCGACCGAAGGAATCGGTGCCGAGCCAGTGCGCTGCCGAAGGCGGCCGAAGTTTTGAAGCGATGTCGATCTCGTACGGCGACCACGGCGTCCACAGCAGCGAGAGCAGCGCGGATGCGAGCACCAACAGGCTCAGCGAACCGCCGATCACGAAGCTGCGGTGGCGCAGCGCGCGGCTCCAGAACGTACGGGCCGGCACCCGGCGCGCTGCCATCGGCGCGTCAATGGTCATGGGCGCGCTCACAGGTCGTGAACCTTGATGCGGGGATCGATGAAGGCATAGAGAACGTCGACGACGAAATTGACGATGACGACCATGGTCGCGAGCAGCATCACGCAATTGCGCACGACAATGAGGTCGCGGTTGGCGATTGACTGGAAGATCAGGCGGCCAAGACCCGGAAGGTAGAACACGTTCTCGATCACGATGGTGCCGGCCAGCAGATTGGCGAACTGCAGCCCCATCACCGTCATGACGGGGATCATGGCGTTACGCAGCACGTGGCCCCACAGCACTTCGCGCTTGCCGAGCCCCTTCGCACGCGCGGTGCGGACGAAGTCCTCGCGCAGCACTTCCAGGACGGCCGAGCGCGTGACGCGCGCGAGGATCGCGGCCTGCACCACCGCGAGCGAGATCGCCGGCAGCAGCAGCGACTTCAGGCCGAGCCAGATGCCGTCCTCCCAACCGGCAAAGCCGCCCGCCGAGAGCCATTGCAGCCGCACGGAGAACAGGAGCACCAGCAGGATCGCGAACCAGAAGTTCGGCAGCGCGATGCCGACCTGGGTCAGCGACATCACACCGACGTCGCCAAGCTTGTTGTGGTTGGCGGCGGTGTAGATGCCGGCAGAGAGCGCCAGCGTCACCGTGATCGTCATGGCCATGATGGCGAGCGGAAACGTCAGCACCAGCCGCTCCGCGATCAGGCTGGCGACCGGCGTGCCGTAGACATAGGAATTGCCAAGATCGCCGGAGAGAAGTCCTTTGATCCAGTGCAGATAACGAACCGCCAGCGGCTGGTCGAGCCCGAGCTTGACGGTGAGCGCGCGGACCGCGTCCGGCGAGGCGTCGGCGCCCATCAGCATCTGCGCCGCGTTGCCCGGAAGCGCGTCGAGCACCAGAAAAATGATCAGCGAGGCGCCGACCAGCGTCGCCAGCAAGGTCAACAGACGTCGGAGGACAAAGACGCTCATGCGCGCTCGGCTTCAGGGCTCGGCTGCAGCACGATCAACATGTCCGGTCCCCCGAGGCAAGCTCTTTGCTGCATGCCCATCTCCTCAAGCCGGCCAGCGGGACAGAAGGTCGGTCGAAGCCTCGAACAGTGCGCTGACGCGCAGCAATTCGGCGTCGGCGCGGAAGCGGCCGACGAGCTGAAGCCCGATCGGCAGGCCGTCGCGGCCGAAGCCCGCGGGTAGGCTCACCGCGGGATGGCCGGTCATGTTGAACGGCATGGTCCAGGGGAACCAGTTCGGGCGGACGCTGTCGAAATGCTTGCCGTCGATCTCGATGCTGCCGAATAGATCCTGCTCGATCGGCAGCGCGGTCCGCGTGAGTGTCGGCATCGCCAGGACGTGCCCGCGCGCAAGCAGCGATTGCACCCGGCGGAACAGCGCGGTGCGCGCGAACATCGCCTCCTGGTAGTCGGCGCCGCTGACCTCGGCGGCGAGCGCGAGCTGCTTGAGGAAAGCCTCGCTCAGTTCGTCCTTGTGCTCGGTCGCGAGTTTGGCAAAGCGCGTGCGCCAGACGGTGTGGTTGATGGCGCGCCAGATCGGCTCGATATCGAAACCTTCGCCGGAAAATTCCTCGAGCTCGGCCCCTAACCCTGCCAACCGGTCGAGGCTCGCCTTGAAACTGATGGCGACCTCTGCGGACACCGGACGGCCCGGCGGCGTCAGGCAGTACAGGATCCGCTGTCCGCGCAGATTGCCGCGCGCGGCAACCGTGCCGACGAAATCCGGCACAGGAACGCCGATCGACCAGGGATCGCTGGGATCCTCGCCTGAGATCGCCTGCATCATCAGCGCAGTGTCGGCAACGGTGCGGGTGGTCGGCGTGACATAGGTCTGGTTGCCGAACACGTCCAGCGCCTGGCTGTGCGGGATCACGCCGTTGCTCTGCTTCAAGCCCACCACGCCGTTGCAGGCGGAGGGAATCCGCGTCGAACCGCCGCCGTCGGTGGCGATCGCGAGCGGTGCGATGCCGCTGGCAACTGCAACAGCCGCGCCGCCGCTGGAGCCACCCGAGGAGCGCTCTGCGCTCCACGCATTGCGGGTACGGCCGAACAAGGGCGAGTCCGTCAGGCATTTGCTGCCGAATTCCGGCGTCGTGGTCTTGCCGATCAGGATCGCGCCTTCGCTGCGCAGCCGCGCCACCGCAACGGCATCCTCATTCGGCACGTTGTCCTTGTAGGGAACGGCGCCGAAGGTGGTCTTGACGCCCTTGGTGTTGACGATGTCCTTGACGGTGACGGGGATGCCGTGGAGCAGGCCGAGCGGCTCGCCGGCCATCACCTTGCGCTCCGCCGCGCGCGCCTGCACCATCGCCTCGTCGCCGCACAGCGTGATGAAGCAGTTCAGTTCGGGCTGGAGGGCCTCGGCGCGCGCGAGCACGGCACGGGTGATCTCGACGGGGGAAATCTTCCTTGTGGCGATAAGCCCACGCAGTTCAGTTGCGGACAGCAGGCAGGGATCGCCGTTCATCGTCACTTCACGCTCCGGAGCGGGCCGCCGTTGGCCCAGCCATTGACAGCGAGAATGACAGTTTTGTTAACTTGCCGTCCAATACCATTTTGATCGCCAACCCATACGTTTTCGGTATGCCAATGGATCTTCGCCGGCTCCGCTATTTCGTCGCCGTCGCCGAGGCGCGCAGCGTCGGCAAGGCCGCCGAGGTGCTGCGGATGGCGCAGCCGCCCCTTTCCGTCCAGATCCGCAAGCTGGAAGCCGAGATCGGCGCGCCCCTGTTCCGCCGCGGCACGCGCGGCATGGACCTGACCGAGGCCGGCCAGGCCCTGCTGGCGCGCGCCAGCGAGGCGCTGGCGCTCGCGGCCGACGGCGCCGAAGCCGCGCGCGCGGTTGCATCCGGGCGACGCGGCCGGCTGTCGGTCGGCTACATGTTCGTGCTGGCCAATGCGGTGCTGCCGCGCCTGATCCCCGAGCTGCGCCGCTCGATTCCCGGCGTCGACCTCGACTTCGCCGAGCTCAGTGCCTCGACGCGCGAGGCGCGGCTGCTCGACCGCAGCGTCACGATCGCGCTGTGCATGCCGGCGATTCATCACCCTGAAATCCAGGTGGCGCGGGTCGGCGCCCAACCGTTCATGCTGGCGATGCCGATCCGCTCGCCACTCGCCCGCCTCGGCGCGGTGCCGATGGCGAAGTTGCAGGGCCGTCCCCTGATCGCGCTGCCATGGCCGGACCACGACCCCGCCTCCTCCGCGGTCGCGGCCTTGCTGCGGCGACATCAAATCGTGATGCCGATCGCGAGCCGGGTGGAGACGGTGCATTCGGCGATGAGCCTGGTCCTGGCCGGTGAAGGCCTCGCCATCCTGCCGGCCTGCGCGCAGCTCGGCGCACCACGCGGCATCGTGTTCAGGCCGCTGCGCGACGCCACCGATTCCATCGATATCGCGGTTTGCTGGCGGCGGGATTCTCAGAGCCCGCTGATCCGAACTTTCCTCAAATGCGCCGAGAAAGTCGTCGCGCCGCTGTGACGGGCTACAAGGGCGAGGTGATCTCACGGCTCCGGGGCGGGTCGGCGCCCGGGCGGGTGCAGGTCAGGCCGGCGCAATTGGCGGCAAAGGACAGTGCGCGGCGGAGCTCGTCCGCTCCGATGTTCTTCAATCGCGGCCGGGCAATGCGTCCCAGCTTGTGCAGAGCGAACAGCAGCGCCGCCTGAAAGCTGTCGCCGGCGCCGATGGTGTCGGCGACCTTGACCTGCGGCGAGGTGACCTCGATCGCTCCTGCCCCGACGTGCCATGCGATCGCGCCGTTGTCGCCGCGGGTGATGACAACGAGGCTCGCGCCTTGCCGCAGTAGCGCACTCGCTCGCTGCTCGTAACGCTCCTCGCCGAAGAGGTAGGCGAAGTCCACGTCCGACATCTTGACGAGATCGGCGCTGCCCGCGAACTCGGCCATCTGCGCCAGATAGGCCTGCTTGTCCTTGACCAGATTGGGCCGACAGTTCGGATCGAAGGAGATCGTCGAGGATGCGCGCGCATCCGCGATCAGGGCTTTGGTCTCGGCGGCTCCCTGCTCGTTGACGAGCGTGGTCGAGCCGACATGAACGGCCTCGACCGTATCGAAGGGAATAGACCCGCGCCGGTAGGCCCAGTTTCGCGTCGCGGTCCCGGCGTCGTAGAAGGCATAGTGCGACTCGCCCGCGACGATGCGGACGAAGGCGAGCGTGGTCTGAAGGTCGCTGCGGGTGGCGAGGCTGAGGTCGACGTTAGAGGCGGCGGCGTGATCGGCGATCATTCCTCCGAACAGGTCGGTCGAGATGCCGCCGACAAAGCCGGTCGGCGCGCCGAGCCGCGCCATGCCGATCGCGACGTTCAGGCATGAGCCGCCGACCGCAGGCATCACCGCCTCGCGCCCCTCGGCATTTCGCGTCGGGACGAAATCGATCAGCGCATCGCCGCAGGCAATCAGCATGTCTTTCAACCTCTCGCGATGTCGCGCATCGCCGCGCGGCTGCCGCGATCGACTTCGCGCAGCAGCTTGTAGACCTCGCGCTTGCGCGTATGAAACGCCGCCATGTCAAGCGCGGTCGGTTCGCTCTTCCCTCCCAGCGCCGACATCTTGGCCATGGTCTCGCCGATCGAAGCATACGCGCCGCCGGCCACCGCCCCCAGCATCGCCGCCCCCAGCAGCACCGGCTCCCTGGTCTGCGGCAGCGCGACGGAGAGACCCGTCGTGTCCGCCATGATCTGTCGCACCAGCGGGCTTCGACTGGCACCGCCACCCATGATCATGATGCTGGAGCGCACGCCATGCGCGGCAAAGGCTTCGATCACCTCGGCGAGCCCATAGGCGAGCCCGCACAGGCCGGCGACGAACAGCCGCTCCATCGAGGCGATGTCGGTGTCGAGATCGAGCCCCGTGATCACCGCGCGCGTATCAGGGTCGGCGTAGGGCGAGCGGTTGCCGATGAATTCAGGAAGCACATGAACGTCGCGGGCGAGCAGAGCGGCGCGGCTGACGCTGCCCGCACGCGCGATGATGCGACGCTCGAGGAAGTCGATGAGGTCGAGGCCCTCGCCGCGCGCCGCCGCGCTCGCCTCAGCATGAGCCGGATGCGACTTGAGGAGATGGTCGATCGCCGCACCTGCCGCCGATTGGCCGCCCTCGTTGAGCCAGAAGTCCGGGACCATGCCGGAGTAATAAGGCCCCCACACGCCGGGCACGAAGCACGGCTCGCGGGTCGTCGCCATGATGCAGGCCGAAGTTCCCATGATGTAGGCGAGCCGGTCGCAGACATCGCTCGCCCCGCCCACACCGTCGCGTCCGCCGATCGCGCCAATGCCGCCGGCATGGGCGTCGATCAACGAGGCACCGACCGGTATGCCCGGCGGCAGGCCAAGCTCGGCCGCCGCCGCGCGGGTGAGACCGGTGCCGAGCCGCGTGCCGGGGGCGACGATCTCGGTGCCGATGCGGGCGTATTTCTCGTTGACGAAGTCCGACAGGCCGATGCGCTTGAAAAATTGCGCGCTCCAGCCGCCGCCGTCATGGGCGAGATAGTTCCATTTGCAGGTGACGGTGCAGGTCGAGCGCTGCAGCGAACCCGTCGCGCGCCAGCTCAAATAATCGGAGAGATCGAAGAAATGGCCAGCGGCGTCAAAGCTCCCGCGAAGGTGCCGCTTCAGCCATAGCAGTTTCGGCATCTGCATCTCGGGCGAGATCGAGCCGCCGACATAGCGCAACACGTCATCCTCGGTCTCATTGATCAGCCGCGCCTCGGCGATGGCACGATGATCCATCCAGACGATGACATTGCGTTGCCTGTCGCCGGATGCGCTGACGGTGAGCGGCGCGCCCTGCCTGTCGAGGACGACCAGAGAGCAGGTGGCATCAAAGCCGATGCCGCCGACGCTATCAGATGCGATGGCGGCTTCCGCCATCGCCGCTCGCACCGAAGTTACGCAGGCCTCCCAGATGTCCTGGGACGACTGCTCGACGATGTCGCCGGGCTCGTGCCAGATCCGGATCGGATGCCGCGCGGTCGCAAGCAGCGTCCCGGCCTCGTCAAACACCCCTGCCCGCGTGCTCGTGGTCCCCACGTCGACGCCGATATACGCTCGCGGCATTGTCGCTCCAGCTTCGTCGGTTTTGACGCAAGCCTACCAGCAAGTGTAGCCGCCATCCACCAGCACGATGCTGCCGGTCATCAGGCTCGCGGCTTCGGAGGACAGGAACAAGACGACGGAGGCGATCTCCTCGACCTGCCCCATCCGCGCCATCGGGGTTCCACCAATCCAGGCGTCGTACATCTTGGCGTTGCTCTTCACGAAAGCGTTGAGCGGCGTCTCGATATAGGTCGGCGCCACCGCATTGACGCGAATGCCGCGCGCGCCCCATTCGGCGGCCAGCGATTTGGTCAGATGATGAACGCCCGCCTTGGAGGCGTTGTAGAAGCACTGCTCCTGCGGCTTGTTGACGATGAAGCCGGACATCGAGCCGACATTGACGATGGCGCCGCTCCTGGCCTTCAGCATGTGCCTGCCGAACTCGCGGCAGCACCAGAACGTGCCATTGAGGTTGACGTCGATGACGTTGAGCCAGTGCTCGTCGGTGACGGTCTCGGCCGGGGTTTCGCTGCGGGCGATGCCGGCATTGTTGACGAGGATGTCGACCTTGCCATGGCGGGCGACGAGGTCGTTCGCGACCTCCGCCACACGCCTGGTATCGGTCACGTCCATGATCGCGGTCTCGATGTCAAAGCCCTTCGCCTTCAGGCTGGCCTTGGCGCTGTCGGCGACCTTGCCGTCGCGGTCGCCGATGATGACCCTGGCGCCGGCCTCGGCCAGTGCTTCCGCGCAGCCGAGGCCAATGCCCTGCCCGCCGCCGGTGATGAACGCGGTCTTGCCGCTCAGCTTGAATTTTTCCAGGTACATGATGGTCTTTCCGTTTCTCGCCGTTCTCTTGCCGTTTCTTGTCAGCCTCGCAGCGCGTTGCCGCCCTGATCGAAGCGATGGATGCGTGCGGGCTCTGGCAGCAGCGACACGCGGTCGCCGGCATGCAGGCTCAACTCGCCGACATAGCGCGCTGTCAGCATGCCGAGCGGACCGGCATCGACGTAAAGGAAAGTGTCGCTGCCGAGATGCTCGGCGACGGCAATGGTTCCGAGCCAACCGCCTTCGCCCTCGCGCTCGATCCTGAGATGCTCCGGCCGCACGCCGATGGTGGCGGCGCCGCGCTGCAGGGCGAGCTCTCCGGTGACGAAGTTCATCTTGGGCGAGCCGATGAAGCCGGCGACGAAGAGATTGGCGGGCCGCTCATAGAGCTCCAGCGGCGAGCCATATTGCTCGATCTTGCCGCCATTGAGCACGACGATCTTGTCGGCCATGGTCATGGCCTCGACCTGGTCGTGGGTGACATAGATCGCGGTGGTGCCGAGCTGCTTCTGGAGCCGCGTCACCTCGATGCGCATCTGCACGCGTAGCGCGGCATCGAGGTTGGACAGCGGCTCGTCGAACAGGAATGCCTTGGGCTCGCGCACGATCGCGCGGCCGATCGCGACACGCTGGCGCTGGCCGCCGGAAAGCTCGCGCGGCTTGCGATCGAGATAGGGCGTGAGATTCAGCGTCGCGGCGGCAGCCTCGACCTTGCGATTGATCTCGTCTCTGGCAAGGCCCGCCATCTTCAGGCCGAAGCCGATATTGCCGCGCACGCTCATATGCGGATAGAGCGCGTAGGACTGGAACACCATCGACAGCCCACGCTTGGCGGGCGGCGTATCGACGACGTTCTTGCCGTCGATCAGGATCTTGCCGCCGGAGACGTCTTCGAGCCCGGCGATCAGCCGCAAGAGCGTGGTCTTGCCGCAGCCGGACGGACCGACAAACACGACGAAGGAGCCGTCGGCGATGTCCAGGTCGGCGCCCTTGATGATGTGCACCGGGCCGAAGGATTTTTGCACGCCCTGAAGTGTGATCTGACCCATGATCCGGCAGCCCCTCTACTTCACCGCACCGAAGGTTAGCCCGCGCACGAGCTGCTTCTGGCTGAACCAACCGAGGACGAGAATGGGCGCGATCGCCAGCGTCGAGGCTGCCGACAATTTTGCCCAGAACAGCCCTTCCGGGCTGGAATAGGACGCGATGAACGTGGTGAGCGGCGCAGCGTTCGAGGTCGACAGATTGAGCGTCCAGAACGCTTCGTTCCAGGCGAGGATCAAATTGAGCAGCATCGTCGAGGCCAGCCCCGGGATCGCCATCGGTGTCAAGACGTAGACCAGCTCGCGGCCGATGGTGGCGCCGTCCATGCGCGCCGCTTCGAGGATGTCGCGCGGGATCTCCTTGAAGTAGGTGAAGAGCATCCAGATCACGATCGGCAGATTGCCGAGGCACAGGATGAAGACGAGACCGGCACGGGAATCGAGCAGGCCGAAGCTCTTGTAGATCAGGTAGATCGGCACCAGCACGCCGACCGGCGGCATCATCTTGGTCGAGAGCATCCAGAGCAGGATGTCCTTAGTACGCTTGGTCGGCGAGAACGCCATCGACCAGGCCGCGGGAACGGCTATCAAGAGAGCGATGAGCGTCGAGCCGCCGGCGATGATGATCGAGTTCATCGCGTGGTGGAGATAGTCGCTGCGCTCTTGCACCGTCGCGTAATTCTCGGTGGTCCAATGAAAGAACAGGAAGGACGGCGGCACGGAGAAAGCCTCGAGCTCGGTCTTGAAGCTCGCCAGCACCATCCAGAGGATCGGGAAGAAGATCAGGAAGCCGAAGAACCAGGCCCCGATCGTCGAAACCACCACCTGCTGCGTCGTCGCCCTCCGTGCCATGGTGTCACGCCTCCAGATTGCGGCCGACGATGCGGACCAGGAAGAAGGCGACGACGTTCGCGATCACGACAGCAACCAGGCCGCCTGCCGAGGCCGTGCCGACGTCGTACTGAATCAAGGCCTGCGAATAGATCAGGAAAGCGATGTTGGTGGTGGATAGGCCGGGGCCGCCGCCCGTGGTGACGTAGATCTCCGCAAAAACCGTCAGCAGGAAGATGGTCTCGATCAGGATCACCACCGTGATGGGGCGCGCGAGATGCGGCAGGGTGATGTAGATGAAGGTCGAGACGGCGCTGGCGCCGTCCATCTCGGCGGCCTCCTTCTGCTCCTCGTCGAGCGATTGCAGCGCGGTGAGCAGGATCAGCGTCGCGAACGGGAGCCATTGCCAGGTCACGATCAGGATCACCGCAAACAGCGGCACGTCGTTGAACCAGTCGATCGGCGTCAGGCCGAACAGAGTGGCCAGCCAGGCGAACAGGCCGGACACCGGGTGCATCAGCAGGTTCTTCCAGACCAGCGCGCTTACCGTCGGCATCACGAAGAACGGCGCGATCACCATCAGCCGCACGAAATTGCGTCCGACCACCGGCTGATCCATCAGCAGCGCCAGTGGAATGCCGAGCATGATCGTCAGCGCCAGTACCGAGCCGACCAGCACCAGCGTGTTCTGAAGCGAGGCCAGGAAGGCGGGATCGGTGAGGAAGTAGCGGAAGTTCTCCAGCCCGACAAACGACTCGGAGCCGGGATCGAGCAGGCTGTAATGCAGCGTCGAGAAATAGATCGTCAGCCCCAGCGGGACGATCATCCAGATGAAGAGCAGCCCGACCGCCGGCGTCAGGAGCGAGCGCGCAAGGAACTGCGTCTGCCGTGTCGCCATCGTTGGCTTCTCCTTAGAGCGTTTTCGAGCGAAGTGGGGACCGGTTCGCGGGAAGAAAACGCGTCAAAATGAAACCTCGGGAAGAAGGCGGCCATCCATGAATTTGGATGGCCGCAAGTCGGAGCTCAGGAGGAAGAGCTCGGGTTCACTTGATGTAGCCGGCGCGCTTCATCTCGCGCTCGGTCACAGACTGCGCCGCGGTCAGCGCGGCATCGACCGTCATCGACCCGGCCAGCGCGGCCGAGAATTGCTGGCCCACCTGGGTGCCGATGCCCTGGAATTCCGGGATCGCGGCGTATTGCACGCCCACGTAAGGAACCGGCTTCACCGTCGGCTTGTTCGGATCGGCCGCGTCGATCGAGGCCAGCGTCAGCTTCGCGAACGGGGCGACCTTCAGATAGTCGGGGTTCTGGTAGAGCGAGGTGCGCGTGCCCGGCGGCACGTTGGCCCAACCCTCCTTTGACGCGACGAGCTTGGTGTAGTCCTTGCTCGTCGCCCAGGAGATGAACTTCTCGGCCGCTTCCGTCTTCTTGGAGCCGGCGGGGATCGCGAGATTCCAGGCCCACAGCCAGTTGGCGTTCTTGCCAAGCCCGGTGTTGGGCGCGAGCGCAAAGCCGACCTTGTCGGCGACCTTAGACTCCTTCGGATTGGTGACGAAGGATGCCGCGACCGTGGCGTCGATCCACATGCCGCACTTGCCGGCGTTGAACAGCGCCAGATTCTCGTTGAACCCGTTGGAGCTCGCGCCGGGAGGCCCCGCTTCCTTCATCAGATTGACGTAGTTCGTCAACGTCGCCTTCCATTCCGACGTGTTGAATTGCGGCGCCCACTTCTCGTCGAACCAGCGCGCGCCGTAGGAATTGGCCATGGCCGAGAGGAACGCCATGTTCTCGCCCCAGCCGGCCTTGCCGCGGAGGCAAATGCCGTAGGTGCCAACGCCCTTGTCGGTCAGCTTCTTGGCCGCGTCGATCACGAAATCCCAGGTCGGCTTCTCCGGCATCTTCAGGCCGGCCTTCTCGAACAGGTCGGTGCGATACATCACCATCGAGCTCTCGCCATAGAACGGCGCGGCGTAGAGCTTGCCATCGACGGAGACCGCATCCTTGATCTTGGGCAGGAGGTCGGCGACGTCGTAATCGCCGCCGAGATTGGCGAGCGGTACCAGCCAGCCCTTCTTGGCCCAGATCGGCACCTCATAGGTGCCGATGGTGAGCACGTCGAACTGGCCACCCTTGGTGGCGATGTCGGTGGTGACGCGCTGGCGCAGCACGTTCTCCTCCAGCGTCACCCATTTCACTGAAATGTCGGGGTTCTTCTTGGTGAACTCAGCCGTCAGCCCCTGCATGCGGATCATGTCGCCATTGTTGACAGTGGCGATCGTCAGGATCGTTTCGGCCACCGCGGGGACGGCCAGCAAAAGTGCAGACGCGCCGCAGACGGCGCCCAGGACATGTTTCACGGTGACCTCCCTCAAACTCGCGTTTTGGGCATCTGCCCACGCGTTGGGCGTATGTTCAACGCAAGGAAGGACTGTTGTCAAGAAGGCGAAGGGCCGTTCTCGCAACTTATGAGTGCTGCGGTGCGGGAGTGATGGCCGGGCGGCCCCCACACACGCTGTCATGCTCCGCGAAAGCGGGGCATCCAGTACTCCGTGCAGTGAGTGATTTGCTCCAAGAGAGGCCGCGGCGTACCGGATCATCCGCTTTCGCGGATGATGACAGCGGCGCAAGTGGCGGGACCGGCCGCCCCTACCGCTCCAGGATGGCCTTTGCGGTCGTCTCGTCTGTGATCAACCCGTTGATCAGGCCCCCGTTCAGCGCCGCCGCGATCGCCACTACCTTGGCTGCACCGATCGCCGCGGCGATCGTGGTGGTCTTCGCCGGCACTTCCGGCGGGATGCTGGTTAGGCGCTTGTTGGTGCCGGATTTGAGCAGGCGGCCCTTTGAATCATAGGCCCAGCCGGTGATCTCGCCGATCGCACCCAGCCGCATCATCTCGAACAATTCGTCGCGGGTCACGAAGCCGTCGACATGGACCTGTGCCTTCTGGTCCATCTGGCCGATGCCGACAAGGCGCAAATCCGCTTTGGCGGCCACCGCCTTCACTTTGGCGATCGGCTCGATGCGGACCATCTTGTTGCGCTCGTCCTCGGACGACATCAGGAACGGCAGCGGCATCGGATAGTGCCGCGCACCCGTGCGATCGGCGAGCCGGCCGACGGTGTCGTAGAAGCTCGCCGAGCCGTCGGCGGAGATGTTGCCGACCAGCGAGACGATCTGGTGATTGGGCCGGTCGATCGGCGTGACGCGCTCGACCGCAGCGCGCACCGCCCGGCCCGTGCCGAGCGCGACGATCACGGGCGTCTCCGAACGCAGCGTGGAATCGAGCAAATTAGCGCAACGCTCGGCGATACCCGCGGTGGCTTGCGGCGCCGCTGGATCGGCCGGGACCACCTCGCAATGAACGAGATCGAAGCGCTCCTTCAGGCGCGCCGCCAATTCCATGCAGGCGGCGATGGGATGCTCGAGCCGGAAGGTGATGAGACGCTCGGCGAGGCACAGCGAAACCAGCCGTTGCGCCGAGGCGCGCGAGACCTGCAGCATCTTTGCGATCTCGTCCTGGGTGTGACCCGCGATGAAATAGAGCCAGCCGGCGCGCGCGGCGTCGTCGAGTCGCGATCTGTCGTTCTCGGCGGCCATGCGGGCCTCACGTCTCCCAGAATTCGATCATGCGCGAGAACACCCGGTCGGCCCCCGCGCCGGACAATATAGCCTGTCCGTCGCGTCCGCGATAATGGCCGCCGCCGACAAATCCCCAGACGGTCATGCCGGCCGCCTTGCCCGCCTGAACGCCGCTGACGCTGTCCTCGATCACCAGGGTGCGCGCAGGTTGCACCCCCATCTTCTCCGCCGCGAGGAGAAAGAGATCGGGCGCCGGCTTGCCGTGCCTGACCATTTGCGCGGTGTAGATCCGATTCCCGAAATGCGCCCGCAGCCCGGTGACGTCGAGGGAGAGCGCCACGCGATCGATGTCGCTGGATGAAGCCACGCAACACGGCACGGACAAGTCGGACATCACGCCGGCAATGCCGGGGGTCGGCTGAAGCGAAGCTGCGAAGGTCGTCAGCACTTGCGACTTCAAGCGCGGCAGAAAACTGTCCGGCACGATCTGCCCGAGATCACGATAATGCTGCTCGATCGCCTTGGTGCTGCGCCCCAGGAAGAGCTCGAGCGCCTGCTCTACGCTGAGCGCGATGCCGAACTCCGCCAGCACCTCGGACAGGCACCGGCAGCTCAACAGCTCGCTGTCGACGAGCACGCCATCGCAATCGAAGATGATCAGATCGGAACTTGACCGGCGGAGGACCATTCGACCATTCGATCATATACCCAAATGATGAGCAATAGCTCGTGAAGAGAGCTGCCCCTCTGGATTTTTCCGCCGTCAGTGCGCGACCTGCCGGTAGATCGCCGGCAGTGCCGCAGGCAACCGCTTGATGTTGCCGACGATGGCGTAGCCGCCGCGACCGAACAGGGTCGGGAAGTAGGATTGCGCAGTTGTGTCCACCGTGACGCCGAAGGCGGCGATGCCGAGGCGGCGCGCCTCGTGGACCGACTTGCGGGTGTCCTCGACAGCGAAGCGGCCCTCGTAATGATCGACGTCGTTCGGCTTGCCGTCAGTTAGGACGATCAGCAGCTTCTTGCGCTGCGGCTGGCGGGCGAGTTCGGCGGCGGCGTAGCGCACCGCCGTGCCGATCCGCGTGTAATAGCCGGGCTTCAGCGCGCCGATCCGGCGCTCCACCGCCCCGCTCATCGGCTCCCCGAAGGCCTTGACCGTTTCGAGCCGCACCCAGGAACGGCGGCGCGAGGTGAAGGTCAGGATGCTGTGGTGATCGCCGCAGGCTGAGAGCCCGTGGGCGAGCACCAGCAGGGCCTCCTTCTCGACGTCGAGGACGCGGTGGCCGTCGACCCAGGCGTCAGTGGACAGCGAGACGTCGACCAGCAGCGTGACCGCGAGATCGTGCCCTTGCGGTCGCATGGCGACATGGATGCGGTCGAGACCACTGCCGCCGCTGCCGGCGCGAAGATCGCACCGCGCACGCACGAGCGCGTCGAGATCGAGATCGTGTCCGTCAGCCTGGGCGCGCATCAGCTCATGGCGCGGCCGCAACATCTCGAAGCGGCGGCGCACCTGGCGGATGTGCCGGCGCGTTGCATCGTCAGGTATCCAGCTCTCCCCTTGCTCGGAGGCCGCAGCGGCAAGCACGCGGCAATGATCCGGCAGATAGGAGCCGCTGCGATAGTCCCATTCGGGATAGGTGAGGTCCGCATCGAGCTTCGAGGCATCGAGCGCTTCCGGCGGCAGGTCGAGGTCGAACTTGAACCGGCTCGCCGGCTTGCCGCTACGGCGGCTGAGGGTGATCTCCTCGAGATCGTCGGCCGCTTTCTGCGCATCCTCGTCCTCGCTGTCGTCGGCCGGACGGTCGACATTGACCATCTCGGCCATCGCGAGGATCTTCTCGAAGCGGTTGAGCACGAAAGGATCGCGGCGATTGGCATTGTCCTCGCGCTCGCGAACGGCAAAGCGCTTGCGATCGTCCTCCGGGGCAGCCTCTGCACCCGGTGCGCACTCGTCCTCGCCGGCATGTACGGGCGAGAGCTCGCGCGTCCAGCAATCTCCCCAGAGCGGGCACGGCAGGATCGAATGATAGCCCGGCGGCGCCTTGTCCGGCAGCGGCCCCGTCCCCATCATCGCCGGCCACAGCCTGCCCGCAGGCGCCTTGCCGGCTCCGAGCAAGGCCAGCACGATCTGCTCGACCTCCTGCTCGATGCGCGGCAAGGGGCGACGAGGCCGCGCCTCGGCCGTCGCTGCGGCGAGCTGGGCGTAATCAGTGACGAGCCCGGGGAATTGCGTGAGCACCCAGACTGCTGTCTCGCTCGCCCGGCGCAACACCAGAAGATCCCGTCGCAGCGGATCGGCTTCCGTGATCGTCTCGATCGGCGCGGCGGCGAACCACGCCGCAAGCCAGCGATAGAGCGCCGCATTGAGCGCACGGTCGGGAAAGATCGAGATGCGATCGGGGAGAAAGATGGTCGCGGCGTCGCGGCCGGGCTGCTCCAATCGCTCGTCTCCGAGGCCGATGCGCTGGCGCCAGCCGAGACGGTGCCCCGATTTCCGGGCACCAGCGCTTGCAATCTGCACCCCGGTCTCACCGCCGAGCGCGCGGAACATCACCGCGAGCCGACCCTTCATCTCGGCGAGTGCGACGGCCTGATCGTCGTGAACCGGATAGCTCGCGGTGCCGCCGACCATCCTGTGCCAGGCGCGGCCGACCGTCTCCTCCAGTTCGAGGAAGTCGAGCATGGGCGCGGCCTCACCCGATGACGGCGCGTGCGACGTCCAGCAGCGCCGCCTTCACGTCGGAATCGTCAGTGAGGGGCTCGATCATGCCGGCCAGCACGGCATCGGCGGTCGGCGTGCCCGCCGCAATCAAGGTCGCGCAATAGACCACGAGCCGGGTCGAGACGCCCTCCTCCAAATCGTGGCCCTTGAGCGCGCGCAGCCGGCCAGCCAGCCCGACCAGCGGCCGCACGCGCTCCGGCGTCAGCCCGCTTTCGGCGGACACGACGCCGATCTCCCGGTCCGGCGGCAGGAAGTCGAATTCGATGGCGACGAAGCGCTGCCGCGTCGACGGCTTCAGCGCCTTCAGCAGCGTCTGGTAGCCGGGATTGTAGGAGACGACGAGCATGAAGCTGCTCGGTGCCACCAGTTCCTCGCCGGTGCGCTCCAGCGGCAGGATGCGGCGATCGTCGGTGAGAGGATGCAGCACGACGGTGACGTCCTTGCGCGCTTCGACGACCTCGTCGAGATAGCAGATGCCGCCTTCGCGCACCGCACGCGTCAGCGGACCATCGGTCCACACCGTATCGCCTCCCCTGAGCAGATAGCGGCCGGTGAGATCGGCGGCGGTGAGATCGTCATGACAGGCAATGGTGTGAAGCGGCAGTCCCAGCCGCGCCGCCATATGCGCGACGAAGCGCGTCTTGCCGCAACCGGTCGGTCCCTTGAGCAGCACCGGCAGACGCCGCCGCCAGGCATGCTCGAACAGCTCGCATTCGTTTCCGGATGGAACATAGGCCGGCAGCTCGGGCGTCGAGGTCACCGTGTGAAGGGCAGCTTTCATGATGTTTCTCCGGAATTTCTTTGGAAAGCTGGCGAGCGCGGCGAACCGCGGCCGCCATTTCTCGTTTACTCGGCCGGCTGCAGCGCGGCGGGGATGACCGCCTGCTTCTCGCGGCCCGGCACCAGCACGGCCCAGATGAACATCAGCGCGGAGATCGCCACGAACGCGCCGGAGCCGAGACGGACCCAGTAGAACATCGCGAGCTGGTCCTGCACATCCATGTAGCCTTGGCCGAGCACGCGCTGGAGATGAACCTGGACCACGCCGGCGAAGGTCAGCGCGAAGGTCATCACCATCATGGCCGTGCACATGATCCAGAAGCTGGTCATGGAGAGCCACTGGTTATAGGGCGCACGTCCCTTGATCTGCGGGATCGCATAGGCCATTACCGACAGGTTCAGCATCACATAGGCGCCGAAGAAGGCGAGATGGCCGTGCGCAGCGGTGACCTGGGTGCCGTGGGTGTAGTAGTTCACCGAGGACAGCGTATGCAGGAAGCCCCAGACGCCGGCCCCCAGGAACGCCATCACCGAGCAGCCCACCGACCACAACAGCGCAGCGCGGTTCGGATGCTTGCGGCCGGCCTTCCAGGTCATCTGCACCGTGAAGATCACCATGGTGAAGAACGGCGCCACCTCGAGCGTTGAGAACAGCGAGCCGATCCACTGCCAATAGCCGGGCGCGCCGATCCAGTAGAAATGGTGGCCCGTGCCGAGAATGCCCGAGAACAGCGCAAGGCCGATGATGACGTAGAGCCACTTCTCCACGACCTCGCGGTCGATTCCATTGAGCTTGATCATGAGATAGGCGAGCACGGAGGCCATGATCAGCTCCCAGACGCCCTCGACCCAGAGATGGACGACGTACCACCAGTACATCTTGTCGACCGCCAGATTGATCGGATTGTAGAACGCGAACAGGAAGAAGATCGCAACGCCCCACAGGCCAAACAGCAGGATGTTCGTGACCGTGGTCTTGCGGCCCTTGAGAGCCGTCATCGTCACGTTGAACAGGAACATCAGGCAGACGACGACGATGCCGACCTTGATGATGAAGGGCTGTTCGAGGAATTCGCGGCCCTCGTGGTAGTGAAAGAGATAGCCGACCACGGCCGCACCTGCCGCGCCGAAGAACATCCAGAACTGGATTTTTGCGAGCAGCGGGCTGTACAGCTCGGTCTCGGTCTCCTCAGGCAGGAGGAAGTAGGTCGCGCCCATGAAGCCGATCAGCGACCATACGATCAGCGCGTTGGTGTGGATCATCCTGACGATGTTGAACGGCAGGAGGGTCGACAGCGTGTTGGGGAGGACGTAGATCATTCCGGCGAGCAGGCCGAACAGGACCTGTGCGAGGAACAGCGTCAGCGCGCCGTAAAAATACAGCATCGCGACTTTCTGGGTCTGATATTTCATCTCAGGCTCTCTGTCTTGAGTGATTCACGAGGCAATGCGCTCAGCCGGCCTTGTTCGGCGGCCATTGCTGGGTCTTGATCTTGCTGGTCCATTGCAGGAAGTCGGCGAGATCGTCGAGCTCCTGGTCCGTGAGGTTGAACTGCGGCATCTGCCGGCGGCCCGGCGCGCCCGAGGGCTGCGATTGCATCCAGGCCTTCAGCGTCTCACGCGCCGCGGCCGGATCCTCGTTCCCGCCCCAGCGATCCCAGACATTGCCGACTTCAGGCGCGAAATAGGCGCCCTCGCCGAGCAGGGTGTGGCAGTTGATGCAGGCGTTCTTCTCCCAGACATGCTTGCCGCGGGCGACCGACGAGGTCAGCGTCGCCGCGTCGGTCGAGGTCGTGGCCATGTAGTAGTGGCTATGCGCCGTCAGCCCTATGAAGATGGCGAAGAAAAAGGCCGAGCCGCCGTAGAAGACGTTTCGAGCGGCCGACTTGGTCAGGCGTTCAGCCATTGCCAATCCTTTCCGGTTTGAGTCGTCGAGAGAAAATCGGTGCTGCTATTTATTGCCGATCCGCGAGGGTCGCTCTTTGTCGAGGCGCAAGGAGCGCGTCAGATCAGGGCGACGATGGCGGATGCAAGCCAGGCGAACAGCACAACGATGACAACCCAGGCGGTGACAAGGCTCCGCCAGAGCGCCGGCGCAGAGCGAAGATCGAGGAAATCGAGCACGATGCGGCGGCCCTTGAGCGCGGCAAACGTCAGCAGCAACGCATTGGCGAACAACGGGCGCGACACCAGTGGCGGAACCAGAATGGTCGCAAGTGCAAGGCCGATCAACGCGATCCAGGCAATGTCGAGACGATCCGGAATCACGAGTGCACCAGATAGATGATGGGAAACATGACGATCCAGAGCAGATCGACCATGTGCCAGAAGGCGGTGCCGGTCTCGACGCCCGCGGCCCCGGCACTCCGGGAAACCACGGCCAGGATCACGATGCCGAGGCCGACATGCAGGAGATGGAATCCGGTGAGAAGGAAGTACAAAGTGAAGAACGGGCTCGTTTCCAGGCCGTTGCCTTGCGCGATCTCGCCGGCATATTCGAACAGTTTGATCGCGATGAAGAGAGCGCCAAGAGCCATGGCGCCAAAGAGCCAGCCGCGCGCTCGCACCCTTTCGCCCGCCCGTGCGGCAGCAGCCCCGCGCGCGGCGGCCCAGCCACTGGTCACCAGCACGATGGTGTTGATCCCGGCCAGATGCGTATCAAGAGTAGCCTGGCCGGCCGCGAAGATCGCAGGATGAATCACGCGGGCAATGACGAAAGCACCGAGGAAGAGGCCGAAAGCGGCGAGCTCGCTGAAGATCAGCACCCAGATCATGGGGTCGCCGGGAAGATCTTCCAGGATGCCCCAGCCGGTTTCTTGTTGTTCGCAACCCGTCGCCGACATCTGATTTCCAAACCAGGACGCCGAACGGATATCTCACCGGAGCGGTTCCGACTTTGTCGCCGCACAAAGAGTGCAAACGGCCGAACGAACGTTTGCGCTATCGCAACGTCCCTTCCGCTCGGCCGTCATAGGATCAATGTATCCGGCGGTCCCGCAAAACAGCGAGCGATGCGATGAGCGATGCACAAATCGGGCTGATGACCGCGACCCCCATCATCATCGCGTTCGCCATCGCGCTCCGGCGCATGGGCGTGCTGTCGACCGTGGCAACGGTCTCGGCGGTGAGCCTCTCCGTCGCGATCGCGGCGGTGCTGTTCACGACGCAGTAGTTTCGCAAGATCGGCAAGCCAAGGCCGGAACAGTCTCAAAAATTGCGGCAAGTACCATTTCTTGCGGTGAAAGGAGGTCAAGCCGTTGACTTCCATCGCGGGAACCCAAAAACCTGAATCCAGGAGCGCACGGGGCGGCGAAGTCTAGTTAAGGCAACGCCTTCCTTGTCAGGAGAGCAGTTGTCGGACACCGTCTACATTGTCGATGACGACGCTCCCTTCCGCACCACGCTCCAACGGCAATTGGAGCAGTCCGGATACCGCGTGGTCGCCTACGCGTCGGCCGAGCAAGCGCTGGAGCAGCCGTTCATCGAAAACGAGCCCGGCTGCATCCTCCTAGATGTCCGGATGCCTGGCTTGAGTGGCCTGGCGCTGCAAAGCAGTTTGCTGGAGCTCGGCTCGAGCCTTCCGATTCTGTTTCTCACCGGCTATTGCGACGTCAGTACGACGGTAAAGGCTATCAAAGCAGGTGCGGAAGACTTCCTGATCAAGCCTGTCGGGCTGGATGAACTCCTTCACGCGATCGCGCGAGCTCTGACGCGTCACCGGTCATTGCTCGTTCTCAAACGCGAATTCGATGATCTGCGAAATCGCCTTGCAACCTTAACCCCACGCGAACGGCAGGTATTCATGTTCCTTGTCGGAGGGAAGATCAGCAAGCAGGTGGCTCACGAACTGGGCACGTCGCTGCGGACCATCAAGGCACACCGCAAGAAGGTGATGGAGAAGATGAGAGCTGGTGGTCTGGCTGAGCTTGTGTTGATCGGCCAACGCCTGGGCGTCGGCCCGCGTGATCACTAATTGGGACGGGTGCAACTTTATGGAAAACGAGAGCCGCTTTCACGCCGGAAAACGGTCGGTGTAACACCAACGAACTTCCGAAATACTCGATTTAGCTGCGATGTATCGCTAAACCCTGCCGCTCGTGCCACGTCTTCGAGCGAGAGATCGGGCGTCGACAGCAGCAGCCCTTTCGCATGGCGGGTTCTCTCCGACAGGACGTATTGGTAGGGCGAGTGTCCAGCAGCCTCCTTGAACGTCCTGATGAAGTGGTAATGGCTCAGCCCTGCCACACTTGCCAGGTCGGATATCGAGATTTCGGTCGAGATCTGAGCGTCGACGAACTCCTGAACGCGCCTCAACTGACGCAAAGTCAGACCTCCCCGGATCTGGCTACGAGGTGAACGCTTCGGGTCAACTGCGTGCCGTAGTTCCCACAAGAGCAACAGCCCAAGTGTCTCCGCATAGGCATGGTCGTTGATGCCGGCTCCATTCACGACACTCTGGAGCGTCGCCTTGAGATTGTCGCTCTCGAAATAAAGCGATGGAGGAATTTCCGAGATATCGTCTGCCCTGCGAACCGATTTGGCCGGAACGAGATGCACCGCAAAGACGGACGAGACGCCGCCCTTGAAACGGTTCCAGCCCTGGACCGAAGATCCGGCCGGCACGAACGTCAACCTGCCTCGAAGATCGGTTCGCGTCGAAGGGCTCCCTCCGTCGATCGTCGTCTCACCCGCAGCGCGGAGAGAATCATGCAACGCCAGGAAGGCTGCATCTCCCTTGACGCGAAATTCCAGCTCCGTTTGCCAAAATTGCAGAAGCTCCGCGGAGAACCAGGACCACGACATCCGCTTGACTGAGGGACGACACCGCATCTCGGGGTCCCGCTGATGCCATTCGAGCTTCCCGTACGGCTCCAAACTCTTCTCCAAGGATTCCTTCTGCTTCGGAGACACTGCAAACTTCCGCAGAAATCCGCAACCCTTTTCGGGTCGCTTCGATCCGCTACCGCCGCTGATTGTACACGTCGATGCACACCGCTCCCAGCAGCACCAGGCCCTTGATGACCTGCTGATAGTCGATGCCGATGCCGAGGATGGACATGCCGTTGTTCATCACGCCCATGATCATGGCGCCGACCACGGCGCCGCCGACGCGCCCCACTCCGCCATAGGCCGAGGCACCGCCGATGAAGCAGGCGGCGATGACGTCGAGCTCGAAGCCGAGCCCGGCCTTCGGGGTCGCGGTGTTGAGGCGCGCAGCGAAGACGAGGCCGGCGAGCGCGGCAAGCACGCCCATGTTGACGAAGGTGAGGAAGGTCAGCCGCTCCGTCTTGATGCCCGACAGTTTTGCCGCTTTCGCATTGCCGCCCACCGCATAGACCTGCCGGCCGATCACGGTACGCCGGGTGACGAAGCCGTACAGCGCGATCAAAGCCGTCATGATGACCAGCACGTTCGGCATGCCGCGATGCGAGGCGATCAGATAGGTGAAATAGAGCACGGCGCAGGCGAGCAGAACGCTCTTTCCCAGGAAGAACGCATAAGGCTCGACCTCGATGCCATGCGATTGCTCGCGCGACCTTCCTTTGGCGCTGGCATAGACGAGGCCGAGCGCAAGCACAGCACCGATCAGCATGGAGGTCGGATGCAGTGTGCCGGCCTCCGGCAGAAGCTCCGGAATGAAGCCGGAGGACAGCTTCTGGAACGTCGCGGGGAACGGGCCGAGCGACTGCCCCTGCAGCACCGCGAGCGCGAGCCCCTTGAACACCAGCATGCCCGCCAGCGTCACGATAAAGGACGGAATGCCGAAATAGGCCACCCAATAACCCTGCGCCGCACCAATCGCCGCGCCCAGCAACAGGCAGGCGATGAAGGCGAGCGTGTAGTCGACCTTGTACGTCACCATCAGCACCGCGGCCACCGCTCCGACGAAGCCGGCAACCGAGCCGACCGACAGGTCGATATGGCCGGTGACGATCACCAGCAGCATGCCGAGCGCCATGATGACGATGTAGCTGTTCTGGAGCACCAAATTCGTCAGGTTCAGCGGCTGCAGCAGCGTGCCGCCGGTCATGACCTGGAAGAACAGCATGATCGCGATCAACGACATCAGCATGCCGTAGTTGCGCAAATTGTTCTTGATGAAGCTGCCGTGCCGGCGCTCCTCGGGCAGCGATACCGTCTTGTCGGTCATGGCTGCGATCCTCCCATCTCGACGGCCGCGGGCGCGGCGTTCCCAATGTTGCGTTCGTTGCGCATGATGGCGCGCATGATCTTTTCCTGTGTCGCATCAGAGCCCTTGAACTCGCCGACGAAGGCGCCGTCGTTCATGACACAGATGCGGTCGCAGATGCCGAGCAGCTCGGGCATCTCCGAGGAGATCACCACAACGCCGCGGCCGGCTTCCGCCAGTTCGTTGATGATACAGTAGATCTCGTATTTGGCACCGACGTCGATGCCCCGCGTCGGCTCGTCCAGGATCAGGACCTTGGGGTCGGTCATCAGCCATTTCGACAGCACCACCTTCTGCTGGTTGCCGCCGGAGAGCTGGCCAGTCTCCTGGTAGACGTCGGAGCAGCGGATGCGCATGCGGGTGCGATAATCGCTGGCGATCTTCAGCTCGGCGATGTCGTCGATGACGCGCTTGGGTGCGACCTGGTCGAGACTGGCGAGCGTGATGTTCTTGCGGACGTCGTCGGCGAGGATCAGGCCGAGCTGCTTGCGATCCTCGGTGACATAGGCAAGGCCGGCGTCGATCGCGGCTGCGACGCTCGGCAGCGCCATCTCCCGGCCTTCGAGCCGGAGAGAGCCGCTGATCGCAGTGCCCCAGGAGCGGCCGAACAGGCTCATGGCGAATTCGGTGCGGCCGGCGCCCATCAGGCCGGCAATACCGACGACCTCGCCACGCCTGACGCTGAAATCGACATTCTTGATCACCTGCCGCTCGGGATGAATCGGATGGTAAACCGACCAGTTCTCGACGGTGAGCACGGGCTCACCGATCTTCGCGTTGCGCTCCGGGAAGCGGTGGGCGAGATCGCGATTGACCATGCTGCGGATGATGCGGTCTTCCTGGATCGGCTCGCTGCGGCAGTCGATGCTGTCGACGGTGCGACCGTCGCGCAGCACCGTGATGTGGTCGGCGACCTTGGCGACCTCGTTGAGCTTGTGGGAGATCAGGATTGATCCGATGCCCTGCTCGCGGAACGCCATCAGGCGTTCGAGCAGCGCGGCGCTGTCGGCCTCGTTGAGGCTGGCGGTCGGCTCATCCAGAATCAGCATCCGCACCCGCTTGGACAGCGCCTTGGCGATCTCGACCAGTTGCTGCTTGCCGACGCCGAGATCGGTGATCAGAGTGTCAGGGGATTCCTTGAGGCCGACCTGCGTCAGCAGCTCACGCGTGCGCCGGTAGACCTCGTCGCGGTCGATGACGCCGAGCTTCGAGGGCGGATGCGACAGGAAGATGTTTTCCGCGATCGACATCAGCGGGATCAGCGCCAGCTCCTGGTGGATGATGATGATGCCGAGCGCCTCGGAATCGTTGATGTCGCGGAAGCGCCGCTCCTCGCCATCAAAGACGATGGTGCCCTCGTAGCTGCCGTGCGGATAGACGCCGCTCAGCACCTTCATCAGGGTCGACTTGCCCGCGCCGTTCTCACCGACGAGCGCGTGGATCTGCCCGGCGTGAACCGAGAAGTTGACGTCGCGCAGCGCCTGCACACCGGCAAAGCTCTTGCTGACGTTGCGCATCTCCAACATGGCGGTCATTGTCGTTTCCCTAAATCGCCATCGTTCCGGGGCGCCCGAAGGGCGACCCGGAACCTCGAGATTCTCAGGTGCGCTATTTCGCATCATCGTTCGATGCTGCGCATCGCCCCGGAATGACGGAAGTAACGTCCTACTGGAACTGCGCCTTCTTGTAGTAGCCGCTGTCGACCAGCACCTTCTCCCAATTGTCCTTGTAAACCACGACCGGCTTGAGCAGGTAGGACGGCACGGTCTTGACGCCGTTCTCGTAGGTCTTGGTGTCGTTGACCGTGACCTGCTTGCCGGCAAGTGCGGCATCGACCATGTCGGCGGTCACCTTGGCGAGGTCGCGGGTATCCTTGAAGATGGTCGAATACTGATCGCCGCGCAGCATCGCCTTGATCGAGGGCACCTCGGCATCCTGGCCGCTGATAACAGGCATCGGCTGGCCGGCGCTGCCATAACCGACGCCCTTCAGCGAGGAGATGATGCCGATCGAGATGCCGTCATAGGGCGACAGGACGGCATTGATCTTCTTGTTGCCGTAGTAGGCGCTGAGCAGATTGTCCATGCGGGCCTGGGCGGTGGCACCGTCCCAGCGCAGCGTTGCGACCTTGTCCATGCCCATCTGGCCCGAGCCAACGACGAGCTTGCCACTGTCGATGTAGGGCTTCAGCACGCTCATCGCGCCGTTGTAGAAGAAGTAGGCGTTGTTGTCGTCGGGCGAGCCGCCGAACAGCTCGATGTTGAACGGCCCCTTGCCTTCCTTCAGGCCGAGGCCCTGCTCGATCGATTGCGCCTGGAGCACACCGACCTGGAAATTGTCGAATGTCGCGTAATAGTCGACGTTCGGCGTGCCGCGGATCAGGCGGTCATAGGCGATCACGGTGATGCCCTTGGCCTTGGCTTGCTTGAGCACGTCGGACAGCGTGGTACCGTCGATCGCGGCGATCACCAGGGCTTTCGCTCCCTTGGTCACCATGTTCTCGACCTGCGAGAGCTGGTTCGGGATGTCGTCTTCGGCATATTGCAGGTCAGTGTTGTAGCCGCGCTCCTTCAACACCTTGACCATGTTGTTGCCGTCGTCGATCCACCGCGCCGAGGATTTGGTCGGCATCGCGATGCCGACGGTCGCCTTGTCCTGGGCAGACGCGGTGACGCCTGCGGCCATGGACGCAGCGCCGGCCAGCGCCAGTGCAAGGAATGTCGTCTTCAGTTTCAGCATGGTTTACTCCCTTGGTGTCAGACTGTTTCTTTGTTTCGTCGAGAACGTCGTCGTGGGCTGTTTTCGGGTCTCCTATGCGAGCTTGACGTCGGGCTCCGCGCGACCGCGCGCGGATGCCTCCAGCAGAAAAGTGCAGCCGGCTTGCGGATCGGCGGCGCGTGCGGCCGTGTCCATATCCTGCCAGGCTGACGTGACGAGAACGCGCGACAGATCGGAGCCGACGAAAGCGGGGCAGCTCGCCTGTCTGGCCGGCACGCTCAGTGAGCGCAGACGCTCGCCTTGTGGAGAATAGACATCGACGCGACCCGCGCCCCAGCAGGCATTCCAGATGTTTCCGTCGGCATCGCACACCGAGCCGTCGAGACCGCCAATGCCGGTGTGGCGTAGCAACACCTCGGGCTCGCCGCGCGGCAGGCCGGTCGCGGGGTTGAGCGGCACGGCGTAGAGCACGGCATGCGGCGTGTCGGTGAAATAGCCGGTGGCGCCGTCAGGCGAGAAGCAGATCGAATTGGGGATGCTGATGCCGGGAAACAGCGTCGAGATCTTGCCGCGATGGAACGCGTAGATCGCCCCGGCCTTCGGCTCGGCCTTCTTGCCCATGGTGCCGATCCAGAACGTGCCGGACTGGTGCACGCGGCAATCGTTGGAGCGCGTGGCTGGATTGTCGGCTTCGAGCGGAAGCAACAAGGTCATCGCGCCGTCGGCAAGCTTGCGGACATAAAGCCCGTCCTCGGCAACGATCAACTGCCGTTCGGCATCGATGCGCCCGATCGCGCTCGCCATCCGGCCGAGCGCATGGACGCGGAGGCTGCCGCTGCCGAGCCGCGCCTCGAACAGCCGTCCCTCGCGGATGTCGAACCACCACGCGGTATCGGTGCTTACGTCATAGGTCGGGCCCTCGCCGAGATGGCAGGGATCGCTCGAGATAACCGAGGTCGGCACCTGTTCCATCATGGCGTCTGCACTCCGAAGCGATAGACGGTGTGATGACGGTAGAGTTCGCCGGGATCGAGGCGCGGGCTCGGAAAATCCGGCCGGTTCGGCGCGTCAGGCCAGATGTGCGGCTCCAGGCACATGGCGTCCGACTGCCGGATGAGCTTGCCGCCCTTCCCCGAAATCGTGCCGTCGAGATAGTTGCCGGAATAGACCTGAAGTCCCGGCTGATCGGTGAACAGCTCCATGATCCGCCCCGCGCCCGGCGCCTCCAGCCGCGCTGCGAGTGCCAGCTTGCCGTCGCGGGGGAGGCAGTAGGTGTGGTCGTAGCCCCTGCCGTTCTGCAATTGCTGGTCGCTCTCGCGGATGCGCTCGCCTACGGGCCGGGGCCCGCGGAAGTCGAACGGCGTGCCAGCAACGTTACGCGGCGGTTCGGGCAAGGGAATGGCGGTGGGATCGATGGCGAGGAAATGATCGGCGGCGACCATCAGCTTGTGGTCGAGAATGGGCGTGCCTGACGTCGCCCCCTCGAGGTTGAAGAAGCTGTGGTTGGTCAGGTTGACGATGGTCGGCCGGTCGGTCCGCGCCTCCATGCTCAGCGACAGTTCGGTCGGCCCGGTGATGCGATAGGTCAGGCGGATATCGAGCCTGCCGGGGTAGTTCTCTTCCCCATGCGGGCTGACATAGGTCAGCGTCACCGCGGGGTGGGCGCCATCGTCGATTGCTGCGATGTCCCAGAGCTTGCGGTCAAAGCCATCGAGGCCACCATGCAGCGCATTCGGCCCGTTGTTGACGGCAAGCTGCACCGTCTCGCCATCGAGCGAAAACTGGCCTTTGGCGATTCGGTTGGCGTAGCGGCCGACGGTGGCGCCGAAGAACTTTCGTTCCGCGAGATAGCCGGCGAACGCGTCATGGCCGAGCACGACGTCGTCGTGGCCGCCCTTGGCATCCGGCGCGATCAGCGCCTGAAGCACCGCACCATGGGTGATGACGCGCGCCTCGAACCCGCCCTCATCGCGCAGCACGATGCGCTCGACGTTGCGGCCGTCCGGCAGCGTTCCGAAGACATCTCTTTCGATTCTTGAGCCAGCCATGTCTAGTCCACAAATGGTTCGACGACGGTGCGCCGGCCGAGCAGGAAGGCGTCGGCAACGAGACGAAGCGGCGTCAGGTCGACGTCGCTTGTACCCGTCGTGGTAAGCTCGACGAAGCGCCGGTAGAGTCCGCGATATTCCTCATCGGGCGCCTCGGCAAGCACCTTGCCATCGACAGCCATGCGCGCGCCACCGCTGGACAAGGTCATCCGGCCCTGATCGGTTTCGACGACAATATCCCAGCTTTGCGGCCCGGTCTGGCGAAAGTCGAACTCGGCGGTCACAGGCAGGCCGCCAATGTCGGTCAGCGTCAGGCTCGCAGCGATCGGCGCCTGGCAGTTGGCCGGAAAGGCCAGTTCAGCCGCGGTGACGAACACCTGAGACGGCAGGATCCTGGTCAGGATCGACAGCGCGTTGATGCCGGGGTCGAACACGCCAAGGCCGCCCGGCTCCCAGATCCAGCCCTGACCCGGATGCCAAATGCGAACGTCTTCCTTCCAGTCGATGTGCACCGACGTGATGCGTCGGCCAGCGAGCCATTGCCGCGCGGGCTCCACCGTTGGCGCGTAGCGCGAATGCCAGGTCGCAAACAACGTCCGCTTTGCCTCCGCCGCCATCGCGATCAGCGGATCGAGCTCGGCAACGCCGATCCCCGGCGGCTTCTCCAGCATGACATGCTTGCCGGCTTTGAGCGCCGCGGCGGCCTGCGCGCGCCTCACCTGCGGCGGCGTGCAGAGCGACACCGCATCGACGTCCGGCCCCTTCTCGAGCAGCTCCTCGATGGTGGCGAAATGCGGCAGTCCAGGCAGCGAGGCGTTGCGGCTGGCGACAGCCGCGAGCGTCGCGCCCGACGTCGCGGCGATCGCACCGACGTGCTGGTCGCGCGCGATCTTGCCGAAGCCGACGATGGCGATACGAAGTTCCGTCACGATCTCTCTCCAGATTCCACGGATGGCAACGCCTCGGCCGGCGCGGTCTCGATCACGGCGCCCTCGTGGCGATGCATGCCGTTGTGAATGACGAAGACCATCGCCTCCGAGGCCGCCTCGGCATCGCCCGCTGCGATCGCATCGACGATATTCTGGTGCCAGAGCAGCACGGTGTCGCGGTCCTCCGGCTCGACCGGTGCGCTGAGCAGGAACGAGGCGCGCAGCGCCGCCTCGATGACGTGGCCGATCGAGCGCATGAACAGATTGCCGGAGGCGCGTGCCACCGCGACGTGGAGCGCGAGGTCGGCGTCGGCAAAGCCGACCGAATCGGATGCTTCCAGCCGCATGCGATCCATGCAGCGCCGCAGTTCGGCGAGGTCCTCCTCCGACCGCTGCGTCGCCGCAAGCATCGCGGCGCGCGGCTCGACCGCGAGACGGATCTCGGCGAGGTCGTTGAGGAAACGCTTGTCGATGCCGGCATCCAGGTGCCAGGCCAGCACGTCGGCGTCGAACATGTTCCAGGCCGCGCGTTCGCGCACGACGGTGCCGACGCGCGCCTTGGTGGTGAGCAGGCCTTTGGCGACCAGGGTCTTCACGCTCTCACGCAGCACCGGCCGCGACACGCCGAACATGGCGATCATCTCGGCATCTCCCGGCAACCGCGTCCCCTCCGCGTAGCGGCCGGCGATGATGTCGACGCCGATCGAGCGGGCGACCTCCGCATGGTTGGAGTGAGCCCGCCGCGTCGGAATGACGACGATACGCGAGGTCATGTCGCGGCTCCCAGGCTTTTCCTCGCCGGCCGGCGCGCGAGTGCGACCAACCCCTGCTGCAAGGCGATGAAGGCAAACAGCAGGATACCGGTTGCGATCTTGGTCCACCAGCTCGACAATGTGCCGTCGAAATTGATGTAGGTCTGGATCAGGCCCTGGATCAGCACGCCGAGAAAGGTGCCGATCACCGAGCCCTGCCCGCCCGTGAGCAGCGTGCCGCCGATCACGACGGCCGCGATGCTGTCGAGCTCGACGCCGACGGCGGAGAGCGAATAGCCGGCGCTGGTGTAGAAGGAGAAGACGATGCCCGCGATGCCCGCCAGCAGGCTCGACAGCATGTAGATCTTTATCGTCATCTTGCCAACAGCAACGCCCATCATGCTCGCGGCCGCCCGGCTGCCGCCGAGCGCATAGACATTGGCGCCGAACCGGGTGAGCTGCAATAGCAAGGCTCCGCCGATGACGATCACGAGCATGATGATCGCTATCGCGGTCAATCGCCCGCCGCCGGGCATGCGAAGCGCGAAGTCGGAGACCGTCGAATAGACCGGCGCCGTGATCGGCACCGATTCCGTCGACAGCAGGAAGCTTGCACCCCGTGCCAGGAACATGCCGGCGAGCGTCACGATGAACGGCGGTAGATCGAAGACATGGATCACCGCGCCCATCGTCGCGCCAAAGGCCGCCGAGAGCGCGAGGACGGCAACGAAGGCGACCAGCGGCGGCATGCCCCAGCGCTCGATCGCCAGCGCGACGAAGACCGTCGTAAATCCGATCACCGAGCCGACCGAAAGATCGATGCCGCCGGAGATGATGACGAAGGTCATGCCGACAGCGACGATGCCGAGGAAAGCGTTGTCGGTGAGGAGATTGCCGACCACGCGGGTCGAGGCAATATTGGGGAATTGCACCGCGCAGAGCGCAAAACCCGCGACGAGCACGATGGCCGTGATCAGGACGGGCGGCAGGCCTTTCATGCTTTCGTTCTCCGCAGCCGCGCGACGATTCCAGCAAAGCCGGTCAGCTTCGGCGATTGCAACAGCAGCACAGCGAGCACCACCACGGCCTTGACCAGCAAGTTGAATTCCGGCGGATAGCCGGACAGCAAAATTCCAGTGTTCATGGTCTGGATGATCAGAGCGCCAAGCACGGCGAGCCCGAGGCTGAAGCGGCCGCCGAACAGCGAGGTGCCGCCGATCACCACGGCCAGAATCGCATCGAGCTCGAGCCAGAGGCCGGCATTGTTGGCATCCGCGCCCATGATGTCGGCCGCCGCGATCACGCCGGCGAGCGCGGCGCAGACGCCGCACCAGACATAGACCGAAAGGATCATCGCGCGCGTACCGACGCCGGCAAGCTCGCTCGCCCGCGCATTGCCGCCGGTCGCCTCGATCATCAGACCGAGCGCCGAACCCCGAACCACGAGGCCGGTCAGGATCAGCATGCAAAGGGTAATCGCGACTGGAACCGGAAGGCCAAGCACCGCACCGTTGCCGAGCCAGACCAGATCCGGCGAGGAGAACGTGACGATGCGCCCTTCGGTGATGAGCTGAGCGATGCCGCGCCCCGCCACCATGAGGATCAGCGTCGCCACGATCGGCTGCATCCCAAGCACGGCGACGAGAAATCCGTTCCACAGTCCGCAGACAAGGCCCGCTCCAAGAGCGGCCGCCAGCACCACCGGGAGGCTGTGGCTATCGGCAAGACTCGCCGCAATCGCGCCTGAGATCGCCATGACGGCGCCAACCGACAGGTCGATGCCGCGCGTTGCAATCACCAACACCATGCCGAGCGAAAGCAACGCCACCGGCGTGCCGCGATTGAGCACGTCGATCAAGCTGCCGAACAGCCGGCCGTCCTGGAGGCGCAAATCGAAGAATTGCGGCGACACCATGCGATCCACCGCGAGGATGACGATCAACGCGAGGATCTGCGCCAGACCGCGGCGCGGCAACAGCGCTGTCATGTGTGAGCCTCGAGCGCAACCGCGGCACCGTCGGCGGCAATGGCCGCGAGGATGTTGCCGACATCGATCGCCTCGCCCGCGAGCTCCTCGACATGGGCGCGGTCGCGCAGCACCACGACGCGGTCGGAATAGGTCACGATCTCGTCGAGCTCGGAGGAGATCACCAGCAGCGCCAGACCATTCTCGCAGAGCTCGCGGATGAGGCGGATGATCTCGGCATGCGCGCCGACATCGATGCCGCGGGTCGGCTCGTCCAGCACGAGCAGCCGCGGCGAGGTCGCGAGCCAGCGCGCCAGCAGCACCTTCTGCTGATTGCCGCCGGACAACAGGCCGACGGGGCGTTCGGGATCGGCAGGACGAATGTCGAGCATCTTGACGTAGCGGCGTGCGATCTCGTCCTGCTCGCGGCGCGACAGCGGGCGATGCAGGCCGCGCTTGGCCTGGAGCGCGAGCACGATGTTCTCGCGCACGGTGAGCTCGGCGACGATGCCGTCGGTCTTGCGTTCCTCCGGGCAATAGCCAAAGCCGTGGCGCACGCCGTCGCGGGGCGACTGGAGCCGCACCGGCGCGCCTTCCACCCTCGCCTGCCCGCCATCGGCGCGCTCTGCGCCGAACACCAGCCGCGCCGTCTCGGTGCGGCCCGAGCCGAGCAGTCCGGCGAGACCGACAACCTCGCCATGACGCAGCTCCAGATTGAACGGCGCGACATACCCAGCCTTGCCGTAATTCTCGAAGCTCGCGCAGACCTCGCGTGCCCGGTGCTCACCTGCCGAGGCCCGCGCGCTGGTGGTCTCGGCCAGCTCACGGCCGAGCATCATCCGGATCAACTCCAGCCGCGGCAGCGAGGCGGTCTCGCGCTCGCCGACCAGGCGGCCGTTGCGCAGCACCGTGATGCGGTCGGATATCTCGTAGACCTGATCGAGGAAGTGGCTGACGAAGACGATGCCGATACCGCGCTTTGCGAGCTGGCGCACGATGCCGAAGAGAATCTCGACCTCGTGGCGGTCGAGGCTGGCGGTTGGCTCATCGAGGATCAGCACGCGAGCGGAGAGATCGACGGCCCGCGCGATCGCAGTGACGTGCTGGATGGCGACGGAATAGCTGCCGAGCGGCGCGGCGACGTCGATCTCGAGGCCGAAATCCGCCAGCAGCCCTTTGGCGCGGCGGCGCATTTCAGCTTCGCGCACGATGCCGAAGCGCATCGGCTGGCGGTCGAGGAACAGGTTTTGCGCCACCGAAAGATTCGGCAGCAGGTTGACCTCCTGGTAGACGGTGGCAATGCCCGCTGCCACCGCCGCCTTGGCCGAGCGTGGCGCGATCTCGTCGCCGCCGAGCCTGACGATGCCGGCATCGCGCGGAAACACGCCCGTGATCACCTTGATCAGCGTCGACTTGCCGGCGCCGTTCTCGCCGAGCAACGCATGGATCTCGCCGGTGCGCAGCGTGAAGTCGACCTCCTGCAACGCGCGTACAGCGCCGAAGCTCTTGCTGATCCCGCGCACCTCCAACAGAGGCGGAGCAGAATCGGGACTGTTCTCCATGGCGACGTCACTCCCGCGGGCGCCCGCTAACGTTGCGAACACCCGGCCTTTTCCTTCGCTGCGGCTTCGAAGGTACGCCGGACCGCGGGGGGCGGCCCGGCGCGATGTCTCGCCTCAGTAACCGAGACCCTTCTTGCTGTCGTAGATCTTCTGCGGATCGTCGGCAGCGGTATAGAGCTTGGATTCGGTCTGGATCCATTTCGGCGGAACCGTGCCCTTCTCCTTGAAGGCCGCGACGGCATCGAGCGCGGGGCCGGCCATGTTCGGCGTCAGCTCGACCGTCGCATTGGCTTCGCCGGCGGCCATCGCCTTGAAGATATCAGGAACCGCGTCGATCGAGACGGTGAGGACGTCCTTGCCGGGCTTGAGGCCGGCTTCCTTCATCGCTTGGATCGCGCCGACCATCATGTCGTCGTTGTGGGCATAGACCGCGCAGATGTTCTTGCCGCCGCCCTCGGCCTTGATGAAGCTCTCCATCACCTCCTTGCCCTTGGCACGGGTGAAGTCGCCGGTCTGGCTGCGCACCACCTTCAGATTGGCGTGCTTGGCGATGGCGGTGTCGAACCCCTTCTTGCGGTTGGTGGCAACGCTGGCGCCGACCGTGCCTTGCAGTTCGACGATATTGCAGGGCTTGCTACCGACGGTCTTGGCCAGCCAGTCGCCGGCGACCGCGCCTTCATGCACGCTGTCGGAGGTGACGGCGGTGAGATAGAGGTCCTTGCCGGAGGGATCGATGTCGCGGTCGAGCAGCACGACCGGGATCTTGGCCTCCTTGGCCTCCTTCAGCACCGAGTCCCAGCCTGTCGAGACGACGGGCGCGAGGAAGATCGCATCGACGTTCTGCGCGATGAAGGAACGGATCGCCTTGATCTGGTTCTCCTGCTTCTGCTGCGCGTCGGCGATCTTGAGATTGACCTTTCGCTTGGTAGCCTCCTGCTTGGAGACCGAAGTCTCGGCCGCGCGCCAACCGGATTCCGATCCGATCTGCGAAAAGCCGATGGTGAGCTCGGCAGCACTGGCCGGCAGCGCGAGCAGCAACGCGGCCGTGGCGCTGGCCGCAAAGAGGGCTTTGAGGGTCATCAGGCGTGTCTCCCAAGAGATGATCTTCTGTTATCTCGGGCGCCGATCGGTAGCATGGCACCCATAGGCCGGCCTTTGAGGCGGCAGAAGGCACTATTCCACGGAAGATGGGTTCCGACTAGTCATATTATTTGACTATTGGGTGACAATTTAGACGGAGAGGGCTCGCTGCGCATATGACACGCCAAGCGCGATTTTGTTCCGCGGATGCAACGAGGAGATGAAGAAACTTGTGCGGGGTGGGCGGAGAATGCGGTGTCGCAGCGACGGTGATAGACGGTCGCGCGAACTCTCCTCCCGTCATTGCGAGCGCAGAGTTCTGCGTCTATCCACCTGATGGACGCGCGGAGAGTCCCCTCACCCGCGCCGCTTCGCATGTCGGCCTCTCCCCCGCAAGCGGGAGAGGCGAAGAGCTAGATCAGCTTCCGCTGCGCCAGGTTCTTCATCAGCGCGCCGATGCCGAAGGTCCAGGGCTCGCACTCGTCGCTGGTGCGCATGCGGTTGACGAGCTTGCCGAGCTGCGGCGCTGAGATCGTGACGATGTCGTCGCGCTTGTGGGTGAAGCCCTGCCCTGGCGCGTCGCGATCCTTCACGGGGGCGAACATGGTGCCGAGGAAAAGAACGAACCCGTCGGGATATTGGTGGATCTTGCCAATGGTCTGCGCCACGAGATCGGTCGGATCGCGGCTGATCTTGCTGATGGAGGAATGGCCGTCGAGGACGAACCCATCTGTGCCCTGCACGTTCAGGCCGATGTCCAGCTTGCGCGCGTCGTCGAGCGTGAAGGTGTCGTCGAACAGGCGCAGCAGCGGGCCGATCGAGCAGGACGCGTTGTTGTCCTTGGCCTTCGACAGCAGCAGCGCCGAGCGGCCCTCGAAGTCGCGCAAATTGACATCATTGCCGAGCGCGCCGCCGACGATCTTGCCGCGGCTCGACACGAACAACACGAGCTCCGGTTCGGGGTTGTTCCAGGTCGATTTCGGATGCAGGCCGGCATCCATGCCGGTGCCCACCGAAGATAAGGTCGGCGCCTTGGTGAAGACCTCGGCATCCGGGCCGATGCCGACCTCGAGATATTGACTCCAGGCGTTCTGGTCGATCAGCACCTGCTTCAGATGCATCGCCTGGTCCGAGCCCGGCTTGAGTTTTGACAGATCGTCGCCGATCAGCCGCGTCACTTCTTTGCGGATCGCCTCGGCCGAAGCAGGGTTGCCTTTTGCCCGCTCCTCGATCACGCGCTCCAGCATGGAAATGGCGAAGGTGACACCCGCGGCCTTCAGCGTCTGGAGATCGACGGGCGCCAGCAGCCACGGCTTTTTCGGATCGCGCCCATCGGGCGCCGTGTTGGCGACGATCGCTTCGAGATCGCCGATGCGCTCGCCAATGGTCCCGGCAAGCGCCTTGGCCGGATTGTCCTCTTCGCAGAGGGCGCTGATGGTCGGAAATCTTGCGGTGACGTCGAAGACCCCATCCTTGCGCACGGCGACGACGGCGGGCCCACTTACCTGCGGCAGCCAGACGCGGCCGACCAGCGTTCCCCTCGTGCCATCCTCAGGGAGAAGATCCTGAACAGTCAATGTGGTCATGGCCGGCGTCCTCGCTGCTTTTCGGACCGGACGCGTCAACGGCGGCCGATCACTTTGGCGAAGACCAATAAACGTCTGGCTCCGGATGTCCAGAGCACGGTCAAGGGCGGCGGCTACGCCCCTGCCCGCGCCTTCCGCGCCGCAATCTGCTGCAGCGCCCACCGAGCGTTCTTGCGGACCTCAGGGTCTGGGTCGTCGGCGATCACGGCCAGAAATGCCTCGCCGTCGGCATGTGCGATCTCGCCGAGCGCGGCGGCGGCCTCTTTGCGCAAGTTTGCTTGGTCGTGGGTGACGCACGCGCCGATCGGCCGCACCGCACGTTCGATCTTCATCTTGCCGAGGCTGCGGATCGACTTCAGCCGCACCTGCCAGAACTCGTCCGCGAGGCAGGCGACGAGCTGATCCGCCGCGATGGCTCCGTTCACGTTGAGGCCCAGCGTCTCCGCGGCCATCTCGCGGACCATCCAATCCGAATCCTTCAGCGCGCGCGTGATCGTCTCCGCAGCAGACTTCAACTGCGAGAACGCAAGCGCGCTCACGGCGGCGCGGCGCACATGAGCGTCAGGATCGTTGATCAGCGCCGTCAGCGCGGGGATCGATTCTTCCAGCTTCAGGAAGCCGATCACGCCGATCGCCTGCGCGCGCACGGCCGCATCGGAATCCTGCAGCGCCTCCAGCGCGGGCTTCAGCGTGTCCTTGCGGCGCAGCTCCTTGAGTGCCCGCAACGCGCCCATGCGAACGAAGGCGTGGCCATGCTTGACCAGCGGCAGGATGACATCGGCGCAAGCCGGGTCCTTGAACTCGGCCATGCTGTCGGCCGCGGCCGTCGCAACGATTCTTTCGGGATCGACCAGCAGCTTCACGAGCGCGCCCGCAGCTTCCGGCCCGTCGAACTCACCGAGCGCCATTGCGACCTGCTGGCGCACGCCCGCATCGGGGTCGGCCACCATGTTGGCGAGATGCGCAACCGCAGCAGGATCGCCGGAATGGCCGAGCGCGATGATGGCGACGCGGCGCTCGGCGGGATCGGCAGCCTGAAGCCGCTCGTCGGCGTCTTCGAGATCGTCGTAGGATTCGAACGGACTGGACATGGTCACCTCAACAGGTATGGAATGTTGACGGTGACGGCGCCGGTCGGGCAATCGGCTTCGCAGGGCATGCAGTACCAGCACTCGTCATAAGCCATGTAAGCCTTGTTGGTCATGTCGCTGATGCGCAGAACGTCGAGCGGGCAGACGTCGACACAGACGGTGCAGCCCTTGTCCGCAATGCACTTGGCGTCGTCGACGACCACCGGAACCGATGTCTGAAAGGACGCGAGGGGCATCGTTGTCTCCTGTTGTTCGCGATGGGGTCAGGCGGTGGCGCGGATGCGCTGCTTGTCGTAGAGGTCCTTCTCGTCGTCGGCGATCGGGACGACATAAGGCTCGACCGCACGCTTTTCGCTGGTCATCTTGCCGTCCCGCTTGCTCAGCAGCGTGTGACAGAACCAGTTCTCGTTGTCCTTCTCGGGGAAATCCGTGCGCCAATGGTAGAGGCCCCAGCGGCTCTCCTCCCGATATAGCGAGGCATGCGCCGCCATGTCGGCGCAGTCCATGATCGACTGCACCTCGAGCGCGCGGAGCAGCTCATGCGCGTTGCGCGCAATCATGCGCTCCTGCATGTCCTCCCGCGCCTCGGCCAGGCGGCGCATGCCGAGCTCGTACTTGCGCGTGACCTTCGGCGGCTGGAGATAGTCGTTGACCAGGCGGCGGGTCTTGTACTCGATCTGGTTCGGCGGAATGCCGTCCTCGCGCTTCGTCGGCGCCATCACGCGGTCGCGCTCCATCGCGACGTCGGCTGCATCGAACTCCGCGAAGTCGTGGCTGTCGGCGAATTCCATCGCGTCGATGCCTGCGACCGAGCCGTTGGTGAAGGCGCCGAGCATGTAGTTGTGGGGCACGCTCGCCATGTCACCGGCGGCATAGAGGCCCGGCACGGTGGTGCGCGCATTGTCGTCGACGAACACGCCCGAGGCGCTGTGGCCAGAGCAGAAGCCGATTTCGGAGATGTGCATCTCGATCGATTCGCTGCGATAGTCGACGCCCCGCCCCTGCTGGAACAGCCCGCGCGTCGGCCGCTCCACCTTGTGCAAGGTGGATTCGATCTCCGAAATGGTCTCGGGATGGAGGTGCTTGAGCTGGAGGAATACCGGCCCCTTGCCGGACAGGAGCTCGTTGTAGAATTCGAGCATCATCTGACCCGACCAGTAGTCGCATTCGATGAAGCGCGAACCTTCGTTGTTGGCTGTGAAGGCGCCGAACGGACCGGCGACATAGGCGCAGGCCGGGCCGTTATAGTCCTTGATCAGCGGATTGATCTGAAAGCATTCGAGGTTCGCGAGCGCGGCGCCGGCGTGATACGCCATCGCATAGCCATCCCCGGAATTGGCGGCGTTCTCGTAGGTGCCGAACATGTAGCCGGAGGTCGGCAGACCCAGGCGGCCGGCGGCGCCCATGCACAGGATCACGGCCTTGGCCTTGATCACCAGCATCTCGGCGGTGCGGGTATTGACGCTCACCGCGCCGGCGATGCGATCGTCGGCGGATTTGAGCAGCCGCGTCGCCATGTAGCGGTTGGAGATCAGGATGCGGGCGCGGCGGAGCTGGCGATACAGCGCCTTCTTCACGGTCTCGCCGTTCGGCATCGGCAGCACGTAGGTGCCGATGTGGTGCACCTTCTTGACGGCGTAATCGCCGTTCTCGTTCTTCAGGAAGCGGATGCCGAAACTGTCGAGCTCCTCGATAATGCTGTAGCAGTTCTGTGCGTATTTATAGACTGCCTTCTGGTCGACGATGCCGTCGTTGGCGATGGTGATTTCCTTGGTGTACTGCTCCGGCGTGGCATAACCGGGGATGACGGCGTTGTTGAGCCCGTCCATCCCCATCGAGATCGCGCCGGAGCGCTTGACGTTGGCCTTTTCGAGCAGAACGACATTGGCTTTCGGATTCTTCAGCTTCGCCTTCAGCGCCGCCATCGGCCCGGCCGTGCCGCCGCCGATCACCAGCACATCGCAGGAAACCTCCGAAAGTCCGTCGACGATCTGATCTAGTGCCATCGCTTGCTCCTGGTTCGCCGGACGTCCGGCGCCTTTGCATCAGATTTGTTCAGAGGGACCTCCCGGCGATAGCAATTAGTTGTCGCCGGGGTGCGATTTGCGCCTCAGCGCTCGACGAAGGCCTTTTCGACCACGAAATGACCAGGCTGGCTGTGGTTGCCCTCGATAAAGCCGCGTGCGGAGAACATCGCGGGCAGTTCCTCCAGCATCGCCGGGCTGCCGCAGAGCATGATACGATCGGTCTCGATATCGAGGCCGGACAGGCCGATATCGTCGAACATCTGATTGGAAGCGATCAGATCCGTGATGCGGCCGCGATTCCTGAACGGCTCGCGGGTGACGGTCGGGTAGTAGACGAGCTTGTCGCGGATCAGCGGTCCGAAGAATTCGTGGTTGCGCAGGCCATCGACGACGTGTTCGCCATAGGCCAGTTCCGAAACGTGGCGGCAGCCATGGGCGAGCACGATGGTCTCGTAATTCTCGTAGACATCGGGATCCTTGATCAAGCTGGCGAAGGGCGCAAGGCCGGTGCCGGTCGAAAGCAGCAACAGGCGTTTACCCGGAATGAGATTGCCGGTGATCAGCGTCCCCGTCGCCTTGCGGCCGACCAGGATGATGTCGCCTTCCTTGATCTTCTGCAGGCGCGAGGTCAGCGGCCCGTCCTGCACCTTGATCGAGAAGAACTCGAGTGCCTCCTCGTGATTGGCGCTGGCCATGCTGTAGGCCCGCATCAAGGGCTTGCCTTCGACCTCGAGTCCGATCATCGCGAACTGGCCATTCTGGAAACGAAAGCCGGGATCACGGGTGGCAGTGAAGCTGAACAGGGATTCGGTCCAGTGCCGGACCGACAGAACCGTCTCCTTCTGAAATGCGTTCATGGTCTCTCCTTCTCGATGACACCAAGGTCGCGGCAAGAGGAGCGTCCGGCAATTCGGAAGTGAGATTCGCGGTCGATTAGTTTCACATTTTGCCGCGGTGATCGAAGAGAGGGCAATTGACCGCCATCCCCACGCATCCATGCCGGCAATTAGTTGCTATCCATGCTGTCCCGCGCCGACGTAGAAATCAGCCGGAGGTTCGTCATGACCATGAGACTGGTGGCACCCACCGTGGCCGATTATGAAGCAAGCGCCGATCTCGCTTCGCTCCTCGTCCGCACGACGCAGGACGATGCACTGAGCGTCCCCGCAGAAACGCTTCGCCTTTCCTGCAAATGCGCCCATTGCACCCGTGCGCGCTTCGACGGCCGCTTCCCGGAAGCATTTCCAGGCATCGCCATCACCGAAATCGGCGATCTCGGCTACGGGCTGAACATCGCGTTCTCGGACGGGCATAACCGAGGGATTTATCCGAAGCCGTATTTGCTGAGCCTGGCAGGGCATTGACCCATAACCGGTCTCGTCATTCCGGGGCGCCCGAAGGGCGAGCCCGGCATCCATAACTCCCACTCGTAATTATGGATTCCGGGCCTGTGCGCCTTGCGAATCCCGGAATGACGCCGGAAGTTGGCGCCCCATCTGGCACGGACATTGCTCCCCTTTAGAACGATTTGAACGTTCCGGAGGCAGATGATGTTGCAGGCCGCCAATGTGGTTCGCGGGCCCATTCCCCCGGCAGTCCGGCCTACCGGCAGTTCCTCGCTGCTCCTCACCGAGAACCAGCAATGGATCGGCGGACCGCCGCCGTTGATGGACAAGCTTTCGCCGCGGGAACGAGAGCTGGTGCTGAAACAGGGGCGGCGCAAGGTGCTCAACCGCGGCCAGACCCTGTTCAGCCAGGGCGGCAAGCATGACGGCATCTGGCTGGTCGAGAGCGGCCGGATCCGGGTGTTCTACACCTCCCCGCTCGGGCGCGAGATCACGCTGGCCTATTGGCATGTCGGCAATTTCGTCGGCGGGCCCGAGGTATTCGAGGGCACCGTGCATCAATGGTCCGGCGTCGCATCCAGCAATTGCAGCGTGGTGCATCTGCCCGGAAAGGAGCTGCGGTCCCTTGCCACCGAGATCCCCAATCTTGCGATCGGCCTGATCGAAGGCCTCACGTTCAAGGGCAAATGCTATTCGGCGCTGGCCCAGATGCTGGGAACGCGCTCGATCACGCAGCGCCTTGCGCACCTCTTGCTGCATCTCGTCGAGCTCTATGGCGTCGAGGACGCGGACGGCCGCGTGATCGCCGCAGCCTTCACCCATGCGGACATCGCCCACATGGTCGGGGCGACGCGCCAATGGGTCACGATCAGCCTGAAGCGCATGCAGGAGAAGGGAATCGTGCTGACCAAGCGCTCGCAGATCGTGGTCTGCCGGACCGACGTGCTGGAGGAGATGCGTGGACACGCATCTGACTGAAGGATTTTGCGACCAGGCCCGGTGCACAGGCAAGCGGCTTTATAATGCAGGACTGCCCAAGGAGTATGCAATCAGCTTTTCCCGGCAACTAATCGACTGCGGTCATCATTCCGGATTTGCCCTGTCTGAGCCCTCACCCAATCATGGCAACCACAGCACATCCAACCGAATGAGGATGAGAATGGTCCGCCATCTTTCCACGCTCTCGATCGCGATGTCGGTGACGTCGCTGACGCTTCTGATTGCGCAGTCGGCCTCGGCGGAAACCGTGACGCTCGGCATCGGAACGCAGGACACCACGACCAACACGGTGACCGCCGGCGTTGTGATCCGCCAGCTGAACCTTCTCGAAAAGTACCTGCCCAAAGACGGCAAATACGCCAACATCAAGTTTCAGCTTGAGTGGCAGAACTTCACCTCGGGTCCGCCTGTCACCAATGCGATGATGGCGAACAAGCTCCAGATCGGCATGATGGGCGATTATCCGCTGATCGTGAACGGGTTCACCTTCGAGAGCAATCCGGAAAGCAAGAGCCGGCTGATGGGCATCGCCGCCTACAGCCTCGAAGGCTCCGGCAATGGCCTCGTCGTTCACAAGGACTCGCCCTACTACGATCTCGGCGACCTCAAAGGCAAGCTGGTCAGCGTGCCCTTCGGCTCCGCCGCGCACGGCATGGTCCTGAAGGCGATGCAGGACCGTGGCTATCCCGCGGACTTCTTCCAGCTCGTCAGCCAGAGCCCTGAAGTCGGCTCGACCAATCTCCAGGAAAAGAAGATCGACGCGCATGCCGACTTCGTTCCCTTCGCCGAGCTGCTGCCCTTCCGCGGCTTCGCACGAAAGATCTTCGACGGCGTCGAGACCAACTTGCCGACATTCCACGGCATCGTGGTCCGCACCGATTTTGCCGAGAAATACCCGGAAGTCGTCGTCGCCTATTTCAAGGCGGTGATTGCCGCCAACCAATGGCTGCGCGACGATCCCAAGCTCGCCGCCGAAAAGATCCAGGAATGGACCGGCATCAACAAGGAAGTGGTCTATATCTTCCTGGGGCCCAGCGGCAACATGACCACCGATCCGACGATCAAGCCAGCTCTGATCGATGCCGCCGCAGTCGACGTCAAGGTGCTGCAGAACCTCGGTCGCATGAAGGAATTTGATCCGAAGAAGTGGGTCGACGATAGTTTCATCCGCAAGGCCTACGCCGAAATGAAGCTCGACTATGACACACGGCTCGCCAGCACGAAGAACTACGAGATCGCCGGTGAAGACAGCTTCTGCAAGAAGCCGATTGCTGATCCGCGCAAGGCTGGCGAAGTCTGGGTGGATGATGCCGGCATCATGCCCTTCGCGTCAGCCAACTGCACGCTTGGCGCCTATGCCGACTACAAGGCCAAGGGCAAGAAGATCAACGTCGCTTACGTTTTCGATACGACACGCGGCATCAAGCTGTTCGCCGACCAGGCCTTCTACGCAGTGGGCAATGGCGACGTGGCACCCTTCCTGCTGAAGAAGGATGCCGAAGCCCATGCCGCCAAGATCAGCGGCAAGGTGCTTGGCTTCGAGGACGCCGTGAAGGTGGCGGTGGGCGGAGGCAAGACGTGAGCAGTCCCGCCCTCCTCAGACATCCCAAGGACAGCATGCCGGCAACGACCTTTATCGAGGCGGGCTCCGCGCCCGCCGTCCCGCCGCCTGCGGCATCGCGCACCTTCGGCACGCTCGCCCTGCGATGGTACAGGCTCAACCGGTCCGGACTGCGCGCGACCGCGATCGGCATCATCTCGCTGCTCGCGTTTCTCCTGGTCTGGCACCTCCTCACGACCTACCGCGTCGTGTTCTTCGTGCGCTTCACCAACGTGCCCTCGCCGCTCGCGGTCTATGCGAGCTTCACCAAGGCGATCCACGATCCCAAGTTCATGCTGCACATCGCACTGAGCTGCCGGCGCATCTTCATCGGATTCTCGCTCGCTGCGATCGTCGCCGTGCCGCTCGGCCTGATCATGGGGCGCTTCAAGCTGGTGCATGAGGTGATCTTCCCCGTGGCCGAAGTGCTGCGGCCGATTCCGGCGATCGCCTGGGTGCCGATGGCGATCATGCTGTGGCCGACCAACGAGCAGAGCATCGTCTACATCACCTTCCTCGGTTCGTTCTTCCCGATCCTCGTCAACACGCTGCACGGCATGTCGCTGGTCGATCCCGTGCTGGTGCGCGCCGCGCAATGTCTCGGCGCGCGGGAACGCTCGATCTTCCGCGAGGTGTATTTTCCGGCGTCGCTGCCGCACATCTTCACCGGTCTCACCGTCGGGATGGGGGTCGCCTGGGTGTCGCTGATCGCCGCCGAAATGATCTCCGGGCAGTACGGCATCGGCTATTTCACCTGGGAGGCCTATTCGCTGGTCCAGTATGCCGACATCGCGCTCGGCATGATCGCGATCGGCGTGCTCGGCCTCGGATCGAGCCTGCTGATCAGAGGCGCGGGACAATTGGTGATGCCGTGGAGATCGACATGAGCGAGATGATTGCGAGCAGCCCGAAAGGCCATATCGAGGTCAAGAACTTCTCCCTCGCCTACGAGACCATCGAGGGAGCGGTGCAGGCCGTGACCGACACGCAGATCCACGTGAAGCCCGGCGAATTCGTCTCGATCGTCGGCCCCTCCGGCTGTGGAAAGTCGACGCTGCTCAATGCGGTCGCCGGCTTCCTCAAGCCGACCACGGGAATCGTCACTGTCGACGGCGAGCGCGTGAACGGCCCCAGCGCCGAACGCGGCATGGTGTTCCAGCAATATTCGCTGTTCCCCTGGAAGACGGTGCGGGAGAATGTCGAGTTTGGTCTGAAGATGCGCGGCATGCCCCGTTCTCAGCGTGAACGGGCGGCACGCACCCTGCTGGGGCTTGCAGGGCTCGAAGCGTTCGAGAAGCATTATCCGGAAAGGCTCTCCGGCGGCATGAAGCAGCGCGTCGGCATCGTCCGGGCGCTGGCGACAGGGCCCAAGGTGCTGCTGCTGGACGAACCCTTCGGCGCACTCGATGCGCAGACGCGCGTCATCATGCAGCAGATCCTCACCAACATGTGGCAGCGGCTGAAGATCTCGGTGCTGTTCGTCACCCACGATATCGACGAGGCGATCTTCCTGTCCGACCGGGTCTACTGCATGACCGCTCGTCCCGGCTCGATCAAGGCGGAGATCCCGATTCCCCTTGAACGGCCGAGGCAGCAATCGATGATGATGTCGTCGGAATTCCTGGCGCTCCGCCGCGGGCTGATGTCCCTGATCCGCGAGGAAAGCCTGAAGGCCATGGGCGGCGAGATCACCGACATGGGCATGCAGGGGCTGAGCATCGAGCTGAACGGCCATTCACTGGCGGATGTCATCTAGCGATCGGCCGGCGCACGCGCCTTCGTTCCGACCTCGTGGTAGAAATCGCGTGCCGGTTTAACCTTGTGCCGGCTCATAACGGTATCCTTCGCCGTTACGTACCACGCGACCGATGCCTGGCCGGCCGAGATGCGCGCCGGCGATCCATGTCCCCGCCCGGGCTGCGTCATGGAGAACCTTCAGGCGGGTTGCGCGTGCGGTCGGCTGATCGTCGTCATAGCCCCAGCTGAAGGCGGGATTGCCAAACTGCAAGGCGGGCACATGAACGACGTCACCGAAGAACAGGACACGGCCCTCGTCCGTGTCGAGCGCGTAGCCGATGTGACCGGGAGCATGACCGGAAAGGGAAACCGCCCGTAATCGCACGGCCACTTGCTCGCCATTCCGAACAGGCTTCAGCAAGGGCCGGAAACGCGCCAGGTGCGTTTCGGCGAGAAAGCTCTCCACAGCGCCCTCGGCAATCATGATCGCCTTCAGATTCGGAAAGAGCACTCTGCCGTCGGGCGTCAAAAGCCCGTGCACATGATCCTGATGGGCGTGGGTGAGGGCCAAACGCGTGATCGAACCCGGGTCGATCCCGGCCTCGACCAAGGTCTGCTCGAGGCGCCCCACCGTCGGTGCCCAGCCCCCTCCTCCGCTGTCGATGAGAATGCCCTCAGCGCCAGGACCTGCGAGAGCGAAGCAATTGACCGACAGACGAAGCGCTCCTGCCTGCATAGCTTGCGATACGGGGCCATTCTGCGGGTCTCGCAAAAGGTCTGCCGGCATCTCGATATAGCCGTCCGAAAGCGACCAGATTCGCCATTCTCCCGAAGTGACGCAGAGGACATTATCGCTGTGGGATGTCACGATCATAGGGCCACCGTCGCGTCTCGTTGCGTGCCAAATCTAGGATAAGACGGCTTATGAGACTATACGGATTGTGCTGGATGAGCTCATGAGTGATATTCATCAATCATGAGAAACGAACTGAACGAACTCGCTACGTTTGCGCTGGTCGCCCGTGAACGGAGCTTTACGCGGGCTGCGGCAAAGCTGGGTGTGTCTCAGTCTGCCCTGAGCCACACGATCCGGGGACTTGAAGAACGGCTCGCGCTGCAGCTTCTCGCTCGGACGACGAAGAGCGTCGCACCAACCGCTGCTGGGGCAGCTCTCTTGGACGACTTGTCTCCTGCGCTCGAGCAAATCGCTCACGCTCTCGATAGAGCCCGAAGCCTTCGACACCGGCCTGCCGGGTGCCTTCGAATTGTGACGTCCCGCTCTGCCGCCGTGATGGTCTTGTTGCCGCGGCTCGCGGAATTCGCCGAGAATTACCCTGACATCGTTCTCGACGTCGTCACCGTCACCGGCCCTGTAGACCTCGTTGCAGACGAATTCGATGCCGGTATTCAGCTCGGCGAGTACATCCAGAAGGATATGATCGCCGTGCGTGTCAGCCCGGAATTGCGATTGACGGTCGTGGGATCGCCCCGCTATTTCGCCTCACGATCCATCCCGCAAAAGCCAAAAGATCTGACCGATCATCGATGCATAACCCTTCGTCTTCCGGGCGGTCCATATCGATGGGAGTTCGAACGCGGACGACAGGCGGTCACGATCGGCGTGAACGGCCCGCTCGTCGTGGACGATACTCACCTGGTGGTTCAGGCGGCGCTCGATGGAGTTGGCCTCGGTCTCGCCTATGAAGAGCAGGTCGCGGGATACATTGCGAAGCGGCAGCTCATCCGTGTCCTGGATGACTGGTTGCCGCCAATGCCCGGCTTCTTCATGTACTATCCAAGTCGCCGGAATCAGCCTGCTGCGCTGTCTGCGTTAGTGAACGCGCTGCGACTCTCTCGAGAATAATCCACAGACCCCGTGCGAGACGCTCCGACAATCAACGCCGGAGCAAAGCCTCGTCATCTGCCCCCACAAGCCAGGAGGCAAGCACCGCCTCCGCCTCACTTGAACCACTGCACCAGCGCGATGCTGATCCCCAGCAGCAGCAGCAGTGACAGCGTGACTGCCGCCGTCACCCTGCCCCCGACATTGGCGAGCACGCGCACGTCGACGCCGAGGCCGAGCGCGGCCATCGACACCACCGTGAGAAAACCCGTGATCTTCGTCACCGGGCCGACCACCGTGGCCGGCACGATCTCCAGCGACCGCAGAGTCGCAAGCGCAAGGAAGCCGAGGATGAACCAGGGCACCAGGCGGAAGAATCCGACATTGGTCTTCTTGGCGTCGTTCTGCCAGCGCGAGGCGACGAGAGACAGGCCGACGACCACCGGCCCGAGCATCAGGACGCGCATCAACTTGACCAGCGTTCCGATCTGAGTCGAGACGAGGCCGGCCGGGACCGTCGCAGCCAACACCTGCGGCACCGCGTAGACGGTCAGGCCTGCGAGGATGCCGTATTGCGTGGCGGACAATTGCAATAGCGGAATCAGCAGCGGCAGGCCGAGTACCATCATCACGCCGAGGATTGCGGTGAACGAGATCGAGGATGCAATCTCGTCGTTGTTGGCGCCGATGATCGGCGCCACGGCGGCGATTGCGGAATTGCCGCAGATCGAGTTGCCGCAGGCGATCAGGATCGACAGCCGCGTCGACAGGCCCAGCACACGGCTGAGGCCGAAAGTGACGCAGAGCGTGATCATGACGACGGCGGCGATCGAGGCCAGCAGCGCGATGCCCGACGCCGCGATGGCGGCGAAGCTGATCGAGGCCCCCAGCAGCATGACGGCGACTTCGAGGAGCTGCTTTGCGCTGAAGGCGATTCCCGCCTGCCAGCGTGGCGCCGGTTTCCAGAAGCTGCGGAGCACCATGCCGAGCAGGATCGCCATCACCAGCGCCTCGACATAGGGATGCTCGAAAGCGCTCAGTTCCGCCCGCTCCAGCAGGGCCGAGACACCGGCCACGGCAATGCAGAGGAGAATTCCGGGAATCAGCGCGACGACGCGGCTAACGGCGGTCGGCTTGGAATCGGCCGGGCTCGATGCTTGATTCTGCGACACAAATCTCTCCCCGAGGAGAAGGATTTATACGCAGCGACGTGTGATTGGGGAATAAGTTTTCGGCATATCAGGGCCGAGGGAAGTCGTCTCCTCAGCCCGGAATAAATCCCGGGTGAACCTTAGAAGATCAGGCTCTTGGCCAGCGAGGCCACGCGGCTGAAGCCGTCATAAATGCCCGGCTCGAAGAAGGCCGCACGTGCGAGCACGATGCCCGCGACCAGTGACCAGAACAGCGTGGCGCCGGCCCGCAGCAGGAGCTTCGACCCGCGCGATTTCGGCTGGACGTCCGTTGCGGACACCAGCTGCTCGCCGAAGGGCTCAAATCCAGTGCGTTCCATGACTGCAGCCAATCCATCAAATTCTGATGGGAATGTCGTCGTTTCCCACCCAAACGGCAATGGAAGCGATTGGCGTTTTTGTCCCCCTGAGGGGAAAGTCCTTCCGGCGGGTCCCTCCGAGACAATAGTTTTCTTCTTTCGGGCTATTTGGGACGCCGGCGGCGGCTACAGGGCCAGATAGCGCCGCCGGATCGCCTCGTTGGCCTTCAGCTCGTCTATACCGGCGGCATAGACGATCTGCCCCTTGTCGATGACCGTGGCGTGGCTCGCCAGCCCCAGGCAGAAATGCATGTTCTGCTCGGCGATCAGCACGGTCGATCCGATGCTTCGGAGCTGCCGCAACAGCTCGCCGATCCGCTGCACGATGATCGGCGCGAGTCCCTCGCTCGGCTCGTCCAGCAGCAGCAGCGCCGGGTTTCCCATCAGCGTGCGCGCGATCGCCAACATCTGCTGCTCGCCGCCGGAGAGGCGTCCTGCGATCCGATCGCGCAATGGCTCGAGAAGCGGAAAGACCTCATAGATGCGCTTGATCGGCCATTCGTCCTGGCCTTCCGGTCCCTTCTTCTTTCCGATGACGAGATTGTCTTCGACACTGTGCTCCGGAAAGATCTGGCGATCCTCCGGCACGAAGCCGAGGCCGGCGCGCGCGATGGCATGCGGCTTCTGGCCGGAGATCACCGCCCCGCGCAGGCTCACTCTGCCCCGGCGCGGCGGCGCCAGCCCCATGATCGCCTTCATCGTCGTCGACTTGCCCGCACCGTTGCGGCCGAGCAGCGCCATGGTCTCGCCCTGCCGCACCGAGAGGCCGACGCCGAACAGGATCTGGCTGGTTCCGTAGTAGACGTCGAGATCGGCAACCTCGATGACAGCGGCGGTCATGCGGCCGCTCCCGCATGTTCGGTGCCGAGATAGGCGTCGACCACGGCGCTATTGTTGCGGATCTCGTCGGGCGTACCGGTGGCCAGGATGCGGCCGTAGCACAGCACGACGATTTTGGGCGCGATCTTGAACACGATGTCCATGTCGTGCTCGATGAAGACGACGGTGATCTTTTGGGTCTCCCAGAGTTCGCGCACCTTGTCGATCATGCGCCATCGCTCCTCAGGGCCCATGCCGGCCGTCGGCTCGTCCAGCAGCAGGACCTTTGGCTCGATCACCAGCGCCAGCGCGATGTCGAGCAGCTTCTGGTCGCCATGCGACAGCGTCGCCGCGGTACGATGGCGCTTGCTCGCAAGGCCCAGGAGCTCCATCACATGCTCGGCGCGGTCGCGCGTCTCCGGCAATGGAAAGCGCTTGTGCAAGACCGCCGAGGTGCGCTGGTCGGCGCTGACGGCGGCGAGCATAGTCTCCTGCACCGTCAGCGATTTGAAGATGCTGGCGACCTGGAAGGCGCGGCCGATGCCGTGGCGCACGATCTCAGGCGGCGAGCGGCCGGCGAGATCAACGCCGTCGAGCAGCACCTGTCCGGAATCCGGCTTCAAGGCGCCCGTGATCAGGTTGAATAACGTGCTCTTGCCCGCGCCGTTCGGGCCGATGACCGCGGTCAGCGTGCCGTCGGGGAAGTCGAGCGAGACGTCGTTGGCCGCCTTCACGCCGCCAAAGGACTTTGCGAGGTTGCGGATTTCCAGCATCGCTAACGCCCCTCGCCCGCATCGCGACGGCGCGAAAACCATTCGGCGACGAAATCGAGCAGGCCCTTGCGCAGACCCAGCGCGAAGAACAGGATGACCACACCGAGAACGATGCCGTGATACTCGGTGAACCGCGTCACGGTGTCGTTGAGCAGCAAGAGCAGAACGGTGCCGACCATCGGGCCGAGGAAGGTCGAGACGCCGCCGAGCATGTTGATGAAAATGCCCTCACCCGAGATCGTCCAGTAGGCGAATTCAGGATAGGCGCCGGATACGAACAGCGCCATTACCATGCCGCCCATGGACGCGAACAGCGCCGCCAGCACGAACACGGTGAGCTTGGCGCGCCAGACATCGATGCCGAGGAAGCTCGCCCGCGCCGCATTGTCGCGGATCATGCGTAAGGTGTAGCCGAACGGGGATTGCGCGATCTGCCGCATCGCGAGCAGGCCGAGGATCAGAAGCGCGCAGCTCGTGACATAGAGATGGACGTGGTTGGAGAGATCGATGCCGTAGAAGGCGGGCCGCGGAATGCCGCCGCGCAGACCCTGATCGCCGCCGGTGAAGGACGCCCATGACAGGATGGTCGAATGGATCAGCATCTGGAAGGCGAGCGTGACGAAGGCGAAATAGATCTCCTTCAGCCGCACGCAGATCGCGCCGATGATCGCGGCGATCACCGCCGTGATCGCCAGCGTCGCGACGAAGGCGACCGGAATGGGCACGGCGAGCTTCTGCATGATCAGGCCGAAGCTGTAGGCGCCAAGGCCGAAGAACATGCCATGGCCGAACGAGGTCAGACCGGTGTAGCCGACCAGCAGATTCAGCGAGGTCGCGAACAGGCCGTAGGCCGAGCAGCGGATGACGAAATCGAGCAACGCCTTGCTGCCCGTGAACAGCGGCAGGCTCGCCAGCACCGCGAAGGCGATCAGCGCGATCAGCACGTCGCGATAACGTTGCAGCGCGACGCTGCCGCGCAACGGCGCCAACCGCTCGGCCCGCCCCGCCTCCAGTTCGGTCATGCCGCCTCCTTGCCGAACAGGCCGGTAGGCTTGGAGACCAGCACGATTACCATGAACAGATACATCAGCCCTTCAACGAACAGAGGAAAGCCCTGTGAGCCAAATGACCTGATCAGACCAAGCAGCAGCGCGCCGATCAAGGCGCCCAGGATCGATCCCATGCCCCCGATCACGGTGACGATGAAGGACTCGATCAGCACCGAGAATCCCATGCCCGGCGTCAACGACCGCACCGGGGCTGCCAGCGCGCCGGCGAGGCCTGCCAGCATGCCGCCGAGCGCAAACACGCCGCCATAGATCAGGCCGGTATTGATGCCGAGCGCCGAGACCATGCCGGGATTGTGCGCGGCTGCGCGGATCACCTTGCCGATCCGGCTCCGCGACAGCCCGATGCCGAGCACCATCGCCGTGACGAGCGCAACGCCGATCAGCAGCAGATAATAAGGCGGCACCACACCGCCGGCGATGAACAGCGGCATCACCTGGAACGCCGACGGCATGCCCATCGACTTGAATTCCGGCCCCCAGATCATGCGCACGACATCGTCGAAGATCAGCACGAAGGCGTAGCAGACGAGGACCTGCATCAAGACGTCAGCGCCATAGACGCGGCTCATGAAGACGCGTTCGAAGATCAGGCCGAGAACGGCGGTGCCGGCCGCGCCCGCCAGCATCGCGAGCAAGAAGCTCCCGGTGAACTGATAGGCCGTCATGGCGAAATAGGCGCCGAACATGTAGAAGGCGCCGTGGCTGAAATTGACCACCTTGAGCACGCCGAAGATCAGCGTCAGCCCAACCGCGACCAGGAACAGAAGCATGCCGATGATGAGGCCGCTGGTGGTCTGCGTCACCAGACAGGCGGAGCTGGAGAGGCAACCGGCGAGCGCGTCGAGATCCACGGGAGAACTTTCATTGCAGCGCCCGATGCGGCGCGAGAAGCCAGACGAAGCCGGCGGAGACGGTCGTCCGCCTCCGCCATCCACGCGGTCAGGTGTAACCCTTGCTCTTCTTCCACTCGGCCTCGAGCTCGAAGATGGTCTTCCAGTCGCCGGCCTTGATCTCTGGAACATAGGGCTCTTGCGGGATCGTCGTGCCCCAGCCGATGGCGTAGCCGACCAGCGTGTGATCGTCGCCGCGCATCGTCACGGTGCCGTCGGCGCCGAACGGGCACTTGATGGTGAGGCCCTTCAGCACCTCCGCGATCTTCTTGCCGTCGGCCGAGTTTGCCTTCTTGGCGGCTTCCGCGATCAGCATGATCGCGGTGGCGTTCTCCCACGACCAGTTGGTCGGATACTCGTTATACTTCGCCTTGTAGGCATCGCCCCAGGCGGCATTCTCCGGCGTTGCCGGGAAGGTCTTGATGTAGCGGTTGCCGGAGTGGATGCCCTTGGGAAGGTTCTTCACCACGGTGAGAGCGGTGTAGTCGGCCATATTGACCGCGAATACCTCCATCTGGCCAAACATCGCATAGATGTTGGCCTGATCGATATAGGAGGTGAGATCGCCGCCCCACAGGCAGGAGTACAGGGCTTGCGGCTTGGCCTGCAAGATCTTCGTCACCACCTCGGTGTAATCCGGCTGGAATAGCTTGGGCCAGGACTCGCTGATGATTTCCACGTCGGGTGCAAAGCGCTTCAGGTACAGCGTGAACTCGCCGGTGGTGTCGCGGCCATAGGCGTAGTCGGGCGAACAGGTCGCCCATTTCTTCAAACCCTTCGCCTTTGCGATCGCGGCGGCATAGCTGCCGCCGACGATGGAGTCGTGCACGCCCTGCCGCGCGGTACGGAACGCGTTGGGGATGCGCTGCTTGGGATCGGCGGTCAGCGCCGAGGTCTCCGAATTGGTGTGGATGCAGAACACGCCGAGATCGCGTGCGACCTCATGTACAGCGAAAGCACCGGAGGAGGCTTCGGCGTCGATCAGCAGCTCGCAGCCGTCGGCGTTGACGAGTTCGCGCGCGACGCGGGCGGCTTCCTGCGGCTGGCCCTTGGAGTCGCGGATCACCATCTCGATCTGCCGGCCGGCGAGACCGCCCGCGGCGTTGACCTTCTCGACTTCGAGCATCACCGCATTGCGCGAGGACGTACCGAGCTGCGCGACCCGGCCGGACAGAATCGTCGGCATGCCGATCTTGATGGTCTTGGCTTGCGCACGCGCCACCCACGGCGCGGCGAACGTCATCGCACCGGCGCCCATCAGCGCCAGTGTTGAACGGCGGCTAATGCCCGGCGTGCGGGTTCTCGTCATTTTTCCCTCCCTCTTTCGGGTCGGCGTTTCCTGATCCCTGCCGGAGATCGTCCGTCTCCGTGTTCCCAAGAATTTCAGAGCATAGGGGGTGACGTCAAGCCAAAGATGAATTACGAGTCAGAATTCATCGAAGGTGGAATGAAGCCGCCAAACGGCTCAAAACACGCGCAATGATCAACCTGTCGAGCTTCATCGCCTTTCATGCCCGGCGCACGCCGGAGCGGCCTGCGCTGAAATATCGCGGCGAAGAGATTTCCTACGCGGTCTTCGATGCGCGCGTCCGCCAGGCCGCCGGCTGGCTCGCCGCGCAGGGCATCCGCGACGGCGACGTCGTCGCGGTGCTGATGAAGAACAGCGCGGCGTTCCTCGAGCTCGTCTTCGCGACCAGCCATCTCGGCGCGGTGTTCCTGCCGATCAACTTTCGCTTGTCCCGCGACGAGGTCGGCTACATCGCCGGCAATGCCGGCGCGCGGCTGTTGATCGCCGATGAAGAACTCGCCGCGAACGCGGTGGGCGCAAGGATTGTCGTGCTCGACGAGACTGCGCAGCAGAGCGTCACGCATCTGGCGGGCGACACGCCGGCCGCGCCCATGCATGTCCGCGCGCCATCCGACCTGATGCGGCTGATGTACACCTCGGGCACGACGGACCGCCCCAAGGGCGTGATGCTCACCTACGACAATTTCTACTGGAAGTCCGCGGATCAAACGATCGCGCTCGGCCTCGGTGCCGACACGCGGCTGCTCGTGGTCGGTCCGCTCTATCACGTCGGCGCGCTCGATCTGCCCGGCATCGCCGTGCTCTGGCATGGCGGGTTCATTCGCATCGAGCGCAATTTCGAACCGGAGACGGCGCTTTCTGCCATCGCCGAGGACAAGCTCAACGCAGCCTGGTTTGCCCCTGTGATGACCACGGCGATGCTGACCTGCCCGACGCGCGACCGCTACGACGTCTCCAGCCTGCAATGGGCGGTCGGCGGCGGCGAGAAGACGCCGGAGATGCGCATCCGCGCCTTCTCCGACTATTTCCGAAACGCGCGCTATATCGATGCCTATGGCCTCACCGAAACCGTGGGCGGTGACACCTTCATGGACGCGGGCCGCGAGATCGAGAAGATCGGCTCGACCGGGCGCGCCATCGCCCACGTCGAGATCCAGATCCGCGACGAGGACGGCAAGACGCTGCCGCCCAACGTCAACGGCGAGATCTGCCTACGCGGACCGAAGATCACGCGCGGCTACTGGAACGACCCGCAGAAGACGGCATCGACCTTCTTCGGCGACTGGTTTCGCAGCGGTGATATCGGCTATCTCGACGAGGAAGGGTTCCTGTACCTGACCGACCGCAAGAAGGACATGATCATCTCCGGCGGCGAGAACATCGCCTCCTCCGAGGTCGAGCGCGTCATCTATGAATTGCCCGAGGTGCGCGAAGTCGCGGTGATCGGCCTGCGCGACGCACGCTGGGGCGAGCGGCCGGTTGCCATCATTGTCTTGGCGGAAGGCGCCGCGCTGGAGCTCCCTGCTCTCACCGAGCATTGCCGGGCGCGCCTCGCAAGCTTCAAGGTGCCGAAAGAGCTGATCCTTCGCGACAGCCTCCCGCGTAACCCATCCGGAAAAATTCTCAAGCGCGTGCTGCGCGCCGAACTGGAGACCGTGGCATGAATCAAGGACCAGCCACCGCGAAGGTCACAAAGCTCAACCGTATCGAGCGCAACGCCTGGACCAAGCAGAAGATCTTCGAGGCTGCCACCAAGGTGGTCGGCAAGCATGGATATGCCGAAGCCTCGGTCGCGCGCATCACGGAGCAGGCCGGCGTGGCGCAAGGCACTTTCTACAATCATTTCGAGAACCGGCAGGAGTTGCTCGACCAGCTGCTACCCAAAATCGGCCTCGACATGGTCGAGTTCATCCGCGCCCGCACCGGCACCGCGCACGCGGCTCGGCAGGAGATCGAGCGCTTCGCCGCCTTCTTCGACTTCATCCGCGAGGTCCCGGAATTCCTCCGCATCCTCAACGAAGCCGAGTTCTTTGCGCCGATCGGCTACCAGAAACATCTCGACAACATCGCGACTGCTTATGTCCGCATCCTGCGTCGGGCTCGCCTTGCCGGCGCGATCGAGGATTACGACGACGAAGAATTCGAGGCGATCGTCCACATGCTGATGGGCTCGCGCGGCTATCTCAGCCGGCGCTACTCCTATTCGGAAGGCGTCGTCACCGCCGTGCCCGACCACGTCATCTCCGCCTATCGCAAGCTGATGACGCGCGGCCTCTTCACTGCCTCCGGAGATCAGGACACGCCATGAATATCGCATCTCCACAACAGCCGCTCGACCTCACCTCAGCTATCGCCGAAGGCGACATCCGCTGTCTCCTGATGGTGCTGGTGCACATGACCGGCGACGAGAAATGGCTCGCGCCGCCCTACTTGCCCAAGCGCGACATCCGCCTCATCCCAGATCCTGAGGCCGGCGTGCCCCGGGACATTCAGGACGAGATCCGCGCCGCGGTCGTCAAGCTATTTGCCAATGGTACGCCGAAGCCTGTCATCGCCGATCCCGGCGAAGAGCTGCTGCTGAAGATGATGCGCGCCTGCCTCGGCGAGAACGTCGCGCCTGAATACGCCCCGCTGATGCGCGAGGAGATGGGCTTTGTGGCGCGGCAGGCGCGCTGGACCAAGCGTCCGTCGGACGAAAAGCTCGCGGACCAGCATGTGCTCATCGTCGGCGCCGGCGTCTGCGCCATCGCGCTCGGCGTCGCGCTCGGCCATCTCGGCATTCCCTATACTATCGTCGAGAAGAATGACGAACTCGGCGGCACCTGGTGGATCAACCGCTATCCCGGCTGCGGTGTCGACACGCCGAACCATTCCTATTCCTACTCGTTCGGCTCCGGCAACGCATGGACACGCTACTTCTGCCAGCGCGAGGAGTTGCTCGGCTATCTCAAGAAGGTCGCCGACCAATACGGCATCCGCAAGCATCTGCGCGTCAACACCGAGCTAACCTCATCGCGCTGGGACGAAGGCAAGCGGCGCTGGATCTCGACGCTGAAAACGAAGGACGGCGAAGAGATTTTCGAGTCCACCGCGCTGGTGTCGGCCATCGGCCAGCTCAACGATCCCTCCCGCGCACAGTTCAAGGGCGAGGACAGTTTCAAGGGAACGATGCTGCATTCGGCGCTGTGGTCGGACGACATCGAGCTTGACGGCAAGCATGTCGCGGTGATCGGCACCGGCGCGACCTCGATGCAGCTGGTGCCGTCGATCGCCGGCCGTGTCGCCTCCGTCACGGTCTATCAGCGCAGCGCGCAATGGGCGCGGCCGGTGAAGGGCTATTCCGATCCGATCAGCGAGGGCGCGCGCTGGCTGCTGGCGCACCTGCCGTTCTATGTGCAGTGGTATCGCTTCAATATGTTCTGGCGCTACGGCGACGGCCTGTTGCCTTTCCTGCGCAAGGACCCCGCCTGGCCGCATCCCGAGCGCGCCGTCAACAAGGGCAATGACCGGCACCGCCAGGAACTCACCGATTTCATCCTCTCCGAGTTGATGGACCGGCCCGATCTGATCGAAAAATGCGTGCCGACCTATCCGCCCTACGGCAAGCGCATACTGCTCGACAACAACTGGTACAGGACGTTGACCCGGCCAAATGTCGAACTGGTCACCGATGCGATCGATCGTTTCGACGAGAGCGGCGTCGTCACCGCCGATGGCAAGCACCGGCCCGCCGACATCATCGTGGTTGCCACCGGCTTCAAGGTCACGGAAATGGCCGCGCGCCTCAACATCAGCGGCCGCGACGGCAGGAACTTGCGCGAAGCCTGGGCAAACGACAATCCGACCGCGTATCTCGGCCTCACCGTGCCGGGCTTTCCGAACTTCTTCTGCATGCTTGGGCCGAACTCCGGTCCCGCGCATGGCGGCAGCGTCATCTTCCAGTCGGAATGCCAGAGCCGCTACATCTCGGCCTGCCTCGCCGATATGATCGAGCACGACGTCGCCGCCGTCGACGTCCGTCCGGACGTGCTCGACGACTACGTCCGCAAGGTCGACGCCGAGCACGAGGCGATGATCTGGACCCACAAGGGCATGAGCACCTACTACCGCAATTCCAGCGGTCGCGTGTTCTCGGCGATGCCATGGCGCTTCGTGGATTACTGGCGCATGACGCATGATCCGGATCTGCGGCAGTACAGGCTGACGAAGGCGTAGAATGCTGGCGCCGCAGCGGTAGTGCACCCTCTCCCTTGTGGGAGAGGGTGGCTTCGCGACAGCAAAGCCGCGTGAGAGGTCCTTGCGAACGGTGTTGGACGCGGAGCAAACCCCTCATCCGGCGCTTCGCGCCACCTTCTCCCACAAGGGGGAGAAGGGAAGAAAAACTACGCCGCCAGACCGCTCTCGACCGGAGCGAACTCCAGGCCCAGGCTTTCCGCCACCGCCTTGTTCGTGATCCGGCCGCGATGCACGTTGAGTCCGTTGCGCAGATGCGGATTTTCCAGCGCCGCGGCAAAGCCTTTGCCCGCGAGCATCAGGCCGAACGGCAGCGTGGCGTTGTTCAGCGCCTGGCTCGACGTCACCGGCACCGCGCCCGGCATGTTGGCGACGCAATAATGCACGATGCCGTCGACTTCGTAGGTCGGATCGCTATGCGTGGTCGGATGCGAGGTCTCGAAACAGCCGCCCTGGTCGATAGCGACGTCGACCAGCACGGCGCCCGGACGCATCGATGACAACATCGCGCGGGTGACCAGCTTCGGCGCACTTGCGCCCGGCACCAGCACCGCGCCGATCACGACGTCGGCGGCGAACACCTCCTCCTCGACCGACTCGATCGTCGAGAAGCGGGTGCGCACGCGCCCGGCAAATAGATCGTCCAGCTGGCGCAGGCGAGGAATGGAGCGGTCGATCACCGTGACCTCGGCGCCGAGCCCTGCTGCCATGCGCGCCGCCTGCGTTCCGACCACCCCGCCGCCCAGCACGACCACCCGCGCCGGTTGTACGCCCGGCACCCCGCCGAGCAGCAGCCCGCGCCCGCCCGCCGATCGCCTGAGCGCGGCGCCGGCAGCCTCGATGGCGATGCGGCCGGCGACTTCGCTCATCGGCGCGAGCAGCGGGAGGTGGCCACTCGCATCCGTGACGGTCTCATAGGCGATCGCAGTGCAGCCGGAGGCGAGCAGGCCCTTGGCTTGCTCCGGGTCCGGCGCGAGATGGAGATAGGTGAACAGGATCTGGCCTTCCCGGAGCTGCGCCCATTCGCTTTTCTGAGGCTCCTTCACCTTCACGATCATGTCGGACTTGACGAAGATATCGCGGGCGCTTTCGGCGATCGCGGCCCCTGCCCGCCGATAGACCTCATCCGATGCGCCGATGCCGCTGCCGGCGCCGGTTTCTACCGTGACCTGGTGCCCGGCGGCGACATATTCACGGACCGCGCCGGGAGTGAGTCCGACGCGATATTCCTGCACCTTAATTTCCCTGGGAACACCGACGCGCATCTTCTGCTCCTCCAAAGCATTGATTCCACTCATCATCGTAGCGATGGCGGCGGTTTGGTTTCATGCAAATATCCGCTAGGTTCAAAGGCTGCGCGCCGGTTTCCGGCGCGGAAACCTCCTTTCACGCTGGAATCGAAACCTTGGCCCTCGACCGGAAAGACCTCGCCATCCTCGCGGAACTCACCACCAATGCGCGGGCCAGCCACACCGAGCTTGCCAGCAAGGTCGGGCTATCGAGCACCGCAATGGCTCGGCGGCAGAAGGCACTGGAGGACGACGGCTACATTCAGGCCTATCAGGCTGCGCTCGACCTCGCGAAGTTCGGCCTCACCACGACGGTGCTGGTGCGGATCGCGCTGGAAAGCCAGAGCGACGACGCACTGAAGGCATTCGAGGCCGAGGTGGTGAAATGCCCCTCCGTCGTGCGCTGCTTCCTGATGTCGGGCACTGACGACTACATCCTGATCGTGCTCGCCCGCGACATCCAGGATTTCGAGCGCATCCATCGCACCGAACTGTCGCGGCTGCCCCGCGTCGCCCGCGTGCAATCCAGTTTCGCGCTGCGCGAGGTCGTGAGCCGCGCTGTGCCGACCGTGGTGTTCGCCGACACCAAGCGCTGATCTCGTCCGGGCGATCCGAGCACCGGTGGGAACCAAGCATCCCGTCATCCGTTGGGCGCTATTGGCCAGCGGCGGCAACGCATCCTCTTGTCTGCATGCAAACTCGCGCAGCTCGGCCCCTCCGCAGGGAAACGAATATGGCCGATATGACCGATCAGCCCCTCGAACGCATTCCAATCAGCCTCCTCGTCAATGGGACCAAGCGCACACTCGAAGTCGCGCCGTGGACCACGCTTCTGGATGCCCTGCGTGACCGGCTGGCGTTGACCGGCACCAAGAAGGGCTGCGATCACGGCCAATGCGGCGCCTGCACCGTGCTGGTCGACGGAAGACGGGTCAATTCCTGCCTGACGCTCGCCGTCATGAAGGATGGCGCCGAGATCACGACGATCGAAGGCCTGGGTAAGGACGGCACGCTGCATCCCCTGCAGCAGGCCTTCATCGATCATGATGCGTTTCAGTGCGGCTATTGCACGCCGGGACAGATTTGTTCTGCTGCGGGCCTGTTGGCCGAAGGCCGGGCACGCGACGCCGACGAGATCCGGGAATTGATGAGCGGAAATCTCTGCCGCTGCGGTGCTTACCCCAACATCGTCGCTGCGATCGAGCAGGCCATGAGCCGATCATGAACAACTTCCAATACTCCCGCGCAAGCGACGTCGCTGATGCCATTCGCCTGCTCTCCACCGATCCGAGCGCAAAGCTCATTGCCGGCGGCACCAACCTGATCGACCTGATGAAGGAGAACGTCGAACGGCCTTCTCGCCTGATCGACATTTCCCGCCTGCCGCTTCGCGGCATCGAGGAGGCCGCCGATGGCGGCCTGCGTATCGGCGCCTTGGTGACGAATTCGGACCTCGCCTACCACCCGCTGATCGAGCAGCGCTACCCCCTGCTCGCCAGCGCCATCCTCGCCGGCGCCTCCGCGCAGCTGCGTAACATGGCTTCGGTCGGTGGAAACCTGATGCAGCGAACGCGCTGCGCCTACTTCTATGACACCACGACGCCCTGCAACAAGCGAAGCCCCGGCACGGGCTGCTCGGCACTCGACGGGCTCAACCGCAACCACGCTATCCTCGGTGCCAGCAAGTCCTGCATCGCGACCAATCCATCCGATATGAGCGTGGCGCTGGCCGCGCTCGGCGCGCTCGTGCACATCGCCGGTCCCGTGGACGCGCGCACCGTTGCGCTGACGGATTTCCATCGGCTTCCGGACGACAAGCCTCATCTCGATACGATTCTGGGCAGAGGTGAGATCATCACTGCCATCGAACTGCCGCCGCACAGCTTTACCCAGAACTACAGCTATCTGAAGATCCGCGACCGGCTGTCCTACGCTTTCGCCCTGGTCTCGGTTGCAGTGGCGCTCGAACTGGAGGGCAACGCGATCAGCGAAGCGCGCCTTGCCCTCGGCGGCGTCGCTCACAAGCCTTGGCGAAGTCTCGAGGCCGAAGCGGCGTTGCGCGGCCAGGCCGCGACACCGGATCATTTCGGGCACGCCGCCGATCTGTTGCTGCAGGGAGCAACCGCCGGTTCACACAATGGATTCAAGATCGAGCTGGCGCGCCGAGCCGTCGTGCGGGCTCTGATGCAGGCCACGAACGCCACGCCGCAATCCCAAGCTCACAAGAAGATCGCGTGAGGCACCGATGAACGCCTATGTCGGAACACCAACGTCGCGCGTCGACGGCCGTGCCAAGGTCACCGGAGCCGCGAAGTATGCCGGAGAATTCGAGGCAGACCGTCTGCTTCATGGGTTTGTAGTCGAGGCAACCATTCCGCGCGGGCGCATCGCCCACCTCGACACGAGCGAGGCGCTGAAGGTCAAGGGTGTGGTCAACGTGCTGACCCATGCGAATCGCCCGCCCCTCGCCGATAAGGACGAAGCCTGGAAAGACGAGGTGGCGCCGGAGAAGGGCTCGCCTTTCCGTCCGCTCTACGACGACAGGATCAAGTTCAACGGCCAGCCGATCGCGCTCGTCGTCGCCGAGGATTGGGAGACCGCCAAATTCGCGGCAACGCGCGTTCGCGTCGAGTACGAGCAGGAGGCGTTTGCGACCGATCTCGAATCCGAACGCGGCAGGGCTTCCGAAGTCGAGCAGCCGCACAAGCCGCGCGGTGATGCCGAAGCGGCAATGACGCAGGCGGCCGTCCGTCATGAAGCGGACTATTTGCTTCCGACCGAGCATCACAATCCGATGGAGCTATTCGCAACGACGGCCGTCTGGGACGACAGCGGCCGGCTCACCGTCTACGACAAGACGCAAGGCGTCCAGAACGTGCAGAAGTTCCTCTGCGGCGTTCTGGGAAAGAAGCCGGACGACATCCGCGTGATCTCGCCCTATGTCGGCGGCGCCTTCGGCTCCGCTCTTCGGCCACAGCACCAGGTGGTGCTGGCAACACTTGCCGCGCTCGCATTGAAGCGGCCTGTGCGTGTCGTGCTGACCCGGCAGCAGATGTACGGCCTTGGCTATCGTCCCATGACGATCGAGCGCGTTGCGCTCGGTGCAAGGCCGGACGGCACGCTCGATGCGGTCACGCACGAAGCGATTGCGGTAACCTCGCGCTACGAGGATTTCTCGCGCAACGATACCGGCTGGGCGGAGCAGCTCTACAAAAGCCCCAACAGCCGCTCCTCCCACAAGCTCGTTCCCCTCGACGTCGTCACGCCCAGCGACATGCGTGCACCGGGCGCGGCAACGGGCGTCTGCGCACTCGAATGCGCGATGGACGAATTGGCTGTCGCACTCAAGCTCGACCCGGTTGATCTGCGTCTGAAGTGCTATTCTGACCGCGACCAGACCGGGGACCTGCCCTACACCAGCAAGCAATTGCGCGAGTGCTACGCCCGCGGCGCTGAAGCCTTCGGCTGGGCCCGGCGGAATTCCGCGCCGCGCTCGATGCGAGACGGCAAGGAACTGGTCGGTTGGGGTATGGCGACGGGAGTATGGGAGGCGTTGCAGATGCCGGTCGCAGTCCGCATTGTGCTGACGGCCAACGGCCATGCAGAGGTCTCCTGCGCCGCGTCCGACATCGGCACCGGCACGTACACCATCGTGGCGCAGGTCGCGGCCGACGCCCTCGGCCTGCCGATCGAGAACATCAGCGTCAGGCTCGCCGACTCGACCTTGCCACAAGCTCCTGTCCAGGGTGGATCCTGGATGGCGGCGTCCAGCGCGCACGCCGTGTTGGGAGCAGCCGAGGAGATCCGCCAGGAACTCGTTCGGCACGCCAAGGCGATGCCGGGTTCGCCAATTGCCGACGTCGATCCCGCCAGCATTACCTTTGCCGACGGCATGCTCGCCGGCAGCGGCAAGGACGGGACCGCCGTCTCCATCTCGGACATCATGCGCCACAGCAAGCTCGAGCGGATCGAAAAGGAGATGCTCAACCAGTTCACCGAGGACAAGTCGCACGCGCGCAACACGCATTCCGCCGTCTTCGCCGAGGTCAAGGTGGATGAAGAGCTCGGCGTGATCCGTGTGACGCGGGTCGTGAGCGCGATCGCAGCCGGGCGCATCCTGAATACCAAGACCGGCCGCAGCCAGATCATGGGTGGCGTGGTCTGGGGCATCGGAATGGCGCTTCACGAGGAGACGGTGATGGACCACCGCTTCGGCCGCATCATGAACGCGAACATCGCCGAGTACCACATTCCCGTGAATGCCGACATTCACGACATCGACGTCATCTTCGTCGACGAGCCGGATGACCGGATCAACAAGCTCGGCGTCAAGGGTCTCGGCGAAATCGGAATCGTCGGGGTGCCTGCGGCGATCGCAAACGCCGTCTATCATGCCACCGGCAAGCGCATCCGGCGCTTCCCGATCACACTGGACAAGCTGCTGGACTGAGGGCGTAGACACTCGAACAATCCCGCGGCACTCGGGTTGTCATCCAACTGTCATCGAATGTGCCGAGAGCTGTGTCTCCTCCACATTCGGGACCTGACATGGACTATTTCAAGCGTTTCAACTTCCTGTTCGCCGCGCCTGTTTTCGATGCCGACGATCTCGAAGGCATCCGCTTCAACCAGATCATCGAGGAGATCCAGCGCTCCGGCTTCGAGGTGGTCCGGGCCCGCAAGCTGGAGGACGCCGAGGTGGCGGTGCAGACCGACGCCGCGATCGGCTGCATGGTGGTGGACTGGGGCAAGAAGGGACTGGAAGGCAAGACCTCGGCGCTGATCAACTTGATGCGGCGCCGCGGCCTCGACTTCCCGATCATCCTCCTGATCCGCCGCAAGCGGTTCGAGGATTTGCCGGTCGAGGTGCTCGATTTCATCGACGGCTACGTCTTCCTGTCCGAGGAGACGCCGACCTTCATCGCCAAGAATCTGATCAGCCGCCTGAAGCAATACGCCGAGACGCTGAAAACGCCGTTCTTCGGCGCGCTGGTCGACTATGCCGAGGAAGGCAACCAGCTCTGGACCTGCCCGGGCCACAATGGCGGCGTGTTCTACAACCGAAGCCCGATCGGGCGCGTGTTCGTCGAGCATCTCGGCGAGTCCGTGTTCCGCGACGACCTCGACAATTCCGTGCTCGATCTCGGCGATCTCCTCACCCATGAGGGGCCGGCGCTGAGGGCGCAGAAGGAAGCCGCACAGATTTTCGGCGCGGAGAAGACCTATTTCGTGCTCAACGGCACCTCGACCTCGAACAAGGTCGCGCTCGGCGCGCTCGTCACCGACGGCGATCTCGTGCTGTTCGACCGCAACAACCACAAGGCCGCCCATCACGGCGCGCTGATGATCAACGGCGGCGTCCCGGTCTACGTCCCGACCGTCCGCAACGCCTGGGGCCTGATCGGCCCGATGCGCTGGGACATGCTCGACGAGAAGGCCTTGCGCGAGGCGATCCGCAGCCACCCGCTGATCACGGACAAGGAGGCCTGGCGCAAGGAACGGCCGTTCCGCGTCGCCGTGGTCGAGCAATCCACCTATGACGGCACGATCCACAGCGCCGAGATGATCCTGAAACGCATCGGCCATCTGTGCGAATACATCCTCTTCGACGAGGCCTGGGCCGGCTTCATGAAGTTCCATCCGCTCTATGCCGGCCGCTTTGCCATGGGCCTCTCCAACCTTCCCCCGGAAGCGCCCGGCATCATCGCCACGCAGTCGACCCACAAGCAGCTCGCCAGCTTCTCGCAGGCTTCGCAGATCCACATCAAGGACCGCCACATCCGCGGCCAGAAGCGGCGCGTCGAACACCGCCGCTTCAACGAGAGTTTCATGCAGCACGCTTCGACCTCGCCCTTCTATCCACTCTTTGCGTCACTGGACGTCGGCGCGCAGATGATGAAGGGCCGCTCCGGCGAAGTGCTGTGGGACGACACGATCCGGCTCGGCATTGAGCTGCGCAAGAAGATGCGGGCGATGCGCCGGGAGTTCGAGGAGAAGGAGCAGAATCCGGAGCGGCGCTGGTTCTTCGAACCGTTTGTTCCGGATCGCGTCGCCATTCCCGATGTCAGCCGCCCCGGCGCTGCGCACAACGTCGCCTGGGAGACTCTCTCCACCGACGAGCTCGCCACCAATCCCGCGTTGTGGCAGCTCTCTCCCGACAGCGCCTGGCATGGCTTCCCCGGCCTCACCGAGGGCTTTGCCATGACCGACCCGAACAAGCTGACGCTGCTGACGCCCGGCTTCGATCGCACCACCGGCGCCTATGCTGAGCACGGCATCCCCGCACCGGTCGTCGCGCAATATCTCCGTGAGAACCGCATCGTTCCCGAGAAGAACGACCTCAACTCCCTGCTCTTCCTGCTCACGCCCGGCGTCGAAGCCAGCAAGGCCGGCACGCTGATCTCGGGCCTCGTGGCGTTCAAGAAGCTGCACGACGACAACGCGCTGCTCGCCGACGTCATCCCCGAGTTTTGCCAGCGGCGACAGGCGCGCTATGCCGGCGCGCGCCTGCGCGACCTCTGCGGCGAGATGCACCGCTTCTTCCGCGCCGCGGATGTCAGCGCACTCCAGGCGCGGCAATTCATGCCGGAACACATGCCCGAGATCGCGATGTCGCCCCGCGACGCCGCGCGTTACCTGTTCCGCAATGACGTCGACTATCTGCCGATCGAGGCGATCGCGGGCCGTATCGCCACCACGCCCTTCGTGGTCTATCCACCGGGCATAGCCACCATCGTGCCGGGCGAAAGGCTCAACGAGCGCGCCAGGCCCATGATTGATTATCTCAAGATGTTCGAGACCTGCTTCAACACCTTTCCGGGCTTCGATGTGGAAATCCAGGGCGTCTACAAGGAGCTCGATGCGAACGGCCGCATCGGGCTCTATACTTACGTCGTTGCCGAGTAGGTGCCGATGAACGAAACAGCTGCGCGCGCGAGTGACGAACAGGTTCTGGTCCGCCCCTCACGTCACACCGATGTCGAGGCGATGCTGGCGATCTACCGCTATCATGTCCGCAATGGCGTGCCCCGCGACGTCGAAGGAACCGGCGCGCCCGAGCCGGACGACCTGCGTGACCGGCGTAAGAACCTGAAGCAGACCCGGCTGCCGCACCTGGTTGCCACCTATCGTGGCGCGGTCGTGGGCTATGCCTATGCCGTGCTATTCCGCAAGCGGCCGGCTTATCGCTACACGGCCAAGCATTCGATCTACGTCCATCACGAGCACCTTGGCCGCGGGATCGGACGGCTGCTGCTCCAGGAGCTCGTCGACGCGTGCGCGGCGGCCGGCTTCCGCCAGATGATCGGCTATATCGACGCCGACAATGCGCCCTCGCTGGCGCTGCACGAAAAATTCGGCTTCGCGCGCGCAGGCTTGCTTTGCGGCGTCGCCTATCGCCACGGCCGCTGGTCCGACACCGTCATGGTGCAGCGCTCGCTCGGCGCCGGGACAACGGCGCCTCCGCCCGTCATGGCGGCGGGCCGCTAGAGCTCAGGACGGAAAGTCAGCCGGTCTGACCTGGATGCGGTCGGCATGCAGCGACCAGTGATGCAACGCCTGGTCCTTGCAGAACCTTGCCTTCGCCCGCTCCGTGGCCTCGTCCTCGTCGGCGGCGTCGACCTCGAGCGTGCCCTGACAGACCTCGCACTGCCGACCGTACTCGCCGAGCACGTTCTTCATGAACCTGACGACATAAGTAGCCATGGCACCTCCTGCTGCCCCGGCAGCACTCTAGTCCCATTTAAGCCGTTCGGGGAAAGGAGATTTTGACGCGGATCAAAGCCGAAGGGCGATTTCTCGCCCCGCGTCGCTTCGGTTGTCCTTACCCCGGCATCACCCCGAACGCCTGCTTGAACCGCGCCGCGTAAGCCGGCCAGACCTCGGGATTGATGATACGCGGCGGGCGCTTGCCGTCGAGCGTGTCCAGCACCTGCTCGGCAGCAATGCGGCCCATGTTCTGGCGCGCCTCGATGGTCACGCCCGCGGTGTGCGGGCTCGCCAGCACGTTGTCGAACTGGAGCAGCGGATGATCCGGCGGCGGCGGCTCCTTGGACCAGACGTCGAGGCCGGCACCCGCGATGCGCTTGTCACGCAGGGCCTGGAGCAGCGCATCTTCGTCGTGGATGAAGCCGCGCGCCGTAGTGATGAAATACGCATGCGGCTGCATCAGCGCGAACTCGCGCGTGCTGATCATGTTGCGGCTACCCTTGTCGAGCGGGCAGGAGATCGAGACGAAATCGGCACGGCGCAACAGCTCGTCGAGCTCGACCTTCTCGCCGCCTCGCTCGGCCATCACCTCGGCGGTGAGATACGGATCATAGGCCAGCACCTTCATGCCGAGCAGGCCCTTGCACAGCGCGGCGATGCGGCGGCCGACATTGCCGAGGCCGATGATGCCGACGGTCTTGTGCTCGACCTCGTTGCCGACGAGATCGTTGCGGTTGACGTCGCGCTCGCGGCGCAGGCGGCGATCGGACTGGATGATGCGCTTGGACAGCGTCAGCATCATCGCCAGCGCGTGCTCGGCGACCGAATGAGCATTGCCGCCGGACTGGTTGACGACCAGCACGCCCGCATCGGTGCAGGCCTCGACATCGACTGGATCGAAGCCCGCGCCGTTGCTTGAGACCAGCAGCAGGTTCGGCGTACGCTTCAGCAGGGCGGCATCGACATGGAAATGGGGGGCGAGCTCGTCCCGGGCGGCGCCGATCTGATAGACATGCGCCGCGCTCAGGATCGGCGCGTAGAAGTCCTCCGGACTCTCGTTCTCGATGCGATCGAGCCGGACGTCAGGCCGCGCCTTCAGGATGTCGATATAGATCGGATTGGCCAGATATTTGACGTAGAAGACGCGCTTGCTGTTGACGGACATCAGGACCCTTCCGGCTATCGAGGGAGATCCGCAAGGGTCAGCGCAATGCGCGCCCGTCCGTGCCCCCTCCCGTTTTTCGTTGTCGCCGCTTATGACATGGCGGCGCCGGCCACGACAGGCTGTTCCGCGCAGATCACGGTGCGGCCCGGACATGTTGACAATCCCGCCCGCTCCGTCAAGTTCGGCCGATCGCCGCGACGGCCAGACCCAAGAAGCATGCGCGGCTGCAGGGAGGACGCGATGGCGATTGCGGAACGGCAGGCGACGCCGGCGGCGGGCGATAACAGCTGGCACGACATCGTCCTGCAGACCCTGAAACGGAACGAGATCAGCCTCATCCCCTACGTGCCCGATCGCGTGCTGACCCCTCTGATCAAGAACCTGCATGCCGATCCCTTCTTCACCGCTTTCGCCACCGCCCGCGAAGAGGAGGCGGTCGGCATCGTTTCGGGCGCCTGGATGGGCGGACGGCGCGGCGCGGTGCTGATGCAGACCTCCGGCTTTGCCACGCTCGCCAACGTCCTTGCCTCGCTGGCGGTGCCCTATCAGATCCCGCTGATCATGTTCGTCTCCGAGCGCGGCACGCTCGGCGAGTTCAACTACGGGCAGTCGCTGGTCTGCCGCACCATGCGGCCCGTCCTGGACTCGCTGGCTCTGGAACACCACACCATCACCCGGCTCGACGAGCTCGAATTCATTGCCGACCGCTCGATCAAGCAGGCCGTCACCACGCAGGCGCCCGTGGCGCTGATCCTCAACCCGCTGCTCACCGGCGGCAAGACCTTCGACAAGTGAGGTCGGCCAAAATGAATACCGACATGAACACTGGCAACACCAAGGTGATGAACCGCTTCGACGTGACCTCACGCCTGATTGGAAAGCTGAAGCACGAGGAAGCCGTGATCGGCGGCATCGGCAACACCAATTTCGACCTCTGGGCCGCCGGCCACCGCCCGCAGAATTTCTACATGCTGGGCAGCATGGGGCTCGCCTTTCCGATCGCGCTCGGGGTCGCGCTGGCGCAGCCCGACCGCCGCGTCTTCGCGCTCGAAGGCGATGGCTCGCTGTTGATGCAGCTCGGCGCGCTCTCGACGATTGCGAGCCTGAAGCCGAGGAACCTCATCATGGTCGTGATGGACAATGGCATCTACCAAATCACCGGCGCACAGCCGACACCTGCGGCAAGTGTCGCCGACATCGTTGCCATTGCCGTCGGCTCCGGCCTTTCCAGCAGCGCCTGGGCGGCGGACGAGGAGGATTTCGAACGCCTGGTCGAAGCGGCGATGTCGGCCACCGAGCCGAGCCTGATCGCGGTCCGTATCGACGACAAGCCCGGCGTTGGCGCCACGAGGCGCGATCCCGTGCAGATCCGGGAACGCTTCATGCACGGGCTCGGCGTGCGCGAGCCACTTTAATTTTCCGACATTAACTACACGGCGATCTGATGGAAGGACGGTACCGGTCCACTGCCGATCCGTGCTAAGCGCAATGCATGTCTATTTTAGTTCGATTCATTGCCTGGTTGCTCGCCGCCGCAGTGACCTTCGCGACCCTTGGCCCCCCCGGTTTGCGACCCTATTCCGGCCTCGGCCAGGACGGCGAACATGCGCTTGCCTTCATCCTGGTGGGATTGGCCTTTGGCCTCGCCTATCCGCGCCGGCGCGTGCTGAGCGCAGCGGCTGCGGTCGCCCTGATCGGCGTGCTGGAGCTGATGCAGTTTTGGGCACCCGGACGCCACGCCCGGCTGGAGGATTTTCTGGTCGACGCGCTCACCGCCTGCATGGGCTTTGCGCTCGCGGCCGGGGTCGATTGGCTGCTCACGCGCCTTCGCACGGGCACCGCCGCGACAAGCGAAGGCCCCGCGGAGTGACATTCCGCAGGGCCCCTATTCTCAACTCTTAACGTTTGCTGCCGATCAGTCGATGATCTTCACGACGCGGCGGGTGCGCGGCTCGACGATCACGCGGCGGTCGTTCACGACCGCATAGCGATACTCGGTGTAGTTAGGCACCGGGCGCAGCACGACGGTCGGAGGCAGCGGCTCGCCGACCACGACGCGCTCCTCCACGACAACCGAGTCACTTCGCGGGATTCCGCCGAGAATCGCATTCGGAATTTCGAGACCCGCGCCGACGGCCGCACCAACGGTGCCGCCGACCATCGCGCCGACCGGGCCACCGATGTCGCCGCCCGCACGCGCGCCATCCCTGGCGCCCTGTTCGGTCGTCGACTGAGCAAAGGCTGCGCTCGACGCCAGCAGCGACGCGGCAGCCAACGTAATCGCAAAACGGGTTTTCATGACTTGAGACTCCAATAATTGATATGCGCCTTCAACCGCGGGGCGAGACCATTGTTCCAGTTCCCCTGCGGCGAAAGACACACAGGATCCGGAGACTGTTACCGCGTAACAGTTCAGGCTGCGGTGATCTGGTGACCCGCCATCAGTTCCAGCGCGCGCACCATCGCCGAATGATCCCATGCCTTGCCGCCATGGGCGGTGCAGGACGAGAACAATTGCTGCGCCACCGCCGTGCTCGGCAGCGAGAGGCCGAGCGCACGCGCGCCTTCCAGCGCGAGGTTGAGATCCTTCTGGTGCAGCTCGATGCGGAAGCCGGGATCGAAATTGCGCTTCACCATGCGCTCGCCGTGGACCTCGAGAATCCGCGAGGAGGCAAAACCGCCCATCAGCGCCTGCCGCACCAGCGCCGGATCGGCTCCGGCCTTCGATGCAAACAGGAGCGCCTCGCTCACTGCTTCGATCGTCAGCGCGACGATGATCTGGTTGGCAACCTTCGTCGTCTGGCCGTCGCCATTGGCGCCGACGCGGGTGACGTTCTTGCCCATCTTGTCGAAGGCCGGTTTCATGGTGTTGTAGGCCCGCTCCGGGCCGCCGACCATGATGGTGAGGCTCGCCGCCTTGGCGCCAACCTCTCCACCCGACACCGGCGCGTCGAGATAGTCAGCCCCCAGCGCCTCGATCTTCTTTGCGAACTCCTTCGTCGCCAGCGGCGAGATCGAGCTCATGTCGACGACGATCTTGCCCTTGGAGATGCCGCTCGCGACACCGTCCTTGCCGAACAGCACCGCCTCCACATGCGGGGTATCAGGCACCATGATGATGACCGCGTCCGCCTCCTCCGCAACCGCTTTGCCGGATTTGCAGGCAATGCCGCCGGCCGCGATCAGCTCCGGCGCAACGGGCGCGACGTCGTGCAGGAAAACACGATGGCCCGCGCCAAGAAGATGGCCGGCCATCGGCCGTCCCATGGTGCCAAGTCCGATGAAGCCGATGTCGATCATGTCTGGTTTCTCTCAGTTGTCTTCGCAAAATTCCATCCACGCGCTCGGTGCACCTCTCCCGCGCGCGGGAGAGGGAGCGCACCGCGAGCGTGACATGTCCTCTACGTCTCGAATGTCCGCGCTGCGTGCCACGAGAGCCCTTCCAGCGTCGTGGTGCGCGGCTTGTATTCGCAGCCGACCCAGCCACGATAGCCGATCGCGTCGAGATGCCGGAACAGGAAGGGATAGTTGATCTCGCCGGTGCCGGGCTCGTGGCGGCCGGGATTGTCGGCGAGCTGGATATGAGCAATCTGCGGCAGATATTCCTGCATGGTGCGGGCCAGATCGCCCTCCATGATCTGCATGTGGTAGATGTCGTACTGGATGAAGAGGTTGTTCGACCGCACGTCCGAGGTCAGCTGCACCGCCTGCTCGGTGCCGTTGAGGAAGAAGCCGGGAATGTCGAGCGTGTTGATCGGCTCGACCAGAAGCTTGATGTTCTCCCGCGCCAGCGTCGAAGCCGCAAAGCGCAGATTGCCGACCAGGGTCTCCTGAAGCTCGCGCGGATCGGCGTCAGCAGGCGCGATGCCGACGAGACAGTTGAGCTGCTCGCAATCGAGCGCCTTGGCATAGTCGATGGCGCGGAATACGCCGTCGCGAAATTCGGCGGTGCGATCGGGCAGGATCGCGATGCCACGCTCGCCTGCCGCCCAGTTGCCTGCGGGGAGATTGTGCAGAACCTGCTTCAGCCCATAGGCCTCGAGCTGCTCGCGCAGCTGCGCCTTGTCGAAGTCGTAGGGAAAGAGATACTCGACCCCGGCAAAGCCCGCGGCCTTCGCCGCCGTGAAGCGCTCGAGGAACGGCATCTCGTTGAAGAGCATGGTGAGGTTGGCGGCAAATTTCGGCATGATACGGTCCCCTATTCCGCCGGCTGCAACACGCGTGTGGTTGCGACCTCGTCGAGCGGAAGGTCCAGCACCTCCTCGAACTCGACGATGTTGTCGATCTCGGTGCCCATCGCGATATTGGTGACGCGTTCGAGGATGAACTCGACCACCACGGGCACGCGGTGCCTGGCCATCAATTCGCGCGCGGTGGCGAACGCCGCCTGCGTATCCTTGGGGTCGGTGACGCGGATGGCCTTGCAGCCGAGGCCTTCGGCGACTGCGACGTGGTCGACGCCGTATCCATTGAGCTCGGGCGCATTGACGTTCTCGAACGAGAGCTGGACGTGATAGTCCATGTCGAAGCCGCGCTGTGCCTGGCGGATCAGGCCGAGATAGGAGTTGTTCACGACGACGTGGATGTAGGGCAGATTGAATTGCGCCCCGACCGCGAGCTCCTCGATCAGGAACTGGAAGTCGTAATCGCCTGAGAGCGCGACGATCTCACGATCCGGGCACGCGGCACGCACGCCGAGCGCGGCGGGCAGCGTCCAGCCGAGCGGCCCTGCCTGCCCGGCATTGATCCAGTTGCGCGGCTTGTAAACACCGAGAAACTGCGCGCCGGCGATCTGCGACAGGCCGATCACGGTGACATAAGTGGTGTCGCGACCGAACGCCTTGTTCATCTCCTCGTAGACACGCTGCGGCTTGATCGGGACGTTCTCGAAATGGCTCTTGCGCAGCATCGTCTTCTTGCGATCTCGGCAGGCAGCGGGCCACGCCTGGCGCTCGCGGAGCTTGCCCGAGCGCCGCCACTCCCTGGCGACGGTGACGAACAGCTCGAGCGCGGCTTTCGCATCCGAGACGATGCCGAGATCGGGATTGAACACGCGCCCGATCTGGGTCGGCTCGATGTCGACATGCACGAAGATGCGACCCTTGGTGTAGGTCTCGACCGAGCCGGTATGACGGTTGGCCCAGCGATTGCCGATACCGAGCACGAAGTCGGATTCGAGCATGGTGGCGTTGCCGTAGCGGTGGCTGGTCTGGAGACCCACCATGCCGGCCATCAGCACGTGATCGTCGGGGATCGCGCCCCACCCCATCAGGGTCGGCACGACAGGCACATTGGCGATCTCGGCGAATTCCACCAGCAGGTCCGAAGCGTCGGCATTGATGATGCCGCCACCCGCGACGATCAGCGGACGCTCGGCAGCATTGAGCATCTCCAGCGCCTTCTCGACCTGCTTGCGCGTCGCGGCCGGCTTGTAGACCGGCAACGGCTCATAGGTCTCGTCGTCGAACTCGATTTCGGCGAGCTGCACGTCGAGCGGCATGTCGATCAGCACCGGCCCCGGTCGGCCCGAGCGCATCACGTGAAAAGCCTGGCTGAACACACGCGGCACCAGCGCCGGCTCGCGCACCGTCACCGCCCATTTGGTCACAGGCTTTGCAATCGACTCGATGTCGACCGCCTGGAAATCCTCCTTGTAGAGCCGTGCGCGCGGCGCCTGCCCGGTGATGCAGAGGATCGGAATGGAATCGGCGATCGCCGAATAGAGGCCGGTGATCATGTCGGTGCCGGCCGGCCCCGAGGTTCCAATGCAGACGCCGATATTGCCGGCCTTGGCGCGGGTGTAGCCCTCCGCCATGTGCGAAGCGCCCTCCACGTGGCGTGCCAAAATGTGGCGGATCGAGCCGCGCTTCTTCAGCGCCGAGTAAAGCGGATTGATCGCGGCCCCGGGAACCCCGAAGGCAGTGGAGATGCCCTCTCTCTCAAGAATTCGCACGGCAGCATCGATAGCTCGCATCTTCGCCATATCGGACCTCGCTCAAGTTGCGTCAGCGAGCGAGATCATCGGGCGCGCGGCATGCGATCTCAACGAGATCGATTTTATTTTCCACGATGCGGCAGCCGCAGGAAAAACGCGGCGGCCTCAATCGGTTAGATCGAGATACACGTGAAAGATGATTACTCGAACAGAGGCGCCAGCTCCATCTGTGGCACCAGCACGAGGCCCTTGTCGGTGATGCGGATTTCCGGAATGACCGATAGCGGAATCAAATTGAAACCCATGTAGGGGATGGTGCAGCCGGCCTCGGCCCATTCCTTCTTCAGCGCCTTGACCTCTTGGGCCACTTCGGTGACGCGCTTGTCGGACAGGAGCCCCGCGATCGGCAGCGGGACCAGCGCCCTCACCTTGCCGTCGGCGACGACGCAGACACCACCCTGTTGCGCTTTGATGGCTGATATTGCCGCATGCATATCGCCCTCGTTGGTGCCCGCGACGATGATGTTATGGCTGTCGTGCCCGACGCTGGAGGCGACTGCGCCGCGCTTGAGGCCAAAATCCTTCAGCAGGCCGTGGGCAACGTTGCCCGCGGATTTGCCGTGACGCTCGACCACCGTGACGAAGCAGAGGCCGTACCGCGCGAACAGCGACGGCCAGTCCTTTGCCGGCTCGATCGCGACCTTCTCGTGGATCAGCGTAATGCCCGGCAGCGCGGTCTTGATCGCATTGACGGTGCAGGCCGTCGCCGGCAGCTCCGGCGTCAGCTTCATCGTCTCCGGCAGTTTGACGGTGGCGTAAGCAGCCTTCGGATATTGATAGCGCTGCGACAGCGCCTGATCGAGAAGCGGCGTGATCTTGCCATGCTCGACCACGAGCTCGCCGCCATACCAGGTACATTGGGGCCTGAGCTGATCGTCCATCAGCACGAGATCGGCCCGGCGTCCGCCGCCGAGCCCGCCGATATCGCCATCCATGCCGAAGCGGGTTGCGCCATGCAGCGAGCCCATCGACCAGGCCTGTTCCGGCGACATGCCGGCTTTCACGGCTTCGCGCACCACCCAATCCAGACCGAACAGCAGGAGATCGTCGGCATCGCGGTCGTCGGTGCACACGGCGGTGCGCTTGTGAGAGGCCCCGAGCTCGGTGACCGTGCGGATCGCCTGCGGCAGCGAGTGCCATGGCGTCGTCGGCGGCCCGCCGCGCAGGAACACCCAGACGCCAGCGTCGAGCAGATCGTCGGCGATGTCGCGATCAATCGCCTCATGGGTGTCGGTCACGCCGCTCGCCGCATAGGCCGCAACAAATTCGCGGCCGTAGACGTGACCAGAGACGGGACGGCCCCGCTTCAAGGCGGCCGCGAGGATGGCGTGACTACGCTCGTCGCCCATCGTCACCGGCACAAAGTCCATCTTCTCGCCGAGCGCGACAGCCTCCGGCCAACGATCGAACAGGCCGGCGATCTTGTCCGGTGTGAGGTCTCCGCCGGCGGTCTCCAGTTCCGCCGAGGTCGCCGGCACCGTGCTCGGCACCGTCAGGAAGATCGAGAGCGGCGCCTCGCGCGCGTCCTCCAGCATCGCCTCGACGCCGGCGACGTCCATGACGTTGCCGATCTCGTGGCTGTCGCAAAAGATCGTGGTGGTGCCGTTCAGCAGCGCCGCCTCCGCATAAGCGCAGGCCGTCACCATCGAGGATTCGATGTGGATGTGCGGATCGACCAGGCCCGGCGCGATGATGCCGCCGGCCGCGTCGTAAGTCGCGACACCGCTCCAGGCCTTCTTCGCCGTACCCGCTGGCTTCACCGCGGCGATGCGCCCGCCGGTGATCCAGATCTCCCGACCGGGTTGGATGCGCTCCGAATAGGTCGAGAGCACCCGGGCGCCGGTCACAACGAGGTCGGGCGCGAGACGTGCGGAGGCCACATCGGCCAGACGCCGGGTCATCGCATGCAGCGGTTCGACGGCAAAGCGGGCAAGTTTGGTCATCGGGACCCCTCGCGTGGCGGTACGGCCCTGCGATGGTTACGCCGTGCGCCAGACCGGGCAAGCTCAAATATGGCGGCACGCCTTGCTTACGCTTTAGGCGCCGAACTGCCTGCCGTTGCGGCCCTTCGGCGCGAGTTCCGCGGTCTCGAAATCGGTGCGGCAGCGGGTTTGACCCGAATCCGCATCGACCGCCCTTTTTGCTCGTCAATCTCGAAGGAATTTGTCTTCCGTACGAGGTCGCTCAGCTTTCGGAAGCCGAACGTCCTCGGATCGAAATCGGATGCGAGGTTGGCAAGCTGCCGGCCGACCTCGCCGAGAGGGACCCAGCCGTCCTCGCTCTCCATCTGGGTGATGACCTTCTTGATGATGGGTGTGGCCGCATCGGGCGGCTGAAGCGGCGCCGCCCGCGAGGTGGCGTCCTGCGTATTCGCTGATCCAGCGAGGAGGTTCTCGGTGTAAACGAATCTGCGGCAAGCCTGGCGGAAGCTTTCCGGCGTCTTCTGCTCGCCGAACCCGAAGACGTCGATGCCCTGCTCCCGGATGCGGGCAGCCAAGCGGGTAAAGTCGCTGTCGGACGAAACCAGGCAAAACCCGTCGAACCGGCCGCTGTGAAGCAGGTCCATCGCATCGATAACCAGGGTGATGTCAGAGGCGTTCTTTCCCGTCGTATAAGCGAACTGCTGCTGCGGGATGATGGCGTGCTTCGACAGGATGTCGGCCCAGCCCCTGGATCGTGCGTTGGAGAAGTCGCCGTAGATGCGGCGGACGCTGGCCTCCCCGATCTTGGCAATCTCCTCGAACAGGCCGTCCGCGATCTTCGCCGAGGCATTGTCGGCGTCGATCAGAACCGCGAGACGGGGCGAACGGAGCTCAGAAGGCATGACAGTTCCCCACGAATGGACGCGACACGAGAAGACAAATGCGTCGGGACGGCTAGTCCTCGTTCGCCTTGAAGCGTCCCATCCCCTTCAGCACAAAGGGGGCCAACAGCGCAACCAGCGCGATGCCGAGCAGTGTCGCCGAGATCGGGCTTTGCAGCAGCGTCATGGGATCGCCAAGGCTGATCGCCAGCGCTCTGCGCAACTGGCTCTCGGCGATCGGGCCCAGGATCAGGCCGACGACGACAGGCGCGATCGGAAAATCGAACCGGCGCATCAGGAATCCGAGCACGCCGAAGCCGGCCAGCATCGACAGCTCGATGACCGACGGCTTTGCCGCGATGGTGCCCATGGTCGCGAACACGAGGATGCCGGCGTAGAGCCAGGGCTGTGGGATCGCGAGCAGCCGCACCCACAGGCCGACCAGCGGCAAATTGAGCACCAGCAGCATCATGTTGGCGATGAACAGGCTGGCGATCAGGCCCCACACGAGGTCAGGCCGCTCGGCGAACAGCAGCGGCCCCGGGTTGAGGCCATATTGCTGGAATCCCGCCAGCATCATCGCGGCCGTCGCCGAGGTCGGCAGCCCCAGCGTCAGCAGCGGCACCAAGGTGCCGGCGGCAGAGGCGTTGTTGGCGGCTTCCGGTCCGGCCACGCCCTCGATCGCGCCTTTGCCGAATTCTTCGGGATGTTTCGTCAGCCGCTTCTCGGTCGAATAGGACAGGAAGGTCGGGATCTCTGCACCGCCCGCGGGTAGCGCGCCGATCGGGAAGCCGAACATGGTGCCGCGCAACCACGGCTTCCACGAGCGCTTCCAGTCTTCCTTCGTCATCCACAGCGAGCCGCGCACCGGCTCGAGCTTCTCCTCGCTGTGGTGGCGGCGCGATGCGACGTAGAGCGCCTCGCCGACCGCGAACAGGCCCACCGCAAGCGTCGTCACCTCGACGCCGTCAAGCAGCTCGGGGACGCCAAACGCAAGCCGGGCCTGGCCGGTCAACTTGTCGATGCCGACGAGGCCGAGCGTCAGGCCGATGAACAGGCTGGTCAGGCCGCGGATCGGAGAATCTCCGAATGTCGCCGACACCGTGACGAAGGCGACGCACATCAAAGCAAAATAATCCTCGGGGCCAAAGCGCACGGCGAAATCGACCAGCCAAGGCGCCAGGAACGCCAGACCGATGGTGGCGATGGTGCCGGCGACAAAGGAGCCGATCGCCGAGGTCGCAAGCGCCGGCCCGCCGCGGCCCGCCTTGGCCATCTTGTTGCCTTCGAGCGCGGTCGCCATCGAGGCGCTTTCGCCGGGCGTATTGATCAGGATCGCCGTGGTCGATCCGCCGTACATGCCGCCGTAATAGATGCCGGCGAACATGATCAGCGATCCGCCGGGATCGAGCTTGTAGGTGACCGGCAGCAGCAGTGCGACCGTCAAGGCCGGACCGATGCCGGGCAGCACGCCCACGGCGGTGCCGAGAAACACGCCGATCAGCGCGTAAAGCAAATTCATCGGCTGGACGGCGACGGCCATGCCGTGGGCAAGCGCCGCAAAAGTATCCATCACAGCAGTCGCTCCAGAGGTCCGGCCGGAAGGCTCAGCGTCAGCAGGCGGTCAAACGCGAGATAAATGAGCGTCGACATCACGAGGGCGATGATAGAATCCACCAGGATGGCGCGGCGCCCGAACGCCGCCGACGTCGTCACGAACAGCGCCGAGGTCGCCAGGTTGAAGCCGCCGCCGAAGCCGATGATGGCGATCAGCAGCGCCAGGCCGATGAGGATCAAGATCACCGGCACGGGATCGGCGCTCTCTCGCGCCGGCAGATTGCCGCGCAGCGCGTCGATAAGATTGCCGATCGCGAGCAGCGCGAGGCCGATGGCGATCACGACAGGCATCGCCTCCGGCCCCATGCCGTACATCGCGGTGGATTGCAGGTGGCGCGCGTCAAGGACCAGCACCGCGGCAAGACCTGCGAGAAGCGCGGCGATGACGATGCCGGCGCGATCGACGCGCCGCGGCGGCTGGGCCGGATCGCCTGAGGTCATGATTTGACGAGGCCGACCGACTTCAGCACGTCGGTGACGCGCACGGTTTCCTTCTTCAGGAAATCGGCGAAGGCGTCGCCGCCGAGATAGGCATCCTCCCAGCCCTTCTGCTTGAGGATTTCCTTCCAGGCATCCGACTTCACCATCTTCTCGACCGCCTCCGTCAGCGTCTTCTTCTGCTCAGGCGTAATACCGGGAGGCGCGACCACCGAGCGCCAGTTGGCAATCACGAGGTCGATGCCCTGCTCCTTGAAGGTCGGGATGTCGTTGCCCGGGAGGCGCTTCTCCGAGGTGACGCCGATCGCGCGCAGCTTGCCGGACTTGATCTGCCCTTCATATTCGCTGAGGCCCGAAATGCCCGCGGTGACCTTGCCGCCGAGGATCGCGGCGAGCGACTCACCGCCGCCGGAGAACGGGATGTAGTTGATCTTCTTGGCGTCGGCACCGACCGCGCCGGCGAACAGGGCCGCCATCACATGGTCGACGCCGCCGGCCGAACCCCCGGCAAACGTGACCTTGGCGATGTCGGCCTTCACCGCGGCGGCGAGATCCTGCGCAGTCTTGATCGGCGAATTCGCGGGAACCACGATCACCTGGATTTCCTCGGTCAGGCGCGCGATCGGCGTCACCTGCTCCAGCGTCACCGGCGACTTGTTCATGGCCAGCGCGCCTACCATGACGAAGCCGTTGACCATCATCTGGTTGCCGTCGCCCTTGGCACCGTTGACGAACTGCGCAATGCCCACACTGCCGCCGGCGCCGGGAACGTTGGTGACCTGCACGCTGCGCGCAACACCGGAAGCCACCAGAGCCTGCTGCATCGATCGCGCGGTCTGGTCCCAGCCGCCGCCGGGCGCGGCCGGCGCCATCAGCTTGAGCTCGAGCGGTTGGGCCAGGGAAGGCGTCGCTGCCGCAAGGGTCAGCGCAACGGCCGCGCCGGCAAGGCGCGGGGAAAAGCGAAACATGGGGGCATCTCCAGGCTCATGCGGACGTTTGCCGCATTGTGTCGTTTGGTCGCATATCAGCCAAAACGGCCGATGCTGTCCAGCGACAGCGCCCAGATTCCTCCGCTTTAGCGGGGCGTCGGCATCACCCCGCCCAGGGCGAGGGTCAGTTCGCCGGCGACATTGCGCACGATTTGGCCCACGTCCGGCAATCTGTCGTCGGTCAGGCGGCTGGTCATGCCGGAGACGGAAATCGCCGCGAGCGGCTCGGCGCAGTCGTTGTATACCACCGCGGCAATGCAGCGAAGGCCCATGCAGGCCTCTTCATCGTCGAGCGCAAAACCCTGCTGGCGGATCTTTTCGAGTTCCTTGAACAGATCGCTCGGCCGCACGATCGACTTCCCGGTCAGGCGCGGCATGCCGTGATGGCGGATGACGGCGCCGACGTCCTCGTCCGAATAGGTCGCGAGCACCGCCTTGCCGACGCCTGACGTCACCATAGGGACCCGGCCGCCGACCTGGGTCAGCGAACGCATGATCTCGCGGCTCTCCATGCGGGTGAGAACGATGATGAATTCGTCGTCGACGACGGCGAGATTGGCGGTCTCGCGGGTGAGATCGCGCAGCTTGCGCAAGTAAGGAATCGCCTGCGTCGAGAAGTTGCGCCGCCACGCAAAGCTCGCGCCGACCGTGAAGGCGCGCGAGCCGACGTGCCATTTGGATTCGGCGCGGTCGAACTGCACGAAGCGACGGCTTTCCAGCGTCGCCAGCAGACGGTGCACAGTCGAGGCCGACAGACCGGTGCGCACGGCCAGATCGCTGAGCCGATAGCCCTCGTCGTCCTCGGCCAGCGTTTCGAGAATCGACAGCGCGCGGTCGACGGACTGCACACCGCCGTCACGCGCCTCGTGCTCGACCTCTGACGAAGACCGGGCCTCAAGCGACTTGCGCCGGATCACGTTCTTGCTCATCGCGACCTTGGCTAATGTCATTTCCGGGACGCGCGGAAGCACGAACCCGGAAATGACAGGAGAGACAGCGTCAGAGCAGCCCTGCCCCGCGCGCCCATTTGTACTTGGCGCCGAGCACCTCGACCGGAAGCTCGGTCGAATAGGCATAGGCCGGGATGCCGTTCTGGTAGAGATATTCGGCGGCTTCCTCGACCTCGACGTCGCCGGCCAGTGAGGCCACGATCGGCTTCACGAAGCCCTTGGCCTCCATCTCCTTCTTCACCTCGACCATGTTGCGGGCGAACACCATCGGCGGGGTGACGATGGTGTGCCAGTAGCCGAGGATCAGCGAATGGATGCGCTCGTCCGACAGGCCGAGCTTCACCGTGTTGACATAGGTGATCGGCGGCTCGCCGCCGGTGATATCCACGGGATTTCCGGCAGCGCCAAACGGCGGGATGAACTTGCGGAACGCCGCATCGAGATCCGGCGGCATCGACATCAGCGACAGACCGTTGTCGACGCAGGAATCCGACAGCAGCACGCCCGAGCCGCCGGCACCGGTGATGATCAGCACGTTCTCGCCCTTCGGCGTCGGCAGCACCGGCACGCCGCGGGCGAATTCGAGCAGTTGCCGCAAGCTGCGGGCCCGGATCACGCCGGACTGCGCCAGGACGTCCTCGTAGATCTTGTCGTTACCGGCGAGCGCGCCGGTGTGCGAGGACGCCGCCTTCGCGCCGGCGGAGGTGCGGCCGGCCTTGAGCACGACGACCGGCTTCTTCTTGGAGACGCGCTTTGCGGCTTCCGCAAAGGCGCGGCCGTCCTTGAGGTCTTCGCAATGCTGGGCAATGATCGAGGTGTTCGGGTCCTGCTCGAAGAAGGCGAGCAGATCGTCCTCGTCGATGTCGGACTTGTTGCCGAGGCCGACGATGGCCGAGACGCCCATTTTGGCCGAGCGCGAGAACCCGATGATTGCCATGCCGATGCCGCCCGACTGCGACGACAGCGCCGCGTGGCCCTTGACGTCGTAAGCCGTGCAGAAGGTCGCGCAGAGATTGGCGGGCGTATAATAGAAGCCGTAGATGTTCGGCCCCATCAGGCGGATGTCGTATTTCTTGCCGACCTCGACGATCTCGGCCTGCAGCTCGGGCGCGCCGGCCTCGGCAAAGCCCGACGGAATCAGCACCGCACCCGGGATTTTCTTCTCGCCGCATTCGGTCAGCGCCGCCGCCACGAACTTCGCGGGGATCGCGAACACCGCGGTGTCGATCACGCCCGGCACGTCCTTGACGCTCTTGTAGGCCTTGTAGCCGAGGATCTCGGCGGCCTTGGGATGGATCGGATAGATATCGCCCTTGTAGCCGCCGTTGATGAGGTTCTTCATCACGGAGTTGCCGATCTTGCCGTCCTCCGCAGAGGCGCCGACCACGGCGACCGCCTTCGGCTGCATGATACGGTTCATCGCCGCGACGATCTCTTCGGTCGGACGCGGCTTCGGCTTCGGCACATAGGCGAAGTCGACGACGATGCGGACGTCGGCGGCGGTCGCGCCCTTCGGCGTCGCGAAAACAGGGTTGAGATCGAGCTCGACGATTTCAGGGAAATCGGTGACGAGCTGCGAGACCTTGACGATGACATCCGCAAGCGCCGTGCGGTTCACTGGCTCGCCGCCGCGCACGCCCTTCAGGATCTCATGCGCCTGGATGCCGTCGAGCATCGAGAGCGCGTCTTCCTTGGTCGCGGGCGCCAGGCGGAAGGTGATGTCCTTGAGGACTTCGACCAGCACGCCGCCGAGGCCGAAGGCGACCAGCTTGCCGAACGAGCCGTCGGTGATCGAACCGACGATCACTTCGGTGCCGCCGGCCAGCATCTGCTGCACCTGGACGCCCTCGATCTTGGCGTCGGCCTTGTACTTCCTGGCATTGCCGAGGATGGTCTCGTAGGCCTTCTCGGCCTCCTCGGCCGTCTTGAGGCCGACGATGACGCCGCCCGCTTCGGTCTTGTGAAGGATATCAGGCGAGACGATCTTCATCACGACCGGGAAGCCCATGGACGAAGCCATCTTGCCGGCCTCGCCGGCCGACTTCGCCACGCCCTCCTTCGGCACCGGAATGCCGTAGGCGTCGCAGACCAGCTTGCCTTCCGGCGCCGTCAGGCTGGTGCGGTTGTCCGCCTTGACCTGGTCAAGCACCTTGCGGACGGCATCTTTGGAATTGGACATGTGGCTTCTCCCTTGACTCAGTTCGTTCTTTTCAAAGCGCGCGCGTAGCGGCTGCCGTGATGCTTGCCATTCGCCGCGCTTCGTTCCATGCCGCGGACCGGAGTGGCGTAAAGCCAGGATACTCCGCCGGCTTGGATCAAAAATGGCTGGCGATGGCATTTGGTATGCCAGAAGCCAACTTGTCAAGCCAGAGCGCACCTTAGAAGCCCGCAAAAAATAGCCAGCTTGACATTCTGGCATGTGGTATGCCAAAAACTTTCCCGTTAATATTCCTGTAAAAGACGACTCCCCACTGGAGGAGATTCGTCGTGTCACTACGGAAACCAACCAAGGCGTTGCCGAACATGGCCGAGGCAGACATCGCAATCGTTCGTATTGCCCCGGAGAGCAGCTTCAAGAACAAGGCGTATGACGCCTTGAAGGAAGCCATCCTCAAGATGGACATCTATTCGACGCCCGAGCCGGTGATGCTCGACGAGCGCGCGCTGTCCGAGCGCCTCGGCGTCAGCCGCACCCCGATCCGCGAAGCCATCGCGATGCTCGAGCAGGATGGTTTCGTGAAAACCGTGCCGCGTCGCGGCATCATGGTGGTGCGCAGGACCAAGAGCGAGATCGTCGACATGATCCGCGCCTGGGCAGCGCTGGAGAGCATGGCCGCTCGCCTCATCACCACCACCGCGCGCAAGAAGGACATTACGGCGCTGCGCGACTTCTTCAAGGATTTCGGCAAGGACCGCCTGCCCGAGGATCACGTCGAGGAATATTCGCGGGCCAACATCGCCTTCCACCAGGCGCTGATCTCGCTGTCGGAATCGCCGGTGCTGGTCGATCTCACCAACGACCTCCTGCTGCACGTGCGCGGCTATCGCCAATTGACCATCGGCCGCAAGGACCGCACCGCGACCTCGCTGCCCGAGCATCTCGGCATGATCGAAGCACTGGAGGCCCGCGACACCGAGCTCGCCGAGAAACGCGCCCGCGACCACACCCTCGGCCTTGCCGCATACGTCGAAGCGCATGGTCAGGAACTCTTCACTTAGCAACGTTCACCAGAAGGGCGAAAAACTCGCCCCACTACTTGAGACCAGGGAGACAAGGCCCATGCTGAATACCGCGACCAAGTCCGAAGCACCGGGCACCGAGCAGAAGCTGACGGATGGCTTTCATCTCGTCATCGACGCGCTCAAGCTGAACGGCATCAACACCATCTATAATGTGCCGGGCATCCCGATCACGGACTTGGGCCGCATGGCGCAGGCCGCCGGTATTCGCGTGATCTCCTTCCGTCACGAGCAGAACGCCGGCTACGCCGCGGGTATCGCCGGCTATCTCACCAAGAAACCCGGCGTCTGCCTCACGGTGTCGGCGCCCGGCTTCCTCAACGGCCTCACCGCGCTCGCGCACGCCACAACCAACTGCTACCCGATGATCCTCGTCTCCGGCTCCTCCGAGCGCGAGATCGTCGACCTGCAGCAGGGCGACTATGAGGAGATGGACCAGCTCGCGATTGCAAAGCCGCTGTGCAAGGCGGCCTTCCGTGTGCTCCACGCCCAGGACATCGGCATCGGTTTCGCCCGCGCCATCCGCGCAGCCGTTTCCGGCCGTCCGGGCGGCGTCTATCTCGACCTGCCGGCAAAGCTGTTCGGCCAGGTGATGAACGCCGAGGCCGGCCAGAAGTCGCTGATCAAGGTGATCGATGCGGCGCCCGCGCAGATCCCCTCGCCCGCTTCGGTGAAGCGCGCGCTTGATGTCTTGAAGAGCGCCAAGCGTCCGCTCATCATCCTCGGCAAGGGCGCGGCCTACGCGCAGGCGGATGAGGAGATCAAGAGCTTCGTCGAGAAGAGCGGCGTGCCGTTCCTCCCGATGAGCATGGCCAAGGGCCTTCTTCCCGATACCCATCCGCAATGCGCCGGCGCGGCCCGCTCGACGGTGCTGAAAGAATCCGACGTCGTCATGCTGATTGGCGCGCGGCTGAACTGGCTGCTCTCGCACGGCAAGGGCAAGAGCTGGGGCGAGGCGCCCAAGAAGTTCATCCAGGTCGACATCGAGCCCCGCGAGATGGACTCCAACGTCGAGATCGTCGCCCCCGTGGTCGGCGACATCGGCTCGGTCGTCTCCGCCTTCAACCAGGCGATGGCGACGGGTTGGACCGCCCCGCCCGCCGACTGGACCAAGGCGATTTCGTCCAAGCGCGAAGAGAACGTCGCCAAGATGGCGCCGAAGCTCATGAACAACAAGTCGCCGATGGACTATCACGGCGCACTCGGCGTGCTGAAGAACGTGATCAAGGAGTATCCCGAGGCGATCCTCGTCAACGAGGGCGCCAACACGCTCGACCTCGCCCGCGGCGTCATCGACATGTACCGGCCGCGCAAGCGTCTCGACGTCGGCACCTGGGGCGTGATGGGCATCGGCATGGGCCAGGCGATCGCCGCCGCGCTCGAGACCGGTCACCCCGTGCTCGCGGTGGAAGGCGACAGCGCGTTCGGCTTCTCCGGCATGGAGGTCGAGACGATCTGCCGCTATAACCTGCCGATCTGCGTCGTCATCTTCAACAATGACGGCATCTATCGCGGCACCGACGTCAACGGCGCCAATGCCGATCCGGCGACGACGGTGTTCGTCAAGGGCGCGCGTTACGACAAGATGATGGAAGCCTTCGGCGGCGTCGGCGTCAATGCGACCTCGCCCGACGAGCTCAAGCGCGCGGTCAACGAGGCGATGGCCTCCGGCAAGCCGACGCTGATCAACGCGGTGATCGACCCGGCCGCGGGCTCGGAGAGCGGCCGCATCGGCAACCTCAATCCGCAGAGCGTCCTGCAAAAGAAGAAGTAAGTCCACCCCTAACCCTTATTTCCCTGCCGGGCGCAGGGGCAGACAGAGTACGGAGCAACACGATGACCAAAGCGCTCACGGGCGTTCGCATTCTCGACTTCACCCACGTCCAGTCCGGCCCGACCTGCACGCAGTTGCTGGCATGGTTCGGCGCGGACGTGATCAAGGTGGAGCGTCCGGGCGTGGGTGACATCACCCGCGGCCAGCTGCAGGACATCCCGAACGTGGACAGCCTGTATTTCACCATGCTCAACCACAACAAGCGCTCGATCACGCTCGACACCAAGAACCCCAAGGGGAAGGAAGTGCTCACCGAGCTGATCAAGAAGTGCGACGTGCTGGTCGAGAATTTCGGCCCCGGCGTGCTCGACCGCATGGGCTTCCCCTGGGAGAAGATCCAACAGATCAACCCGAAGATGATCGTCGCCTCGATCAAGGGCTTTGGCCCGGGGCCCTACGAAGACTGCAAGGTCTATGAGAACGTCGCGCAGTGCACCGGCGGCGCCGCCTCCACCACCGGCTTCCGCGACGGCCTTCCGCTCGTCACCGGCGCGCAGATCGGCGATTCCGGCACCGGCCTGCACCTCGCGCTCGGCATCGTCACCGCGCTCTATCAGCGCACGCATTCGGGCAAGGGCCAGCGCGTCACCGCCGCGATGCAGGACGGCGTGCTCAACCTCGCCCGCGTCAAGCTGCGCGACCAGCAGCGCCTCGCCCACGGTCCGCTCAAGGAATACAGCCAGTTCGGCGAAGGCATTCCGTTCGGCGATGCCGTGCCGCGCGCCGGCAACGATTCCGGCGGCGGCCAGCCCGGCCGCATCCTGAAGTGCAAGGGCTGGGAGACCGATCCGAACGCCTACATCTACTTCATCACCCAGGCTCCGGTCTGGGAGAAGATCTGCGACGTGATCGGCGAGCCCACCTGGAAGACCGATCCGAACTACGCCAAGCCGGCCGCCCGCCTGCCGCGGCTGAACGAGATCTTCGCCCGCATCGAGCAGTGGACGATGACCAAGACCAAGTTCGAGGCGATGGAAATCCTCAACAAGGACGACATCCCCTGCGGCCCGATTCTGTCGATGAAGGAAATCGCGGAAGACCAGTCGCTGCGCGCGACCGGCACCGTGGTCGAGGTCGACCACCCCACCCGCGGCAAGTACATCTCGGTCGGCAACCCGATCAAGCTGTCGGATAGCCCGAGCGACGTCGAGCGGTCCCCGCTGCTCGGAGAGCACACCGACGAGATCCTGCGCTCGGTGCTCGGCTTCTCGGATCACCAGGTGGCCGAGATCCACAAGTCCGGCGCCCTCGACCCGCCGCAGAAGCAGGCCGCGGAGTAGGACATCGCATCAAGACGACGAAAGGCCGCCGATATCGGCGGCCTTTTTCGTGCGCACCGAGGGAACCGAACCGCGGGCCAGCCGTTACTCCTTCGACCAGCATGCTCTCAGAAGTGCGAGCGGACCGCCTCCACGGCGAGTGACCAGGCGTCACGCCAAAGACCCGTCCAACACTGAAGGATTATCACCCTCCCCGTGGAGGGTGACTAGTCAGTCCGTGTCGGCTTGCGAGCGGGAGACGTCGCGTCCGGCGCTCGCGGGACACGCCTATTGATCGAAGTGAGGCTGAAATGTTGAGAGATCAATCCTCTGATCGCGCCAAGCGCGAAGCCAACAAGGCGTTCAAGCCTGCCAAGACGCAGAAGCCGATGAACGACTATGCGAAGGACCAGCACTCCCTCAACGAGAATCGCGAGCGACTCAAGGCGGAGCGATTGGCCCGCGAGGCAAAGTCGAAAGACCTGCCCGGAAAAGAATTGCCCGAATAAACGTCCTGTCGCTCAATAAATCACACTGGTGAGCTCAAGCCAGCATCGATGCCACGCTTTGAGCGGTCACCGTGCTCTGTCGGCAAGTTGTTCGCGAAAGAACTTCACCACAGCCGCATCGAACTCGCACGGATACCAGAGCGTGCCTGATGGCGCAGGATCGGGGCTGATCCGCCGTCGATAGCGTTCTCCAATTCAGAACGCATGAATCACAACAATGCATTTTTATAAAGCGGAAGGGTCATCTAGCTTGACCGATGCCAAGCCGTATGTCGCGCAATGAAGCGCGACGACGTAGGGACGACACCGATGCGGCTATTTTTTAATCAGACGTCACCATACGCCCGCAAGGTAAGGGGCGCCATTCACGAGCTCGGATTGGAGGACGCAATTCGGCTTGTTGACTTTCGCGCAGCGCACCTGTCATGGCGCTCCGAAAGACCGAGGCTTACCGACTGGTTTGAACGTGCCCGCGTCCGGTCATCCATGATCGCGACACGGCCATGCTGAGTTTCGAGCCCGGAACGGTCTTCGGTAGCCGCCACCTCGCCGATATTTTTAGCACCGCGCCGATGCGCACTATTTTCGGTGAGCGCAATTCGCTGGCGTCCATGCTTCTGGTCGAGGTCGCGCTGGCCAGGGTTCAAGCGCAGCTCGGCGTCATTCCGACCGAGGCTGCTGCTGCGATCGCCTCCGCTGCACGTCCTGAATTGCTCGACCTCGACGAATTGGCGGCGGGCACTTTGCGCGCCGGTTTGCCGATCGTGAATCTGGTCGAGCAGTTGATCCGGCTCACCGGTAAACCCCATGGCGAATTCGTCCATTGGGGTGCCACGAGTCAGGACATCATGGACACTGCGCTCGTGCTGCAGATGCGCGATGCGCTCGAGCTCGTCCACCGCGACCTGGAGCGCCTGATAGCGGCGATTGCGGATCTGGCGCGTATCCATCGCGATACCCCGATGGTCGGCAGGACCAAGCTTCAACACGCGATCCCGATCACCTTCGGCTTCAAGGTTTCCGTCTGGCTGTCGAGCCTGCTGCGTCACAGGCAACGTCTCGCCGAGCTCAAACCAAGGGTCCTGCAGGTTCAATTCGGCGGCGCGGTCGGCACTTTCGCGTCGCTCGGCGACGACGGCGACCGCATCCGCGCGGCGTTGGCCCGCGAACTCGGACTCGGCGAGCCGCTGGTGGCATGGCATGCGGCGCGCGACGCGTTGGCCGAGACGGTATGCCTGCTTGGGCTGATCTCCGCGAGCCTGAGCAAAATCGCAACCGACATCGCGTCAATGGCACAGACCGAGATCAGCGAAGTGCTGGAGCCGGGCGGCCAGGGCCATGGCGCTTCCAGCACCATGCCGCACAAGCGAAATCCAATCGTCTGCGAGCAGATTCTCAGCACCGGACTGTCGTTGCGTCGGCTCGCAAGCGCCATGCTCGACGCTTCGGTCCACGACCATGAACGGGCGACGGGACCGTGGCAAGCCGAATGGTCGCTGTTGCCGGAAGCGTTCCTGCTGATCTCCCGGGCCATGGATAACGCCGTTCGGCTCTGCACCGGACTGGTCGTCAGACCCGATGCGATGCAGGCCAATCTCGGGCGGACAAAGGGGCTCATCGCCGCGGAGGCCGTCATGATGGCGCTGGCTCCGTACGTCGGGCGCCATCATGCGCACGAAATGGTAAGTGCCGCGTGCACGCACGCCATCGCTTCGGGCCTGACATTAGCCGAGAGCGTTTCGCGCGATCCGGCGGTGACGGCCCACGTCGCGCCGCATGAGATCGAGAAAGCCGCCGACCCGGCGCGATACATTGGCCTGTCCGGCCGTGAGGTCGATCGTGTCCTCGCCGCTTGTGCCGATCGGCCAGCCAGCGCCGTGCCAAAGGCGTCACCGCTGACACGGAGCCTGTCCACATGATTCTGAAATGCGCGCGCACGGTCCTCGTCGCAGCGGCGGTGCTGACAACGGTGAATGTGGCACAAGCCGAGCCGCCGTTTCCTTCCCGGCCGATCATCCTGGTCGTCCCATTCGCGGCTGGCGGCCCGAACGACGTGATGAGCCGGATCGTGACAGAACACATGTCGCGAAAGCTCGGGCAGCCAATCATTGTCGAGAACGTCGCCGGGGCGGGCGGCACGACCGGCTCAACGCGCGTCGCGAAAAGCGCTCCCGACGGTTATACGCTGGTCAGCGGTCACGTCGGGACGCATGCGGCGTCGGTCGCGCTGTATCCGAACCTTCGTTACGATCCGCTGGTTGATTTCACACCGATTGGCTTGGTCGCGGAAACGCCGATCCTCGTGGTCGCCCGCCGCGATCTCGGAGCAGATAGCATCTCGGCATTCATCGCGATCGCCAAGGCGCGCGGCCCGGACCTTACCCTGGCCCATGCGGGTGTCGGTTCGATCAGCCACATCAGCTGTCTGTTGTTCACGACGGTGACCGGGATCAAGCCCGTCGAGGTGCCATATCGCGGATCGGCGCTGGCGATGACCGACCTGACCGCAGGTCGCAGCGACTTCAGCTGCGGACTGCTGGGAGACGTTCTTCCCTTCCTGGGTGACAACAACTTACGTTTTCTGACCGTTTCGGCCCCCGCACGGGTTCCGCAATTGCCGGACACGCCGACGGCCCGGGAAGCAGGGCTTCCACAGTTTGTCGCGTCAAGCTGGTTCGCGTTCTACCTGCCGAAAGGCGTGCCAGACGCCATTCGCGACCGGTTTGCCGATGCACTTCGCGCAGCGCTTGACGACGACCGCGTACGGAAACGGCTTGAACTGGTAGGCTTGATCCTGCCGCCGCCGGATCAGCGAGGTCCCGAACCGCTCAAGCGGCGGATGGCCGAAGAGATCGCGCGCTGGCAGGACATTGTCAAAACCGCGCAGATTCGACTCGATCAATAAGTGCGACCGGCCGCTACAGGATGGCGTTCGCAATGACGCCGCTGGATGTGGCAGCCATCTAGCAACCCGGCCAGACAAACATCCAACAAAAAAACCGACACGCATGTCGGATCGGCGCCACGCCGGTCGTCCTCGTGACATGAATGGTCCCTAGATGCCGATCTCGGGCCCATCAAACACTGAGGATAACAACCATGCCCAGCACTATCCGCCTGCACCGCGTTCTCGCCACCAGCCCGGAGAAAGTCTATCGCGCCTTCCTGGAGGCCGATGCGATGGCGAAATGGCTGCCGCCGAACGGCTTCACCTGTACCGTGCATCATTTCGAGCCCACGGTGGGTGGCACGTTCAAGATGTCGTTCCGCAATTTCACCACGGGCCACAGCCATTCGTTCGGCGGCGAATATCTCGAGCTCGTGCCGAACGAGCGCCTCCGCTACACCGACAAGTTCGACGATCCCAATCTACCGGGTCTGATCGAGGTCACCGTGATCCTGAAGAAGGTCTCGGTCGGCACCGAGATCGACATTACGCAGGCCGGCATCCCCGACGTCATCCCGCCCGAGGCCTGCTATCTCGGTTGGCAGGAATCGCTGCGCAATCTGGCGAAGCTGGTCGAACCCGAGATCAATCAATAGGCTGGACGCGAGGCTTCGAGCTGAATCGATGTGAGCCGCGGGCACGTTCAGCGTGCTCGTTGCGCTTCGGCTGGGCGGCTTGATGTGCGTCAAGCCGTCAAAAGGGCAAAACGGCTAGAGTAAGGATCATCCTGGCCGGCCTTGGAGGCGATACGATGAGATCTATCGGATGGTTGCTCATTGCCGGCCTTGCCGCTGGTTTCGCTGCCGCCGCCAAGGCCGAAGAGGTCGACATCGGGAAGGCCGAATTTCAGTCGTCATGCGCGAGTTGTCATGGCGCCGACGCAAAGGGCAAAGGACCGGTCAGCAGCCAGCTCAAGACATCGCCTTCGGACTTGACCATGCTGGCCAGGAACAACAACGGGGTGTTTCCGACCAACGCCGTTTACGAAACCCTGTATGGGTCGAAAACAGTCCCGGCTCACGGCACGCGTGAAATGCCGGTCTGGGGCGAGCGGTTCAACCCCATCATCAACCTGCCTCATGCCGTTGATTCCTATTATTGGCAGAAGGCAGGGCCGCAGCAGAACCCGGAGGTCGTCGTGCGGACTCGCATCCTCTCCGTGATCGATTACCTGAACCGAATTCAGCAGAAATAGCGGCCAAACAGCGTCGCTCGCCGCCTGCTACCCGACCACGGCCTCGCCTGCCGCCCACCGATCGGGGTCCGGACTGTGTCCGATCAGTGCCAAGCCATAGGCGATCGACTCGAACTGATCGCCCGACATCAGACGGTCGTTGCCGAACCGCTCGGAGAACAGCTTTCGCACTGCCGGCACAAAGGAGGTGCCGCCGGTCAAGAACACCTTCTCCACCTCGCGCGCGGTGATGCCGGCCTTGGCCAGCACCTTGTCGACGGTGGCCCCCAGCCGGGCGATGTCGTCGGCAATCCAGGATTCGAATTTCTTTCGCGTGATCGCCGCGCCGATGTCGACCCCGCCGCCCTTGAAACGGAAGTCGACCTCGTCCTGTGCAGACAATGCCACCTTGGCATCGGACACCGCACGGTATAGCGAAAAGCCGAGGTCGAGATCGACGATGGTGATGAAATCCTCGAGCAGTTCCGGCTTCAACGCGGTGCGCGCAAGCTCCCTGAGCTCGCGCAGATCGCCGTTGCTCTTCATCATCGCCAGTTGATGCCAGCGCGCGAGGTTGGTGTAATGGCCGCTAGGGATCGGCAGCACCTTGTCGAAGGAGCGGAAGCTCGAGCCTTTGCCGAGCCGCGGCGAGACGACGCGGTCGACGATGCGGTAGTCGAACGTGTCGCCGGCGATGCCGATGCCTGCATGGCCGAGCGGCTCGGCGCGCAGATGGCCGCCCGCGCGCGAAAAGCGCATCACGGAGAAATCGCTGGTGCCGCCGCCGAAATCCGCAACCAGCACGGTGGCATCGCGCTCCAGCCTTCGCGCAAAGGAGAACGCCGCACCCACGGGCTCATAGACATAGCGGGCGTGGCCGGCACCCAAGCGCTCGAACGCGGCGCGGTAGCGCTGCATTGCCAGTGCCTCGTCGGGATTGCCGCCGGCGAAGCGCACGGGGCGGCCGACCGTGATGGTCGACGTCTCGAAGCCGAACTTGTCGCCGCCATGGCGCGCCAGCGTCCGCAGGAATGCCGCCAGGATGTCCTCGAACTTGAAGCGCTGCCGGAAAACCTGCGTGGTGTTGAAGCTGCTGCTCGCAGCGAACGTCTTGAACGACTGCAGGAAGCGGTAGATGTGGCGGCCTTCGAGGAATTGCTCGATCGCCCACGGGCCGCCCTCGGCCTGGGCGCCGGCGCCCGGCCGGTCCTCCCAGAAGCACAGCGCCGACACGTAGACGCTGTGGCGCTGTCCGCCATGGTCGAAGCGGATGGCCTCGACCCGGCGGTCATCCGCCGCGATGGCTACGACCGTATTGCTGGTCCCAAAATCGATGCCGATCGAGACGGCGGCCGAGGCGCTCGACATGAACCACTCTGACAGTTGATTGGATAGGGGGCGGACCACTAGCGGCTTTGACTTGTCCTGCCAAGGCCCGCCCGTTGCAGTGCGGCCGTAACTTGGCGAGCATCTCTGCGACATCGCTTCGAACCGGATACTTCAGCCTGCCTTTCGCGGCTTTCGGCACTGGAAAGCCTCGGCAGTCCGCAGGCTCCGGCAATTTTATGTCCGAAACGGCCCCGTTAACCCGGCATTATGCTGCAATGCGAGAGTCCTCATGCTGCTATGCAAACAAGAGTATGGACATTGGCATCTGGTATACATAGCTTGCCTCTCGAAATGAGACAGCAAGGCTGACTGTCTTCTAGAAAGGGAATTCCGATGTCCAAGACCGCTTCCGTTGCTCTCGCCCCCTCCTCCTCGCTGTTCGCCCGCCTGATGGCCTCGATCGACAGTTTTCTGATGGCAAGCGCCGAGATTTCCAACCGCAACGGCGATCTGCCGCGTTTCGGCCTGTAAGAAGACCCTTCAAGAAGGGCCTTGCCCGCCCGGCTGGCAGTCCAGCAGACGCACGGTTTGATCAAATGGCCCCTCAAGTCGGGGCCATTTTCTTTTGCGCCCGATCCGGGCCCGCCACCACAACTGCGACAATTCGTCCGCCGCCTGCCCCGCCGATCTGATTGTTTGTCTACTGGCATTTCGCATACCATTGGACAAATTTGAACGATTGCACGATCTCAGGTGCAAGACGGGGAAACGTAACGCAGGACGGGAACAGCCGAGGGGCACACCTGCCGCAACCTTGGCGACGCCCTTAGCCGAAAGAAGCGGATGCCGCGCGTTATCCCTGCTCATAGAGTTTCTATCGGGACTGCCTTTGGAGACGGCCCATTGGGGTTGACGCCGGGCATGTGAATCGAGATGGGCTGACGCAAGCCGACAGAGAGCGGCTGCGTTCGAGGTTCGACAGGGAGAGAAACAAGATGAAGCCATTCGTTCTGAATGTCGCTCTGGCGGCAATCGCAATGTCGTGCGCCAGCAACACCGCAAGCCACGCTGGCTGGGAACCGGTCCGTCCCGTCGAATTCGTGGTGCCGGCGGGCACCGGGGGCGGCGCCGACCAGATGGCACGCACCATCCAGGGCATCGTCACCAAGCACAATCTGATGAAGCAGCCGCTGGTCGTCATCAACAAGGCCGGCGGCGCGGGCGGCGAAGGCTTCCTGGATCTGAAGACGTCCTCGGGCAATCCTCACAAGATCATCATCACGCTGTCGAACCTGTTCACGACGCCGCTGGCGACGGGAATTCCGTTCAACTGGAAGGATCTGACCCCGGTTGCGATGCTGGCGCTCGACGAGTTCGTGCTCTGGGTGAATGCCGAAAAGCCGTACACCACGGTCAAGGACTACGTCGACGCGGCGAAGAAGGCACCGGCCGGCTCATTCAAGATGGGCGGCACAGGCTCCAAGCAGGAAGACCAGATCATCACGGTCGGCATCGAGAAGGCGATCGAGGCGAAGTTCACCTACATTCCCTACAAGGGCGGTGGCGAAGTCGCCGTTCAGCTCGTCGGCAATCACGTCGATTCGACCGTCAACAATCCAATCGAGGCGGTCGCGCAATGGCGCGGCGGCAAGCTCCGCCCGCTCTGCGTGTTCGACGCCCAACCGATGGCCTATGACGAGCCGGTCGCCGAGGGCAAGGCCTGGAAGGATATTCCGACCTGCAAGTCGCAGGGCCTTGCAATGGAATATCTCATGCTGCGCGGCATCTTCATGTCGCCCAAGGCCACCAAGGATCAGATCGAATATTACGTCGAGCTGTTCAAGAAGGTCCGCGCCACGCCGGAATGGCAGGATTTCATGAAGAGCGGCGCCTTCAACACGACCTTCCTGACCGGCGCCGACTACGCCAAGTGGATCGAGGCGGAGGAGAAGCGCCACGAGGGCTTGATGAAGGACGCCGGTTTCCTCGCATCGGCAAACTGACGGGGATTTCGACGACGGCTGAGGACGCTGGCCGTCCTCCCGTCTGCCGCGATCGCGAAAGACTGAAATTCCGCCTGGAGGTCCCATGACTGAACGATCCGGATCCGCATCTGGCCCGGCGCACAAGACGCTGGAGATCGGCATGGCGCTGCTGATCGGCGCCTTCGGCCTGGTCGTGATCTTCGGCAGCCTGAAGGCCGGCATCAACTGGGGCGCCGAGGGCCCGCGTGCCGGCTTCTTCCCCTTCTATATCGGCGCCGCCATCGTCGCCTCGAGCGCCATCAACCTGTGGCACGCGCAGCGCGACGACGACGGCCGGCTGTTCGCAGAATGGGGACAGCTGCGCCAGGTCATGAGCGTCGTCGTGCCCACCGCGATCTATGTCGGCTCGATGCCGTTCATCGGCCTCTACGTCGGCTCCATGGTCTTCATCGCCTGGTTCATGCGCTGGCTCGGCGCCTATCGCTGGCTGACGGTTGCCGCGATCGCCATCGGCATGCCGGTCGTGACCTATCTGGTTTTCGAGCGCTGGTTCCTGGTCCCGCTTCCCAAGGGACCGCTCGAGGAATGGCTCGGTCTGTAAGAAGCTGCGCCGTCATCCCCGTTATTGCTTATTGCTGCAGGACGTATCGACATGGAAGAGTTGGCCAATCTGTTTCACGGCTTCGCGGTCGCCCTGCAGCCCTACAACATCATGCTGATGATCATCGGCATCACGCTCGGGGTCATCATCGGCGTGCTGCCGGGGCTCGGGGGCGCCAACGGCGTCGCCATCCTCCTGCCGCTGACCTTCAGCATGCCGCCGACATCGGCGATCATCATGCTCTCCTGCATCTATTGGGGCGCGCTGTTCGGCGGCGCCATCACCTCGATCCTGTTCAACATACCCGGCGAGCCTTGGTCGGTGGCGACCACCTTCGACGGCTATCCGATGGCGCAACAGGGCAAGCCCGGCGAAGCCCTGACCGCCGCCTTCACCTCCTCCTTCGTCGGCGCGCTGTTTGCCGTCATCATGATCACGCTGGTTGCGCCCCTCGTCGCGGGCTTCGCGCTGAGATTTGGTCCAGCGGAGAAGTTCGCGGTCTATTTCCTCGCCTTCTGCAGCTTCGTCGGGCTGAGCAAGGAGCCGCCGTTCAAGACCATCGCCGCGATGATGATTGGCTTCGCGCTCGCCGCGGTCGGTCTCGATTCGATCACCGGGCAGTTACGGCTGACCTTCGGCATCACCGAGCTGCTCAACGGATTCGACTTCCTGATCGCCGTGATCGGCCTGTTCGGCATCGGCGAGATCCTGCTGACCATGGAGGAAGGGCTGGCGTTCCGCGGCGGCAAGGCCAGCATCAACCTGCGCGTCGTGCTCCAGACCTGGCGGGAACTGCCCGCCTATTGGATGACTTCGCTGCGTTCCTGCCTGATCGGCTGCTGGATGGGGGTCACGCCGGCCGGCGCGACGCCGGCGTCTTTCATGAGCTACGGCATCGCCAAGCGCCTGGCGCGGCGCGGCAACAATTTCGGCAAGGGCGAGATCGAGGGCGTGATCGCGCCGGAGACGGCCGCGCATGCCGCGGGCACCGCGGCGCTGCTGCCGATGCTCTCGCTCGGCGTGCCCGGCTCGCCGACCGCGGCCGTGCTGCTCGGCGGCTTGCTGATCTGGGGCCTGCAGCCCGGCCCGATGCTGTTCGTCGAGCAGAAGGAGTTCGTCTGGGGCCTGATCGCCTCGATGTATCTCGGCAATATCGTGGGCCTGATCGTCGTGCTGACCTGCGTGCCGATCTTCGCCGCGATCCTGCGCGTGCCCTTCGGCATCATCGCGCCTCTGATCCTGGTGCTCTGCGCGATCGGCGCCTATTCGGTGCACAACAGCACCTTCGACGTGATGCTGATGCTGGTGTTCGGCGTGATCGGCTATCTCCTGAAGAAGTGCAACTACCCGCTCGCGCCGCTGGTGCTCGCCATCGTGCTCGGCGACAAGGCGGAGGAAGCCTTCCGCCAGTCGCTGCTGGGATCGCAGGGCTCGCTGGGCATCTTCTTCTCCAACGGCCTCGTCAGCACGATCATGGCGCTCGGCCTGGTCGCCCTGTTCTGGTCCGCGATCCAGGAAGGCTACAGCCGCCTGCGCATGTCGATGGCGTGAGGCGAGATTCGCCCCGCCGCCACTGCCAAACCGTCGCAGGCTGAACTGCTGGGATAACGAATTCCAGCAAGAGCGCCCTCGTCCAACGCTCCCAGCCGGCAGCGCGCGAGCAGCGTATGAGCGGAAAATTCTCCGCTCGCACCAACTTTTCCCGCACCCTCCGAGCGACACCGCCTTGGTGAAAATATCCATTAAATCAACTAGTTGCATGACTTACTGGCCATTCCAATCAGCACGCGGGTCTTTACAATCCGGCGCTGATGGCGCATGTGAACAGGCCCGCGTTATTTCGCCGCACCTCACCGTCCTCAGCTTGAATCTTGGCATAATGCATACCAGGATGCGGGCCAGCGCATGCATAAGAATGATCGGCGCATTCGGGAGGGTTTTTAATGACGGACATGGTGCATTCGGCAGCGGCCCCTGGTGTCGCGCGCGTAAGCGACGCCTATCGGTGGACGCAGCTGGCGGTTGGCGTCGCGGCGATGGTGATGATCGCCAATTACCAATACGGCTGGACGTTCTTCGTCCCTGACATCCAGAAGACGTTCGGCTGGGATCGCGCCTCGATCCAATGGGCCTTTACGCTATTCGTGCTGTTCGAGACCTGGCTGGTGCCGATCGAAGGATGGTTCGTCGACAAATACGGTCCGCGAATCGTCGTGCTGGTCGGCGGCGTGCTCTGCGCCATCGGTTGGGCGATCAACGCGCAGGCCACCACGCTCAACGGCTACTATCTCGGCATGATCATCGCGGGCATCGGCGCCGGCGGCGTCTACGGCACCTGCGTCGGCAACGCGCTGAAGTGGTTTCCGGACAAGCGCGGTCTTGCCGCGGGCATCACGGCCGCGGGCTTCGGCGCAGGCTCCGCGCTGACCGTCGCGCCGATCCAGGCCATGATCAAGGACAGTGGCTTCCAGACCACCTTCCTCTATTTCGGCCTCGGCCAAGGCCTCATCATCTGCATCCTCGCCTTCTTCCTGCTCGCGCCGAAAGCCGGCCAGGTGCCCAACGTGGTGGCGAACGCCAATCTGCTGCAGACCCGCCGTAACTACCAGCCGACCGAAGTTCTGCGTCAGCCGATCTTCTGGCTGATGTACTTCATGTTCGTGATCGTCGGCGCCGGCGGCTTGATGGTGACGGCAAACCTGAAGCCGATCGCGGCCGACTGGAAGGTCGACAACGTGCCGGTCACGCTGATGGCGGTGACGATGACGGCGGTGACCTTCGCGGCGACGATCGACCGCGTGCTCAACGGCCTGACGCGTCCGTTCTTCGGCTGGATCTCCGACATGATCGGCCGCGAGAACACGATGTTCATCGCCTTCGGCATGGAAGGTTTCGGCATCTGGATGCTCTACCTCTGGGGCCACGATCCGATCTGGTTCGTGCTGCTCTCGGGCTTCGTGTTCTTCGCCTGGGGTGAGATCTACTCGCTGTTCCCGTCGACCTGCACCGACACGTTCGGCGCCAAGTTCGCGACCACCAATGCCGGCCTGCTCTACACCGCGAAGGGCACCGCCGCGCTGCTGGTGCCGATCGCGAACTACATGCAGCAATCGTCGGGCACCTGGGACGCCGTGTTCATCATCGCGGCCGGCGCCAACATCCTGGCTTCGCTGCTGGCGATCGCGGTGCTCAAACCCTGGCGTAAGATCGTCGTCGCGAAATCGACCGTCTGACGCTCCACCATTCACCAAGCAAGACGCCCGGCCGAACGGCCGGGCGTTGTCGTTTGCGGAAGAGTCCGCGCCCCCCGAGATGGAACCGGCGGCGTTCTGCAAGGAGACGCCAAGTTAGGGCTTGCAATCTGGAATATCGTATACCAATCTCCGGCTCGCGCCTGCGACGATAAGCCACAATATTTGCGACATCAGGTCATCTTGCGATCCTGTGTTGCAGCCAATCAGGCGCGTTGGGAGGTTCTCGATGATTTCCAGCCCGGATGGCGCCCTCACCGCCGCGCCGCTTCGCACAGGTTTCCGCTGGCTCCAGCTCGGCATGGGCATCGTCTGCATGGCGATGATCGCCAATCTGCAATATGGCTGGACCCTATTCGTCGATCCGATCGACGCCGCCCACCATTGGGGGCGCGCCGCGATCCAGCTCGCTTTCACCATCTTCGTCGTCACCGAGACGTGGCTGGTACCGGTCGAGGCCTGGTTCGTCGACAAATACGGCCCGCGCATCGTCATCATGTTCGGCGGCGTGATGATCGCGCTCTCCTGGATTCTCAACTCCTATGCCGACTCGCTCACGCTGCTCTACGCAGCCGCGATCATCGGCGGCATGGGCGCGGGCGCGGTGTACGGCACCTGCGTCGGCAACGCGCTGAAATGGTTTCCGGATCGCCGCGGCCTTGCCGCCGGCGCGACCGCCGCTGGCTTCGGCGCCGGCGCCGCGCTCACCATCGTGCCGATCGCGAGCATGATCGCATCGAGCGGCTATCAGCACGCCTTCCTCACCTTCGGCATCGGCCAGGGCGTGATCGTCTTCGCACTCGCCTTCTTCATCCAGCCGCCGCGACTCGCGATCCCGCCGAAGAAGAAGCAGCTCAATCTGCCGCAAACCAGGATCGACTTCACCCCGCCGCAGGTGCTGCGCACCTCCATTTTTTGGGTCATGTACCTCGTCTTCGTCATGGTCGCCTCGGGAGGCCTGATGACGGCGGCGCAGATCGGCCCGATCGCGCACGACTTCAAGATCGCCGACACGCCGGTCACGCTCGCCGGCTTCCAGATGGCGGCGCTGACCTTCGCGATCTCGCTCGACCGCATCCTCGATGGTTTCGGCCGTCCGTTCTTCGGCTTCGTCTCCGACACGATCGGCCGCGAGCACACCATGTTCATCGCGTTCGGCACCGCCGCCTTGATGCTCCTGACACTGTCAGCCTACGGCCACATCCCGCAGGTCTTCGTGCTGGCGACCGCGGTTTACTTCGGCGTGTTCGGCGAGATCTACTCGCTGTTTCCCGCCACCTGCGGCGACACTTTCGGCTCGAAGTTCGCAACCACCAACAACGGCATGCTCTACACCGCGAAGGGCACCGCCTCCCTGCTCGTTCCGCTCGCAAGCGTCATCTCGGCTGCCTATGGCTGGAAAGCCGTGTTCGTGGTCGCGGTGGCCTTGAACGCGACGGCGGCGCTGATGGCGCTGTTCGTGATCAAGCCGCTGCGCCGCTCCTTCATCCTCGGCAAGGAAGCCGAGAGCACCGAGGCCGCGACCGGTCGCGCCAAGACAACCGCAAAGACCGAGACGGTCTGACCGCCGCACGCTTTCGCGCAAGGGGAAAGGGGCGCAGCGATGCGCCTCTTCCTCCTCTCCTTGCGTCAAATGTCAGTATTGCTGTCGCAAGATTTTTCGGATCACCCAAATGCAGCGCTTGACGATTGGCATTATGTATACCACACTTCTCCCAACATTCACCCAGGGAGGTTGCAATGCTGGTCGGAGACATTCTGCGCAAGAAGACGCCGCGCGTTGTCACGGTGCGAATGAACGAAACGGTGGGTATCGCCGCCAAGCTGATGCGCGCCAACAACATCAGCGCTCTCGTGGTCAAGGACGTGGTCCGCTCCGAGGGTAACACTGCGGTCGGCATGTTCACCGAGCGCGACGTGGTGCGCGCCGTCGCCGAGCACGGCGCGAACGCCGTCAACGTCAAGGTCTCGCAGCTCGTCTCGGTGCAGCAGCTTGTGTCCTGCGCCTCGAGCGACACGATCGAGCAGGTCCGGCATCTGATGAACATTCATCACATCCGCCATTTGCCTGTGATCGACGATTACAGCCTCGTCTCCGTCATCAGCATGCGCGACATCGCAGCCGCCATGGACGAGGCCATCAACGGCAAGCCGCAAGCGGCAGCCTAAAAGCGGCAAAACTTCCCCTGTGACTACCGGCCCCGGCTCGGATCCTTCCGAGCCGGACCGGATCTTTCGTCCCAAATTCCGGCTTCCGCTGCTTCGCGAGGACTTCATGAAGATCTGCATCTACGGCGCCGGCGCGATCGGCGGATATCTCGGAGTTCAGCTCGCGCGCGCGGGCGCCGATGTCAGCCTCATCGCACGCGGCGCCCACCTTGCCGCCATGCGCGAGCGCGGCCTGACGCTGCTCGCGGGCGAGGACAAGCACACCGTTCATCCGCGCTGCACCGACGACCCCGCCGAACTCGGCGTGCAGGACTACATCATCATCACGCTGAAGGCGCATTCGATCACCGGCGTGATCGAGAGGATGCAGCCGCTGCTCGGGCAGCACACCCGCATCGTCACCGCCGTCAACGGCATCCCCTATTGGTACTTCTACAAGCACGGCGGCCAATACGAGAACGCGACGCTGGAGAGCATCGATCCCGGCGGGCGGCAGTGGCGCGAAATAGGCGCCGAGCGCGCCATCGGCTGCATCGTCTATCCCGCAACCGAGATCGAAGCGCCCGGCGTGATCCGGCACGTCTACGGCAACAATTTCCCGCTCGGCGAGCCCTCGGGCGAGATCACCTCGGACGTCACGCGCCTCGCCGATCTCTTCGTCGCCGCCGGGCTGAAGGCCCCGGTGCTCGACCGCATCCGCGACGAGATCTGGCTGAAGCTCTGGGGCAATGTCTGCTTCAACCCGATCAGCGCGCTCACGCACGCCACGCTCGACGTGATCTGCACCGATCCGGCAACGCGCTCGCTGTCGCGCGCGATCATGGTGGAGACGCAGGCGATTGCCGAGACGTTCGGGGTCAAATTCCGCGTCGATGTCGAGCGCCGCATCGAGGGTGCCCGCAAGGTCGGCGCCCACAAGACCTCGATGCTCCAGGATCTCGAGCGCGGCCGCCCCATGGAGATCGACCCGCTCGTCACCGTCGTACAGGAGATGGGCCGCCTTACCGGCATCCCGACGCCCGCGCTCGACTCGGTGCTGGCGATGGTGACCCAGCGCGCCCGCATCGCCGGCCTCTATGACGGCGTCTCGGCGCCGGCAGATCCCCGCGCATTGGCGGTGGCGTGATGACGACCGCGGTGAAGAAGTGGCTGCGCTTCCGTCATGCCGGCGCGACCGGTTTCGGCATGCTGACGCCATCGGGCATCAGCGTACATGAAGGCGAGATGTTCGGCCGCAACGCCGCGACCGGCAAGAGCCTGGCGCTCACGGAGGTCGAGCTGCTCGCGCCGTGTGCGCCCAGCAAGATCGTCGCGCTCTGGAACAATTTTCACGCGCTCGCGGCCAAGCTCAACCAGCCCGAGCCGCCGGAGCCGCTCTATCTGCTCAAGGCCACCACCACCATCACGTCGCCGGGCGCCGTGATCCGCCGCCCGTCCTACTACGACGGCAAGACCACCTATGAGGGCGAGCTCGGCATCGTCATCGGCAAGACATGCGCGCGTGTCTCCCCGGGCGAGGCCGACGGCTTCATCTTCGGCTACACCTGCGTCAACGACATCACCGCAAACGACATCCTGACCAGCGACCCCACCTTCCCGCAATGGGCCCGCGCCAAAGGCATCGACGATTACGGCCCGTTCGGCCCCGTGATCGCAACCGGTCTCGATCCCGCAAGACTCACGGTCCGCACCATCCTCAACGGCGCAGAGCGGCAGAACTACCCGATCTCCGACATGATCTTTTCGGCGCAGGAGCTGGTCAGCAGGATCTCCCATGACATGACCCTGCTCCCCGGCGACCTCATCGCCGTCGGCACCTCGGTCGGCGTCGGCGTGATGAAGGAGCCGGTGAACATCGTGACCGTCGCGATCGACGGCATCGGCGAGCTCACCAACGAGTTTCGGCTGTAGCGGCGAACACGGCGCAGTAGCCCGGATGAGCGAAGCGACATCCGGAGAGGTCTGTCGTGTCGCGCTTCGCTGTCGCGGGACTCATGCGGGCTACGACCTTACCTCTCTCTCCGTCATTCCGGGGCGTGCAAAGCGCGAACCCGGAATCCATCGAGCGGCAGTGACGGTCGATAAATGGATTCCGGGCTCGGCGCCCGCCCCGGAATGACGGCGGGAGAGGCAGCCCCGCTCGTCGGGAAAAATCTACCGTAGCCCGGATGAGCGAAGCGACATCCGGGACGATCGATCGGCAAGAACATCCGTAAACATCACATATTCGCGCGCCAATGCCGCCGACATGCCCCGCGCACGCCGCAACTTGGACGCATTCGGCCGCCCTTCTGTGAGGCGTGTCTGGGGGCACGGCATGGCCGTGTTTGGGCCAAACCTTCTAGGGGTATCACTGTGAAGAAGATTGTATTTGCTCTGGGTGCCACGCTTGCTCTGGTGACGGCCGCGAACGCTGCGGATCTGCCGCGTCGTCAGCCCGTGCCGGTCTACCCGGCCGAGCAGGCGCCGATCGGCAAGATGCCGATTGGCAAGAGCCCGGTTGGAAAGGCTCCGATCGGCAAGGCGCCGGGCCCGGTCGCAGCGCGCTACTGACGCGCCGCGCAAACCAGCGTAGGCGGCCGACAGTCGAGGGGCACAGCGTGACGAACAAACCTGATCGATCGGGATCCTGCATCCTTGCGGGGCTCGCGCTCGCGGCGATGATCGCGTGCCTGATGCCCTCGGCTTCGGCGCATGAGGCGAACAAGCGCGTTGCCGACGCCAATGCGCTTGCCACGACCGGCTCCACGCCGCGGCCGGCGCCGCAATCGACGCGGCGCTCCGTCGCGCGCGCGGAGAAAGGTCCGTATTACGTCGATTTCCGCGCCCGCACGGCCGCAAGCTGGGGCCATGCTTTCGTCTGGTACGGCAAGACCAGCGAGAAGGCGGTCGAAGTCGCAGGCCTCACGCCTGCCGGCGACACGCTCGCTTACGTGCTCGGTCACATCACCTTCGTGCCGTCCGAGACCGGCGCGAGCTACGGCGATCTCGATCCGGACTATCTGACCGCGAGCTATCGCGTCTATCTGAACGAGGCCGACGCCAAGCGCGTGTTCGCCTATATCAAGAAATTGCAAGCCAGCTCGCCGGTGTGGAACGCCGAGACCGTCAACTGCACCGGCTTCATCGGCGACATCGCCGAGTTCATGGGCCTCGAGGTCCCCAACCGCTGGCAGCGCCCGGAAAACTTCGTCAACCGCCTCAAGGAAATGAACGGCGGCCGCCAGATGGTGCGGCTGTCGGCGGAGTAGCCGCCCGTTCCAAACTCGGTGTCATTGCCCGCGAAAGCGGGCAATCCAGCATTCCAGAGACAGCAAGGCTGAAACCGGCAAGCCGCGGCGTACTGTCATGCCCCGGTCAAGCCGGGGCATGACAGTGTTTGGTGTGGCAACATTTTGCTCGCCCGTCGGGCAAAACACCCCGCCAATCCCTCCCCCTCGCCTGTCAAGCCCCGCTTGCGCAAACATTCTCCTTTACCGAATTTCTGATTTATCGTACAAGCGAAACACCCTGGCCCGAGACGAGGGGCGGATCGCGATCGTCACGAACCGCGGGCTGGGCAGCGATGGACGCGACGACGTCGGGCGCGAAGCGCATTGCAGGGCGGGTAACCGTGAGCAAGGGGCTTTCCGCGCATACGACCCGGCGCCGACAGCGTCTTCGCATGGCTTCGGGCGTGAGCACGCGCCAGCGTTCGAAGCGACATGCGAGGACGTGCGCGGACGGCCAAGTCGTGTGGTCCTGACGCCCGGGGTCTGTGCGTCAAGTCCTGCGGTGATGCCGCGACCAACCGGTACGCGCATCGATCATCCGCAAGGCGACGGGGGCAATAGTGCAACGCTCCCCGGGGAGAGCACGAAGTACGCCGTAAACCATTGCGCAGGGAAGGCCGGGCGTTCGGCTCACCTGTGGTCCACCCCGTGTGCATCTTTTCGCGCACGGATCGCGGGTGCCAGCCGGCGCCCGGCCTTCCCTGCCCCTTGTCTCGATAGGGGCGATGCGATCAAGCAAGACTCGGGCGGAACATGCCGCGAGAAGGCGAAGGTGTGTCTGCGATGGAAACGCGGGTTGATGATCTCCGAAGGCTCCTCATGCTCCGTCATTGCGAGCGCAGCGAAGCAATCCAGAGTCCTTGCGCGGAAAGATCCTGGATTCGCTACGCTCGCAATGACGCCGAGACAGCCGCGAGCACAAACCATGCCCGTCACCCTGAGGCGCCGGAGCGGAGCGGAGGCCTCGAAGGGCGATAGCCCGGCTCTCGACAGATTCCAATTATCCGCCCCACGGAATCCCCCATCCCGTGCATGATCACCCCGCAGTCACCGCACGGCCCCGCAATAGACATTTCCCGACCCCGGCGGCATCCTGCGCCATCAACCGATAACAGAGCGCCATGAGCGGCAGGGGGAAACAGACAATGTTGCAGACACGGTTCACCAAACTCGTCGGCGTCGAGCACCCGATCGTCCAGGGCGGCATGCAATGGGTCGGCCGCGCCGAGCTGGTCGCCGCCGTCGCCAATGCCGGTGCGCTCGGCTTCATCACGGCATTGACCCAGCCGACGCCGGAGGATCTCAGGAAGGAAATCGCGCGCTGCCGCGACCTCACCGACAAGCCGTTCGGCGTCAACCTCACCATCCTGCCCGCGATCAAGCCGCCACCCTATGCCGAATACCGCGCCGCCATCATCGAGAGCGGCATCAAGGTGGTCGAGACCGCCGGCAACAAGCCGCAGGAGCATGTCGACGAGTTCAGGAAGCACGGCGTCAAGGTCGTGCACAAATGCACCAGCGTGCGCCACGCGCTGTCGGCCGAGCGGATGGGTGTCGATGCCATCTCGATCGACGGCTTCGAATGCGCCGGCCATCCCGGCGAGGACGACACGCCCGGCCTGATCCTGATCCCGGCCGCCGCCAACAAGGTCAAGATCCCCATGATCGCCTCGGGGGGCTTCGCCGACGCGCGCGGCCTGGTCGCGGCGTTGGCCCTGGGTGCCGAAGGCATCAACATGGGCACCCGCTTCATGGCGACCAAGGAGAGCCCGATCCACCAGCTCATCAAGGAGAAGATCGTCGCCAATGACGAGCGCGAGACCGAGCTGATCTTCCGCACCATGCGCAACACCTCGCGCGTCGCCAGGAACGAGATCTCGACGAAGGTCGTCGCCATGGAGAAGGAAGGCGCCAGGTTCGAGGACATCCGCGAGCTCGTAGCGGGCGCCCGCGGCAAGATGGTCTACGCGACCGGCAATTCCGACGAGGGCATCTGGTCGGCCGGCCAGGTGCAGGGCCTGATCCAGGACATCCCGAGCTGCGCCGAGTTGATCTCCCGCATCGTGCGAGAGGCGGAAGCGATCATCCGCAGCCGGCTGGAGGGCATGATGGTTCAGCCGCAACGCGAAGCCGCGGAACAACAACTGCAAGAAGCGAGAGCATCATGAAAGCCTATGTCTATGGCGCCAACGGCGCGACGATCTCCGACGTCGCCCAACCAAAGCCCAAAGGCACGCAAGTGCTGGTCCGCGTCCGCGCCTGCGGGCTGAACCGCGCCGACACCGGCATGCGCAAGGGCCACGCCCATGGCGCGGCCGGGGGCGCCGGCACCGTGCTGGGCATGGAATGGGCCGGCGAAGTCGCCGAGATCGGGCCGGATGCCAAGGGCGTCAAGATCGGCGACCGCATCATGGGCTCGGGCGCCGCCGCGTTTGCCGAATACGCGCTGGCCGATCACGGCCGGCTATTCCATGCGCCCTCGAACATGAATTTCGAGGAGGCGGCCACCCTGCCCGTCGCGCTCGCGACCATGCACAACGCCGTCGTCACCGTCGGCGGCGTGCAGCCGGGCCAGAGCGTGCTGATCCAGGGCGCGAGCTCCGGCGTCGGACTGATGGCGATGCAGATCGCAAGGCTCAAGGGTGCAAAGCTCGTGATCGGCTCGTCGACCGATGCCACCCGCCGCGGTCGGCTGAAGGAGTATGGCGCCGATCTCGCGGTCGACAGCTCCGATCCGACATGGGTCGACGAGGTGCTGAAGGTGACCAACGGCGAAGGCGTCGACCTCATCGTCGACCAGGTCTCGGGCAAGGTCGCCAATCAGAACCTCGCGGCTACCAAGGTGAAGGGCCGTATCGTCAACGTCGGCCGGCTCGGCGGCACCCATGCCGATTTCAATTTCGACCTGCATGCGGCCCGCCGCATCGACTATGTCGGCGTCACCTTCCGCAGCCGCACCATCGAAGAAGTCCGCGAGATCTTCGAGCAGGTCCGCAAGGACATCTGGGGCGCGGTGGAGTCGCGAAAACTGCAGCTGCCGATCGACAAAGTGTTCGCGTTCGACGACATCGATAGGGCATTCGAGCACATGGAGGCGAACAGGCATCTGGGGAAGATCGTGGTGACGTTATAGGGGCGGCGGGTGGAGCGATGAGACCATCATTCCGGGTTCGCCTTCGGCACCCCGGAATGACGGCCCGTCAAGCTCCCCGCTCCTGCAACTCACTAGCGACTACTTCTGTGGATCACCGCTTGATGTTCACCCACGCCCTGCTAAATCCCCGCCATGACCTCCCAGCACGACAAAACCTCGGTCGCCGCGATCTCGATCGTCGCCAGCGGCGCCATGGCGGCGGCCAAATTCGCGGTCGGGATCGCGATCGGCTCGCTTGCGCTGATATCCGAGGCTCTGCACTCCTCGATCGATCTGGTCGCGACCATCATCACCTGGGCAGTGGTGCGGGTGTCCGACAAGCCGGCGGACGAGGAGCACCATTACGGCCACGGCAAGCTGGAGAGCGTTTCGGCGCTGGGCGTCACCGCCCTGCTCTACGTGCTCGCCGGCGGCATCCTGGTCGAGGCCTATAGCCGGCTGAGCGAAGGGACCCCGCCGCCGACCATTTCGGCCGTGCCGTTCGTGGTGTTGGTGATCGACATCGTCGTCAATCTCTGGCGCGCCCGCGCCCTGCACCGCGCTGCGCGGGAGACCCGGAGCCAGGCGCTGGCGGCGGATGCGCTGCATTTCGCCTCCGACGTGATGGGCTCGTTCGCCGTGATCGCGGGCCTGATCCTCGCCGGCCTCGGCTTCTGGTGGGGCGATGCGGCCGCAGCCGCCGCAGTCGCCGTGATGATCGCCCTGCTTGGGCTGCGCATGGCGGGCTCGACCGTACAGACGCTGGTCGACCGCGCCCCCGAGGGCGCGCACGAGAAAGCCACGGCCGCGATCCGGAGCGTGGCCGGCGTGATCGATATCGAGCGGCTGCGGGTGCGCATGGTCGGGGCGACCACCTTCATCGACACCATCGCCAAGGTGCCGCGGACCTATCCGATCGACCGTGTCGAGGACATCAAGCGCAACGCGCAAGCCGCCGTCAGCAAGGCGTTCGGGGACGCCGACCTCACCTTCGCCGCGGTGCCTGTCGCCCGCGACAACGAGACCGTGCGCGACCGCATCATGGTGATCGCGCGCAATTCCGGGCTCGCCATCCACCACGTCACGGTGCACGATCTCGGCGCCAAGCTGATCGTCAGCATCGATCTCGAGGTCGACGGCGGAATGCAGCTCGACGCCGCCCATGACGTCGCCAACACCCTGGAGCGCAACATCCAGGAGGAGTTCGGCGACGACGTCGAGGTCGACGTCCATATCGAGCCGCTGGAACCGGAACTGCCGTTCGGGGTCGATGCCACGCCGGAACGGGTGCGGACGATCGCGGCCGCGCTGACGGAATATGCCGCTAGCGGCGAGATCCACGACATCCACAATGTCCGTGTCCGCAACACCGATGCCGGGGAGATCGTCAACTTCCACTGCCGCGCCACGCCGTCGATGAGCGTGATCAAGGTGCACGAGCATGTCGACGCGATCGAGCGTGCGCTGCGGCGCGCGTTCCCGAGCGTGAAGCGCGTGATCAGCCACGCCGAGCCGCCGCGCGCCTGACGCGCGCACGAGACGAAGAACGTGCAGGGAATTCCACGTTCTCGTTTCGGACTCCTCGCGCCCGTGAGTTTGCGGACGCACGACGCGGAAACTGCACATTGGATAAGAATAATTTCGCGTTAACGATTCGTTGACTCTCGACAGCCCGCGAAAACTGGATTCAAATCGCTGTGATTCGGAAGCGATGTGGGGCTGCTTCCGGACTTCAGTTGCAAGCTGGTTTTCAGGGGGCCGAAGGCATGTCGCGTGCAGACGCCGCGAACGCGTGCGTCCAATCCGATTCGATCAAGGGATTGGCGCAATCGATCGCGAAACCTGCCTATCATCGGCTCTTGATCGCAGAGCCGGCGCTTCGTCGCGCCGTGCCGACGCTGATCATCGCTTTCCTGATTACGATCTGTCTCGGCGCATTCGTTCAGGTGGTCGACCAGACCCGCCAGAAGCGACTGGTGATCCGCCACGACATCTCGGCGCTCGCCGATCTGCTCGCCGAACGCATCGACCGTCTCACCTCCGTGCGGCAAGAGCGGATCAAGAACATCGAGAGCCTGCCGGCTCTGCTGCCCGATCTGATCCCGACTTGGGGCACGGCCTCGGGCCGCCACGTCATCGTCACCTCGGCCGGCATCGACCGCCGCGTCCTCGCCCGCGTTCCGATCGACAACGATCCGTCAGGCAACGACCGCCTGCTCGATGCGATCACCACGGCACAACTGCTCGCGGCGCCGACGCGCGACGGCAACATTGCCGACATGACGCTGCCGAGCGGCAACGCCGCGATGGCGACCTCGCGGCAGATCAAGTCGATGCCCGGCTTCGTCACCGTGATCCAGGAGCGCAACGAGCCGATCTGGGGATCGGACGCAGCGCTCTCGGTGACGCTGTCGGCGACGACGGGCTTCGTCGTCCTGATCCTCGGCTTCGCCTTCCACTGGCAGTCCACCCGCGCCCGCGAGGGCGACCTCATCAACGACGCCGTGCGCGGCCGGATCGACACCGCGCTCAACCGCGGCCGTTGCGGCCTGTGGGACTGGGACCTGTCGCGCGGCCGAATCTTCTGGTCGCAGTCGATGTTCTCGATGCTGGGCCTCGACGGCCGCCACGAGCTCCTCACCTTCGGCGAGGTCAACGCGCTGGTGAAGTCGGACGACATCGACCTGTTCGCCATCGCCGATCAGCTCATCTCCGAGAAGATCGACCACATCGACCAGACCTTCCGCATGCAGCACGTCGACGGCCACTGGATCTGGCTCCGCGTCCGCTGCGAGAAGACGCGCGGGGCGACCGATTCCAGCGTGCACCTGATCGGGATCGCCGTCGACATTACCGAGCAGAAGAGCCTCGCCGAGAGGACGGTGGAAGCCGACCTCCGCCTGCGCGACGCCATCGAGACCATTCCGGAAGCCTTCGTGCTCTGGGATGCAAGCGACCGCCTCGTGCTCTGCAACTCGCACTTCCAGCGCCTGCACAAGCTGCCCGACACCGCCGTCATTCCCGGCACCTCCTACGAGACCGTGCTCGAGGTCGGCCGCATGCCGGAGGTACGCACCCGCCACAACGAGACCGCTGCCCAAGGCCCTGGCGCGCGGACCTTCGAGGCCCAGCTCGACGACGGCAGCTGGCTGCACATCAGCGAGCGCCGCACCAAGGACGGCGGCTACGTCTCGGTCGGCACCGACATCACCCGCATCAAGGAGCACGAGCAGAAGCTGGTCGACAACGATCTGCGCCTGCGGGCCACCGTCATCGACCTCAAGCGTTCGCAGGCAGCGCTGGAACGCCAGGCGGTCGAGCTCGCTGATCTCGCCGAGAAGTACCAGCGCGAGAAGACCCGCGCCGAGGAAGCCAACCAGACCAAGTCGAAATTCCTGGCCAATATGAGCCACGAGCTGCGCACGCCGCTCAACGCCATCATCGGCTTCTCCGAGATCATGGGCTCCGGCATGTTCGGCGAGCTCGGCAGCGAGAAGTACCAGGAGTACTGCCAGGACATCCTCACAAGCGGCCACTATCTGCTCGAGGTCATCAACGACATCCTCGACATGTCCAAGATCGAGGCAGGCCGCATGAAGCTCGACATGGAAGAGCTGGACCTCGCGCAGACGCTGGCGGAGTCGCTGCGGGTCGTCAGCGGCCGGGCCCAGGACAAGCACCTGACACTCGACGCCGATATCGCAAAATCCATCTCCGTCGTCGCCGACCGCCGCGCCACCAAGCAGATCATCGTCAATCTGCTCTCCAACGCCGTGAAGTTCACGCCCGACGGCGGACGCATCGTGGTGCGCAGCCGGCAGCTCGACGACAGGATCGTGCTGATGATCGCCGACACCGGCATCGGCATCGCGCCGCATTCGCTGACACGGCTCGGCCGCCCGTTCGAGCAGGTGGAGAGCCAGCTCACCAAGAGCTATCACGGCTCGGGCCTCGGCCTCGCGATCGCGCGTTCGCTCGCGCAGCTCCACGGCGGCTCGATGCGGCTGCGCTCCAAGCTGGAGGTCGGCACCGTCGTGCGCGTGACCCTGCCGCGCGACGCCGTCAAGGCGGCGTCCGGAATATCGGCCGCGGCTTGATCCCTACAATTGCAGCTTCGGCGCCACCTCGCGCGCGACATTGACCAGGGCCGCGATCAGCGGCGTCATCGGATCGCGCTGCGGGATCACCATGCCGATGCTGTAATTGACGTCGGGATCGACGATCGGGATCGAGCGCACCGTGTCGGAGAGACCGAGCGTCTCGGCGAGCTTGGCCGGCATCACGCTCGCCCAGCGCCCCGTCTTGACATGCGTGAACAGCACCAGCAGCGAGTTCGAGGTCAGCGTCGGCGTCGCCTCGGCGCCGACCGAGCGCAGCGCCCGGTCGATGATGCGGCGGTTCTGCATGTCGGGTGTCAGCAGGCAGAGCGGCACCTGCCCGACCTCCGTCCATGTCACCGTCTCGCGGTCACCGAACATCGCATCCGGCGCGGTCAGGAGACGATAGCTCTCATTGTAGAGCGGAATGGTACGCACCTTGCCGATCGGCTCGTTCTCGATATAGGTCAGCCCCGCGTCGACCTCGAGATTCTCGAGCAGCCCCAGCACCTCGGACGAGGTGGTGGACTGGATGCGGAAGCGCACCTCAGGATGCCGGGCGCGGAACGGCGTCGTCAGCGCGGCGACCATGCCGAGCACGGTCGGGATCGCCGCGATGCGGATCTCGCCGGAGAGCTGGTGCTTCAGCCCGTTGATCTCGTCGCGCATGGCGCGGGCATCGCCGACGATCCGCCGCGCCCAGTCCAGCGCCCGCTCGCCTTCCGGGGTAAAACCCTGGAAGCGGGACCCGCGCTGGACCAGCATCACGCCGAGGATCTCCTCGAGCTGCTTGAGCCCGGTCGACATCGTCGGCTGCGTCACGCCGCAGACCTCCGCCGCGCGTCCGAAATGACGCTCCTTCGCCAGCGCCAGCAGCAGTTCAAGCTTGTCGAGCAACCGAACGTCCCCTCGAATTCTGTCGTGGCATGCAAGCTAGCACGCCTGCCCTCTCCCAAACACGCAAAAACGCGCTGCGGAACGCCCAAATTGCAATTTCGCATCGTGTGATCGCATTCGCCAATCGATTGAAATCCGCAATCGCCGCACGGAACAGCTTTATTGATCCTCGAATGATTCCAACTAGTTTGCGGCCAGGGAACGCTCAGGTCGAGACGAATAATGACAGCGGTTTACGAGCCTTGGAACGAGACGCGCGGCGCCGAAATCATCGCCGAACATGCGAGCCAGGAGGGCGCGACGCTGGTCATCCTGCACGCGCTGCAGGAGGCATTCGGCTACGTACCGGAGGCCGCCGTTCCCATGGTGGCGCAAGCGCTCAATCTGTCGCGTGCCGAAATCCATGGCGTATTCACGTTCTACCATGATTTCCGCCACAAGCCCGCCGGCCGTCATGTGCTCAAGCTCTGCCGTGCGGAGGCCTGCCAGGCCGCGGGCGGCGATGCGTTGGCTGCGCGCGCGGAAGTAAGGCTCGGCGTGGCGCTCGGCAACACCACGGCCGATGATCGCGTCACGCTGGAGCCGATCTACTGCCTCGGCCTGTGCGCGACCGCGCCGTCCGCGATGCTCGACGGTCGCCTCATTGGCCGGCTCGATCAGAAGCGCCTCGATGCGCTGGTCGCGGAGGCGCAAGGATGAGCATCCGTCTCTACGTCTCACGTGATGCCGGCGCGCTCGCCGTCGGCGCCGACGAGGTTGCGCTGGCATTGGAGCAAGCCGCCGCGAAACGCGGTGTGGCCATCGATATCGTCAGGACCGGCTCGCGCGGCCTGTACTGGCTGGAGCCGTTGGTCGAGGTCGCAACGCCGCAGGGCCGGATTGCCTTCGGCCCCGTCACCGAGACCGACGTAGCGTCCCTGCTCGACGCGCTCGCCGGCAACACGCCGCACCTGTTGCGGCTCGGCGCAACCGACGAGATCCCCTGGCTGAAGCGTCAGACCCGCCTCACCTTCGCCCGCTGCGGCGTGATCGATCCGCGCTCGCTCGACGACTACCTCGCCCATGGCGGCTACAAGGGCTTGCAGCAGGCACTGTCGCTCGGCACGGATGCGATCCTCACCGAAGTCACGGCATCGGGCTTGCGCGGCCGCGGCGGCGCCGGCTTTCCGACCGGCATCAAGTGGAAGACCGTTGCGCAGGCCAAGGCCGACCGCAAGTTCATCGTCTGCAACGCCGACGAAGGCGACAGCGGCACCTTCGCCGACCGCATGATCATGGAGGGCGATCCCTTCCTGGTGATCGAAGGCATGACCATCGCCGGCATTACGGTCGGCGCGACCAAGGGCTATATCTACATCCGCAGCGAATATCCGCACGCGGTCGAGGCGATGAACGCTGCCATCGTGGTCGCCAGGCGCGGCGGCTATCTCGGCGACAAGATCGGCGGTTCAACGTACAGCTTCGATCTCGAAGTCCGCGTCGGTGCCGGCGCCTATGTCTGCGGCGAGGAAACCTCGCTGCTGGAAAGTCTCGAAGGCCGCCGCGGCATCGTGCGCGCCAAGCCGCCGCTCCCCGCGCATCACGGCCTGTTCGGCAAGCCGACCGTCATCAACAACGTGCTGTCGTTCGCCGCCGTCCCCTTCATCCTCGCCGAAGGCGCCAAGGCTTACGCGGATTTCGGCATGGGCCGCTCCCGCGGCACGATGCCGATCCAGCTCGCCGGCAACATTCGCCATGGCGGTCTGTTCGAGACCGCCTTCGGCGTGACGCTCGGCGAGCTCGTCGACGACATCGGCGGCGGCACGCTCACAGGCCGCCCGGTTCGCGCCGTGCAGGTCGGCGGGCCCTTAGGGGCCTACTTCCCCCGGACGCTGTTCGACACGCCGTTCGATTACGAGGCCTTCGCCGCGCGCGACGGCTTGATCGGCCACGGCGGCATCGTCGTGTTCGACGACAGCGTCGACATGCGCAAGCAGGCGCGCTTCGCGATGGAGTTCTGCGCGGTCGAATCCTGCGGCAAGTGCACGCCGTGCCGGATCGGCTCGACCCGTGGCGTCGAGACCATCGAAAAGATCATCAGCGGCGAACGCGTGAGCGAAAATCTCGCGCTGGTCGAAGACCTCTGCAACACCATGAAATTCGGCTCACTCTGTGCGCTCGGCGGCTTCACGCCTTACCCCGTGCTCAGTGCGTTGAAGCACTTCCGGGAGGATTTCGTCCCGGCACCGACCACGCTTCAGGCCGCGGAATAGGAGAACGACGATGTCTCTGATCGAGGAAATCGACTACGGCACGCCGGCTTCCAAATCGAAAACGATGGTGACGCTGACCATCGACGGCAATGAGGTCACGGTGCCCGAGGGCACCTCGATCATGCGCGCCGCGATGGACGCCGGCCACCAGATCCCAAAACTCTGCGCGACCGACATGGTCGACGCGTACGGCTCTTGCCGTCTCTGCCTCGTCGAGGTCGAGGGCCGCGCCGGCACGCCCGCGTCCTGCACCACGCCGGTGATGTCCGGCCTCGTCGTGCACACCCAGACCGAGCGGCTCAAGAAGCTGCGCAAGGGCGTGATGGAGCTCTACATCTCCGACCATCCGCTCGACTGCCTCACCTGCGGCGCGAATGGCGACTGCGAATTGCAGGACATGGCCGGTGCAGTCGGCCTGCGCGACGTACGCTACGGCTATGAAGGCGAGAACCACGTCTTCGCGAAGACACCCGGCAAGTCGGACGGTCGCGCCAACGACCACTGGATGCCGAAGGACGAGTCCAACCCCTACTTCACCTACGATCCTTCCAAGTGCATCGTCTGCTCGCGCTGCGTCCGCGCCTGTGAGGAGGTACAAGGCACCTTCGCGCTGACGATCTCCGGCCGCGGCTTCGACAGCCGCGTCTCGCCGGGCATGAGCGAGAGCTTCCTCGGCTCCGAATGCGTCTCCTGCGGCGCCTGTGTGCAGGCCTGCCCGACCGCGACGCTGACCGAAAAATCCGTGATCGAGATCGGCCAGCCCGAGCACTCCGTGGTCACCACCTGCGCCTATTGCGGCGTCGGCTGCGCCTTCAAGGCCGAGATGCGCGGCGAGGAAGTGGTGCGCATGGTGCCCTACAAGGACGGCAAGGCCAATCGCGGGCATTCCTGTGTCAAGGGCCGCTTCGCCTGGGGCTACACCAACCACAAGGAACGCATCCTCAACCCGATGATCCGGGATCGGATCGAGGATCCCTGGCGCGAAGTGTCCTGGGATGAGGCGTTCTCATTTGCTGCAACCAGGATGCGCGGCATCCAGAAAACATACGGCCGCGACGCCATCGGCGGCATCACCTCATCCCGCTGCACCAACGAAGAAACCTATCTGGTGCAGAAGCTGATCCGTGCCGGGTTCGGCAACAACAATGTCGACACCTGCGCCCGCGTCTGCCACTCGCCGACAGGCTATGGCCTCTCCACCACCTTCGGCACGTCCGCCGGCACGCAGGATTTCGACTCGGTCGAAGATACCGATGTCGTCGTGATCATCGGCGCCAATCCGGCCTCCGCTCACCCGGTGTTCGCCTCGCGGCTGAAGAAGCGGCTGCGCCAGGGCGCCAAACTGATCGTGATCGATCCGCGCCGCACAGAGATGGTGGAATCGCCGCATGTGAAGGCGCTGCACCTGCCCCTGATGCCCGGCACCAACGTCGCGGTGATGACCGCGCTGGCGCATGTCATCGTCACCGAAGGCCTCGTCAACGAGACATTCGTGCGTGAACGCTGCGACTGGAGCGAGTTCGAGGAATGGGCGGCGTTTGTCGCCCAGCCCAAGAACAGCCCGGAAGCCACGGCCATCCTCACCGGCGTCAACCCGAAGGACCTGCGCGAAGCAGCTCGCACCTACGCGACCGGCGGTAACGGTGCGATCTATTACGGCCTGGGCGTCACCGAACACAGCCAAGGCTCGACTACCGTGATTGCGATCGCGAACCTCGCGATGGTCACGGGCAATATCGGCCGCCCCGGCGTCGGCGTGAACCCGCTGCGCGGCCAGAACAACGTGCAGGGCTCCTGCGACATGGGATCGTTCCCGCACGAGCTGCCCGGCTACCGTCACATCTCCGGCGATGCTGTGCGCGACCAGTTCGAGGCACTGTGGAACGTCAAGCTTAACCCCGAGCCGGGCCTGCGCATTCCCAACATGTTCGATGCCGCGGTCGAAGGCACCTTCATGGGGATCTACGTGCAGGGCGAAGACATCCTCCAGTCCGATCCGAACACCTCGCACGTCGTCGCGGCGCTGTCGGCGATGGAATGCGTCATCGTCCACGACCTCTTCTTGAACGAGACCGCGAACTACGCCCATGTCTTCCTGCCCGGCTCGAGCTTTCTCGAGAAGGATGGCACCTTCACCAACGCCGAGCGCCGCATCCAGCGCGTTCGCAAGGTGATGACGCCGAAGAACGGCATGGCCGACTGGGAGGTCACGATCGGCCTCGCCAAGGCGATCGGTTTCGAGATGAACTATAGCCACCCCTCGGAGATCATGGACGAGATCGCGGCGCTGACGCCGACCTTCGCCGGCGTCTCCTACGCCAAGCTCGACGAGCTCGGCTCGGTGCAGTGGCCCTGCAACGACGGGGCGCCCGAGGGTACGCCGGTGATGCATATCGACGGCTTCGTTCGCGGCAAGGGCAAGTTCGTCGTCACCGAGTATGTCGCGACCGACGAGCGTACCGGCCCACGTTATCCACTGCTGCTCACGACGGGCCGCATCCTCAGCCAGTACAATGTCGGCGCGCAGACGCGGCGTACCGAGAACGTGGTCTGGCACGCCGAGGATCGCCTCGAGATCCATCCCCACGATGCCGAGCAGCGCGGCGTGCGCGAGGGCGACTGGGTGCGGCTGAAGAGCCGCGCCGGCGAGACCACGCTGCGCGCCGAGATCACCGATCGTGTCGCGCCCGGCGTCGTCTACACCACCTTCCACCATCCGGATACGCAGGCCAACGTCATCACGACGGATTACTCGGACTGGGCGACCAACTGCCCCGAGTACAAGGTCACGGCGGTGCAGGTGTCGCCCTCGAACGGCCCGTCCGACTGGCAGAAGGCCTACGACGCGCAGGCGCGGCAATCGCGCCGCATCGCGCCGGCCGAGGCCGCGGAGTAGAGGCATGCACGTCCCGGTCCAGGCAATCGATCGCGAAATCTGGCGCAACGGCGTGGCGTCCGAAGGAACGCGATTGATTCCGGAAGAGACGCCGCTGGCACTGACCTATAATGGCGGCACCTATGCCGTCATGATGGGAACGCCGCAGAACCTGGAAGATTTTGCCGTCGGCTTCAGTCTGAACGAAGGCATCATCAAGTCGGTCGACGACATCAAGTCACTCGAGATTGTTCGCCTCGACGACGGCATCGAACTCAGAATGTGGCTGGCGGCGGAGGATGCGGCGCTCATCAGCGAGCGCCGCCGCCATGTCGCGGGCCCCACCGGCTGCGGCATTTGCGGCATCGAATCCATCGCCGAAGCCGTGCGCCCCGCGGCGGTCGTGCCGCACGGTCAGACCTTCACGCCCGAGCAGATCATGGCGGCGATGCAGGCCATCGCGCCGCTGCAATCGATCAATTTGCAAACCCGCGCCGTGCACGCAGCCGCATTCTGGTCCCCTGCCGGCAGCATCGTCGCGCTGCGTGAGGATGTCGGCCGCCACAATGCGCTGGACAAGCTCGCCGGCGCGCTGGCACGCAGCCGCACGGATGCTCACGGCGGCATGGTGCTGCTGACCAGCCGCGTCTCGGTCGAGATGGTGCAGAAGGCGGCCGCAATCGGCGCCCCCATGATGATCGCGGTCTCCGCGCCCACTGCGCTCGCAGTCCGCACTGCGGAAGCCGCCGGCATCACGCTCATCGCGATCGCCCGGCAGGACGGATTCGAGATATTTACGCACGGCAGCCGCATCGTGTCTCGCCATGCCACGGAGGTTGCCGATGTCGCCTGACCGTCTGATCTACATGGCCAACCAGATCGGCAGGTTCTTCCGGAGCCAGGGCCACGACAAGGCCGTGCCGGGCATTGCCGAGCACATCAGGAAATTCTGGGATCCCCGCATGAAGCGCGCGATCTTCGCCCATCTCGATGCCGGCGGCGCGGGCCTCGAGCCTGATGTGCGCGAGGCGATCGCCTCGCTGAAGCAGGCTACGCCCCTTCCAGCAGCGCCCTGAACACGCGCCGCACCTCGCTTTGGGTCTCCTTCACGCGCGCCTCCAGCGACGAGAAGTCCGGCGCGTCGCCGGCCCGTGCCATCACGCGCTGCAGATCGGTGCCGGCGGTTTCCGGCTTGAAACCGTCGCTGACGCACAGCCGCAGGATCTGCGTGAGGTCATGATAGAGCCGGGCTGCAGCTCGCAATATCTCGGTCTCCGACTGCGAGAGCACGCCCAGCCTGCATGCGTTCTCCAGCACCTGCATGGTGCCGACGTCGAGAATCTCAGGCTTGTCGTGCGCGTGCACGAGCTGGAGATATTGCGCGATGAAGTCGATATCGACCATGCCGCCGGCGGCATGTTTGAGATCCCAGCAATCGCCCTCGCCCTTCTCCTGGGCGATCGCGCGCCGCATGTCGGCGACGTCGTTGGCGGTGATTCCGGGATCGCGTCGGCGGGTCAGGACGTCGCGGATGACGCGCTCGATCCGTTCCCGAAATTCGGGCGAGGCCGACACCACGCGGGCGCGCGTCAGCGCCATGTGCTCCCAGGTCCAGGCCTCGTTGGCCTGGTAGTCCGCGAACGAAACGAGGCTCGAGGCCACGGGACCCGCGCGTCCCGACGGACGCAGCCGCATGTCGATCTCGTAGAGCACGCCGTAATTGGTGCGCGTCGTGAACGCGCTGATCAGGCGCTGGGTCAGCCGCGCGAAATAATGCGCGCCCTGCAGCGATTTCGCGCCGTCGGAGTCCGGATTGTCGCTGTCGAAATCGTAGAGCAGGATCAGGTCGAGATCCGACGAGGCCGTCATCTCGCGGCTGCCGAGCCGGCCCATCGCGATGATCGCAGTCTCCTGCCCCTCGATCCGGCCGTGCTGGGCGGCGAAGCGCTCCGCGACGAGGCCGTGCACGGTGTGGACGATGCCTTCGGCGACATCGGCAAAGGCCGTGCTCGCCTGCTGCGCCGAAACGGTGCCGGAGAGAATCCGCGTGCCGATCAGGAACAGGCTCTCCTGCCCGAACAGGCGCAGGCGATCGAGGAATTCTTCGTACGAGCCGGCATCCTGCACGGTCGCAGCCAGCCGCCCCGACAATTCCTGCCGGTCCGGCATGGCGCCGAAGAAGCGCGGATCGATCAGGCCGTCCATCAGTTGCGGCTGCCGTGCCAGCATCTCGCCCAGTCGCGGCGCCGCGCCCAGCACCAGCGCGACCAGCGCAACGAGGTCGCGGTTCTGGCCGAGCAGCGTGAACAGTCGGCCGCCGCGCTGAAGTGCGCCGAGGAAATGGTCGAACGCCACGACGGCGCGATCCGGCTCCTCGGCGCGGGCGAGCCCGTCGATCAGGGCCGGCACGAATTCGATGAAGGCGTTCCGCGTCGCCTCATTGCGGAACACGCGATAGTCGCCAGTGATCCAGTCGCGCACGGTCTGCGCGACGGCGGCGGGCTTCTTGAAGCCGAGCATTGCGAGGTGCTGGAGCAGCCTCGGATCGTCGGCACCCGCACCGTAGTCGAGTGCAGGAAGCTTGGCGGTCCCGGTCGGATCGTCGCCCTCGAAGAGCTTTTCGTAGTGCCCCTGCACGATCTTGAGATGCCGCAGCAGATCGCTCGCGAAGGCCTCGCGATCCGGATAGCCGAAGAAGCGCGCGAAACGCTCGACCGCGTCCTTGTCCTCGGGCAACGTATGGGTCTGCTCGTCGGCGATCATCTGAATGCGATGCTCGACCCGGCGCAGGAATTCGTACGCAATGGTCAGCTCGTCGCGCGCGGCAACGGTAATCCAGTTGCTGGAGGCGAGAATGTCGAGCGCCTTCAGCGTCGGCCGCACGCGTAATTCCGGATGGCGGCCACCTGCGATCAATTGCTGGGTCTGGGCGAAGAACTCGATCTCGCGGATACCGCCGCGGCCGACCTTGACGTTGTGTCCCTCCACCGCGACCTCGCTCTGGCCGCGATAGATCTGCATCTGCCGCTTCATGTCGTGGACGTCGGCGAGCGCGGCGAAGTCGAGATGCTTGCGCCAGACGAAGGGCGCGATCTCGGCGAGCATCGCCTCGCCCGCCCGGGGATCGCCGGCGCAGGCGCGCGCCTTGATCATCGCGGCGCGCTCCCAGGTGCGCCCTTCCCGCTCATAATAGTTCAGCGCGGCGTCCCGCGAGATCGCCACTTGCGTCGAGGACGGATCGGGCCGCAGGCGCAGATCGACGCGGAAGACGTAGCCGTCGTAAGTGCGCTGCTGCAGGATGCGGGCCATTCCTTGCGTCACCCGGACGAAGAACGGCTGCGGTTCGATGTCGGGCGCAAGCGTCGTCGCCTCGGGGTCGAAGAACACGATGAGGTCGATGTCGCTGGAATAGTTCAGCTCGCCCGCGCCCATCTTGCCCATCGCGAGCACGATGAGCCCGCAGCCCACTTCGGGCGCCTCGGGATTGGGTGGCGAGAGCTTTCCGCGTGCGGCTTCCTGCCGCAGCAGATATCGCAGCGCCGCCTGCACCGAGGACACCGCGACATCGGTCAGCGCCGCCGTCACCCGCATCACCGGCCAGACGCCGCCGATGTCGCACAAGGCCGTCAGCAGCGCGGCCTCCGCTTTCATGCGGCGAAGCAGCCGCATCACCTCGACCTCATCCGCCGCCGCGAGCACCGCATCCCTCGCCTCAGCGATCAGCGCCGTCAGATGCGCATCCGGATCGCATTCGAGCAGCCGGATCAGGCGCAAGGCATCGGCGCGCACCAGATCGAACAGATAGGGTGAGAACTCCGCGATTCCGGCGAGGATAGCCCTCGCGAAGGGATGAGCCAGCAGCGCGTCGAGACGGGCTGCTTGGGCCGGCTCGAGCTCGCTCAGCCAGCCTTCAAGACGTCGTTCGTCGGTTGTGGAAGCGGCAATATGGGGAGCTTCCGCAAACCGCGCGGCCAGCTTCTCGCCATGCTTGTCCGCGTTTCCCGGCGCGGAGTGGTTCATGCCACCTTCTGTGGCACATCCGGTATTGGCGGAGCAACCCTGTCGCCGGCACTGAGGCGCGCAGGCAACACCAGTGTGGCGACGAGGCCGGGCTGGGCATCGCCCAGGCGCAATTCGCCGCCGTGCAACGTCGCGACCGCCGAAGCGAGGCTGAGACCGAGACCGGAGCCCGGCAGCGTGCGGCTGGCTTCCAGCCGGACGAATCGCTCGACGGCATGCTTGCGATCGCCCTCGGGGATCCCGGGACCGCGATCGGTGACGCTGAGCAGCACTTGGTCGCCATCGCGCCTGGCCTCGATCAGAATTGGCCGCGCGTCCATGCTGACCACGGTTCCGCCGGTCTGCGCGACCGGTTTGCCGTATTTGATCGCATTCTCGACCAGATTGGCGAGCGCCTGGCTGACCAATTCGCGGTTGGCGTGAACCGGTGCCGGCTCGGCCCTCACGTTCAAGGTCATGCCGTCGTCCTCGGCGAGCGGCTCGTAGAGCTCATGGATTCCGTTCGCCACCTCGGCCGCGTCGAAATCGTCCATGTTGCCGCGCGCCTGGCCCGACTCGGCGCGCGCGATCATCAGCAGCGCGTTGAAGGTGCGGATCAGGCCGTCGGATTCCTCGATGGTGCGCTCCAGCGCCGCGCGGTAATCGGCTTCGCCGCCCGATCGCGCCAGCGCCTCCTCGGCGCGGTTGCGCAGGCGCGTCAGCGGCGTCTTGAGATCATGCGCGATGTTGTCGGAGACTTCCTTGAGCCCCGCCATCAGCGCCTCGATGCGCTCCAGCATGGCATTGAGATTCTCGGCGAGGCGATCGAGCTCGTCGCCGCTGCGCCCCACCGGCAGGCGCTCGCTGAGATCGCCGGACATGATGCGCTGAGTCGTTCCCGTCATGGCATCGATGCGCCGGAGCACGCGGCGGGCGACGAAGACGCCGCCGGCGAGGCCGAGCACGACGACGATCAGAACCGACCATTGCGCGGCCTTGGCGACGATTCCGAACAGCCGCCGCCGTTCGGCAAGGTCGCGGCCGATCAGCAGGCGAAAGCCGTTCTCCAATTCGGTGACGCGCACCAGCGCGCGGTGGTCGCGGTCATCGGCGTCCTCGAGGCGCCGGTAGGCGGTCTCCGACCAGCCGCGCGTCGCCATCACCCCGGGCGCAAGCGAGCCGACATTGCCGGCAATCGCCTGCCCGGTCGGCGTGGTCACGAGATAGAGGTTGGCGCCCGGCCGCAGCGCGCGATACTCGATCGCGAGCACGAGGCCCCGCAAACCGCGTCGGCCGTAGATCTCGGAGATCTCCGAGGTCTCGGCATTGACCGTCTGCGTGATCTCCTCGGTGATGAGCCGCCGCGTATTCCAAGCGAAATAGGCCAGCAGCGAGGCCGCGAACATCGCGAACAGCAACAGATAGACCAGCGTCAGCCGGAACGCCGTGGTGCGGACGAGTTTACCGAATGCCGTCACGGATCATGTATCCCGCGCCGCGGATGGTGTGCAGCAGCGGCCGCTCGAAGCCCTTGTCGATCTTGGAGCGCAGCCGTGAAATGTGCACGTCGATCACGTTGGTCTGCGGATCGAAATGATAATCCCAGACGTTCTCCAAGAGCATGGTGCGCGTCACCACCTGGCCGGCATGCTTCATCAAATATTCGAGCAGGCGGAATTCGCGCGGCTGCAGCGTCAGCTCGTCCTTGCCGCGGGCGACGCGATGGGAGAGCCGGTCGAGCTCGAGATCGCCGACGCGGTAGAGCGTGTCCTCGGCGGGACCGCCGCGGCGGCGCGACAGCACCTCGACCCGAGCCAGCAGCTCGGCAAAGGAATAGGGTTTGGGCAGATAGTCGTCGCCGCCGGCGCGCAGGCCCTTGATGCGGTCGTCGACCTGTCCGAGCGCGGAGAGAATCAGCACCGGCGCCGTGTTGCCCTTGTCGCGCAGCGCACCGATCAGCGACAGGCCGTCGCGCTTGGGCAGCATGCGATCGACCACCAGCACGTCGTAATCGCCGTTCTCGGCCATGGCGAGGCCTTCCTCGCCGTCGGCGGCGTGATCGGCAATGTGTCCGACTTCGCGAAACGCCTTCACGAGGTAATCGGCGGATTCACGGTCGTCTTCAATGATCAGGAGTCGCATCGTGCGTTCGGCGGCGGTCAAGGAGGTCAACCTTCTCTAAACATGGCGCGAGCGGCAATCGCATGCAAGCCGAGGGGGAGACTCTGGCATCGAGAAAAAGGCGGGCGGTGAAGCTGGGGGGACTTCACCGCCCTAGGCCTTCCGACGGAGGGGGGCGTAATTCCACCGGAAGGTAGACAGGGGAAGCGAAAATTACGCTGCTTCCCCGAAGGGCGCCGACGGCGGGGGCGACTGATGCCGGCGACACCCTTCATCTCGAGAGCATCCTTAAGGCTTACCCCTTGGCGATGGGCACGGCGACGAAGCGCGACTGGCCGCCGCTCTTCACGCGCATCAGGACGCTGTTCTTGTTGTCGGTCCGCGCCGTAGTGATGGCATCGCGGACTTCGCCGGCGGTGGCGACGCTCTTGCCGCCGACTTCCAGAATCACGTCGCCTTCCTTGAAGCCGCGTTCGGCCGCGGCGCTCTTCGGATCGACCTGGGTGACCACGACGCCTTCCTTGCCGGCACCGGCCACGGAATTGGCGGGCGCGACGGTCATGCCGAGCTTGGGCACGTCGGTCCCCTTGTTGGCGCCCTTGCCGCTGTCGCTGTCAATGTCGGCCTTGGCTTCCACCGTGTTCGGCAGCTGGCCGAGGGTAAGGTTGACGACCTTGTCCTGGCCCTTGTGCAGCACGTTGAGCTTCACGGTCGCGCCGGGCGCCATGCCGCCGATGGTGCGGGCGAGTTCGCGCGCGTCCTTCACGGCCTCGCCGTTGACGGAGGTGATCACGTCGCCGGACTCGATGCCCGCCTTCGCGGCCGGACCGTTGGCCTGCGGCTCCGCCACCAGCGCGCCCTCGGCCTTCTTCATACCGAGGCTGTCGGCGATGTCGGACGTCACGGGCTGAATCTGCACGCCGATCCAGCCACGGCTGACCGAGCCCTTGTCCTTGAGCTGGGCGACCACGCTCTTCACGGTGCTCGCCGGGATCGAGAAGGCAATGCCGACGCTGCCGCCGGAAGGCGAGTAGATCGCGGTGTTGACGCCCATCACCTCGCCGTTGGTGTCGAAGGCCGGACCGCCGGAATTGCCCTTGTTCACGGGCGCGTCGATCTGGATGAAATCGTCATAGGGGCCGTTGCCGATGTCGCGGCCGCTGGCCGAGACGATGCCCGCGGTCACGGTGCCGCCGAGGCCGAAGGGATTGCCGACGGCGAGCACCCAGTCGCCGATCCGCGGCTTGGCGTCGGCGAGCTTGGCGAACGGGAAGTTCGAGCTGCCCTCGACCTTGATCAGAGCAAGGTCGGTGCGCTGGTCGGTGCCGATCACCTTGGCGGTGTAGGTCTTGCCGTCGTCGGTGGTGACCTCGACCTTGTCGGCGCCGTCGACCACGTGGTTGTTGGTCACGGCATAACCGTCGGCCGAGATGAAGAAGCCGGAGCCCTGGCCCTGCACCACGCGACCACGGCCGCCACCCTTCAGACCGGGGATGCCGTCCGGACCGCCGAAGCGGCGGAAGAAGCGCTCCATCGGCGAGCCCGGCTGGAACGGCGAAGAGGAATCGTCGCCGTCATCGTTGCTCGCGGTCTTCTCCTTCATGTTGACCTTCACCGAGATCACCGACGGCTTCACGCGTTCGACGACGTCGGCGAATCCGACCGGACGCTCGACCTTGCGGACCTCGTTGTTGACCTGCGCATGCGCCGGGCTCGAGAACAGATCGGCCGGCGAGGTCGAGGGGCTGAAGCCGTACACGGCGGCGCCGAGACCGGCGACGACCGAGGCCATCAGCGCGATCTTGCGCGCGGAGAACACCGACGGGCGCGGCTGCCGGTAGGAGGGAAGGTTCGAGAGGTCGGGACGGTCGGTCATGCGGAGATCTCCAGGGCCTTGAAATTCATTTGGCGCCCGATGGCGGCACCTTACGGACCTGAACATGGGGGCTCCCGCCTTACCGCGCGCTGGCGGCGGGGTTAAACTTTTGTAATGAAGCGGTGAGGCGGATGCGGCAGTTCAGCGCAGGCCGAAAATCGTGATCTTACAGGAACTTAATCGAGTTCCCGCAATGCCTCAAAACGCGATTCTTTGGCGCCGCCTAGCTCGCCTTGACGCTGACGATGAACTCGTCGACTTCGCGCTTCAAGGTTTCGGCCTGCTGCGACAGGTCGACCGCGGAATCCCTGGCCTCAGCGGCCATGCGGCCGGTCTCCGCGGAGGTCGAGGTGATCTGGACGATATGGTTGGAGACGTCGAGGGTGCCGCGCGCGGCGTCCTGGGCGCTGCGCGTGATCTCCTGCGTGGCATTGCGCTGCTGGGCCGTATCGACCTCGATGCCGGACATGATGGACGAGATCTCCGACAGCGTCTTGGAAATGCCGTCGATCGCGCCGCGCGTTTGTGCGGTGATGCCTTGAATGCTGGCGACATGGGAGGTGATCTCCTCGGTCGCCTTGCTGGTCTGATGCGCCAGATTCTTGACCTCGGAGGCAACCACCGCGAACCCTCTGCCGGCCTCCCCTGCCCGTGCCGCCTCGATGGTGGCGTTCAGCGCCAGGAGATTGGTCTGCGATGCGATCGCCTGCACGAGTTGCACGACCTCGCCGATCTTGTCGGCGGCATCCGACAGCGTGTGGATGGTGTCGCGGCTCTTCTCCGCCTGGGACGCTGCGCCCTCGGCACGTTGGGTCGCGTCCGTGACGCGGCGGCTGATGGTGCCGATCGAATTCGTCATCTCCCCGGCGGAACCTGCGACTGTCTGCACGCTGGTGCTGGCCTGGTTCGCGGCGCTCGCGACCGCGTTGGCTTTGGTGCTGGTGTCGTTGGCCGTCCGCGACAGCGTCTCGGCGTTGCTCTTCAGATGCACGGCCGATGACGCCACGCTGTCGACGACGCTGGCGACGAGATCATTGAAGCGCTTGATCCGGTCGTCCAGGAATTTCGATCGCTCGGCCTGGTGCTGCGCTTCTTGCATCTGCCGTTCGGTGAGGTGGCGGCGCTCGAGGCCGTTGGTCTTGAAAACCTCCAGCGCACCGGCGAGCAGGCCGATCTCGTTGGTGCGGCCGAGCCCGGGCACGGGCGTCTCGAATTTCTGGTCGGCGACCTCGCGCATGGCATGCACGATCGCCGCGAGCGGACTGAGGATGCCGTTGCGCACGGCGAACCAGGTGGTGAAACAGATCGCGACGGCAACGACGGCGATCACGCCGCAGGCAACCAGAAAGTAGGAGAACGCGGTCTGCGCCTGCTGATAGATCTGCATGGCATGGTCGCGTGCAGGACCGCTCAGCGCGGCGAAGTCCGAGGACAGGCTGGTGATCTCGTTGTTGAGATAGAGCACCGCGATGAAGCCGGTGCCTCCGCCGATTCCCAGCAGGAACAATAATGCGGCGACGACGGCGCCGACCAGGAAGCGGATCGTCAGATTGCTGTTCGCGAACATCGGGGACTCGGAGTCTGGAATCACATCTCGCGACAAGCTTCCAGACAAAGGTCAACATAGCATGAAGCAAGCGCGAAGCGGCCGGCGGCCTGCTTCACGACGTCGCCAGGACGATCTCAAAGCTCGGGAAATCTAGGAAGATTTCGCATCGTCCGACATCAACGCAGCGAGCCGCGCCTTCTCGTCGGGCGAGAGTGGCGGGGCCGGTACGTCTGCACCGCTGCGCGCACGACGCCGGATTTGCAGCCATAGCGCCACGCCGCCCCCGATCAGCAGCACCGGCCCGAGCAGCCACAACAACAGGGTCTGCCGCTCGAAGCGTGGCTTCAGCAGCACGAACTCGCCATAGCGGGCGACCAGGAAGTCGAGCACCTGCGAGTTGCTGTCGCCGGCACCGATGCGCTCGCGCACCAGCAGCCGCAGGTCGCGCGCCAGCGGCGCATCGGAATCGTCGATCGACTGGTTCTGGCAAACCATGCAGCGCAACTCGCGCGACAGCTCGCGTGCGCGGGCTTCCTTGGCGGGATCCGACATGATCTCGTCGGGCTGCACCGCGTGCGCCGCAGGCAAGGCCAGCAGCATCAGCAGGGTGAACGCGGCCATCATCCGGCGCATCGGATCACTCCGCAGGCTGAAGGCGCTGCTTGGCCCGCGCCGGCTTCGGTGCGCCGACCCGCAGGCGCCGGTCGGACAGCGAGAGCACGCCGCCGAACGCCATCAACACCGGCCCCCACCAGATCAGGAGCACCAGCGGCTTGTGATAGATGCGCACGGCGATGGCGCCCTCGGCCGTGGCGTCGCCAAGCGAGATGTAGAGCTGGCTCGCGCCGCGCGTCAGCAGCGCGGCCTCGGTGGTCGACGAGCCGCGAGTGGTGAAGCTGCGCTTGGAGGGCGTCATGACGCTGAGGGTCCCGCCATCACGGCTGACGTTGAACTCGGCGATCATCTCGCGGTAGTTCGGGCCCTGACGCTGAAGCACCCCGTCGAGCTTCACGTCGAAGCCGGCGATGTGGACGACGTCGTTCTGCTTCATGGTTGCGATATGTTCGCTGTTCCAGGTCGTTTCGCAGACGATCCCGATGAGCGCCACGCCGAGGCCGGCATGCGCGAACGCCGTGCCCCAGACCGAGCGCGGCAGGCCGCGCGCCCGGTGCAGCACCGTTGCGAACGGCAGCCGCACGAGGCCGGTGCGCTCGACGATGTCGGTGACCGCGCCGGCGATGACGAAGATGCCGAGGCCGATCGCCAGCGGCGCCAGCGCACTGCCGCCGCGCGCCCAGCCCCAGGCAATGGCGACGGCAACGAGCCCGGCAACGCCCGCGGCTAACAGACGCTGCATCACGCCGAGCAGATCGCCGCGCTTCCACGCCATCATCGGCCCGAACGGCACGGCCAGCAGCAACAGGGTGAACAGCGGCGCGAAGGTGAGATTGTAGAAGGGCGCACCGACCGACATCTTGAAGTCGGCGAGCATCTCCATCGCCAGCGGATAGAGCGTGCCGAACAGCACAACCGCGCAGGCGACCGTGAGCAGCAGGTTGTTCAGGACAAGCGCGCCCTCGCGCGAGATCGGCGCGAACAGGCCGCCCTGCTTCAACGATGTGGCGCGCCCCGCGAACAGCGCCAGGCTGCCGCCGATGAACAGGCAGAGGATCAACAGAATGAACACGCCGCGGGTTGGATCGGTGGCAAAGGCGTGCACCGAGGTAATGACGCCCGAGCGCACCAGGAAAGTGCCGAGCAGCGACAGCGAGAAGGTCAGGATCGACAACAGGACGGTCCAGACCTTCAGCGCGTTGCGCTTCTCCATCACCAGGGCGGAATGCAACAGCGCGGTGCCGGAGAGCCACGGCATCAGCGAGGCGTTCTCGACCGGATCCCAGAACCACCAGCCGCCCCAGCCGAGCTCGTAATAGGCCCAGTACGACCCCATGGCGATGCCGAGCGTCAGGAAGATCCAGGCGACCAGCGTCCACGGCCGCACCCAGCGCGCCCAAGCGGCGTCGATCCGTCCCTCCATCAGCGCCGCGATCGCGAAGGAGAACGAGATCGAGAAGCCGACATAACCGAGATAGAGCATCGGCGGATGCACGGCGAGCCCGATGTCCTGGAGCACGGGATTGAGATCGCGTCCCTCGATCGGCGGGCTCGCGATGCGCAGGAACGGATTCGATGTCACGAGGATGAAGAGGTAGAAGGCACTGGCGACCCAGGCCTGCACCGCCAGCACGTGCGCGCGCAGCGACAGCGGCAGATTGTTGCCGAAAGCCGCGACCAGCCCGCCGAACAATGCGAGGATCAACACCCACAGCAGCATCGAGCCTTCATGGTTTCCCCACACGCCGGTTAGCTTGTAGAGCAGCGGCTTCATCGAGTGGGAGTTCTCGTAAACGTTGGCGACGGAGAAATCCGAGTTCACGTGCAACATCACCAGCGCCGTGAACGAGGCGCCGACGAACAGCAGCTGCGCCAGCGCGGTGGAGCGCGCCACATTCATCAGCGCGGCATCGCGCAGGCGCGCACCGATCAACGGCACGACGGACTGGATCAGCGCGAGGGCGAGCGCCAGCACCAGGGCGTAATGTCCTGACTCCGCGATCACCGCACCGCTCCTTGTGGATTGCCCTGCGCCGTCGTGGCAGCGGGCTTGCCGCCGCCAGACGGCTTGGCGTCAGAAGTCTTGCCGTCGTAATCGTCCTTCCAGTGCCCCTGCTTCTTCAGCGCATCGGCGACGTCCTTGGGCATGTAGGTCTCGTCGTGCTTGGCAAGGACGGTATCGGCCTTGAACACGCCATTGGCGTCGAGCGCGCCTTCGGCGACAACGCCCTGTCCCTCACGGAACAGGTCGGGAAGAATGCCCTTGTAGGCCACCGGCAGCTTGGCGCCACCGTCGGCGACCTCGAAGGTCACCATGAGATTGTCGCCACGATGGAGCGAACCGGGCTGCACCAGCCCACCGAGGCGAAACCGCTTGCCGGGCTCGACCTGCTTCTCGGCGACCATGGTGGGGGTCGAGAAGAACACGATGGAGTCGCGAAGCGCGTTGAGCACCAGCGCGGCCGCGAGGGCGAGCACGGCGAGCGAGCCTCCGATGATGGTCATACGTCGCTGCTTGCGCGTCATGGCGTATCAATTCTCCGCTCGTCTCGTCCCGACATCGTCATCCGCCGAGTCCGAGAGTTCTGAGGCCTTCGTTGAGCTGGCGAAGCCGTTCGGCGTCGCTGGCGACCGCCTGCCGGGCATCGGCCGATGCCCCCACGGCCTTGTCCCGTTCGCCCATCACGAGATAGGCGCGCACCAGGCGCAGCCAACTCTCGACGTCGTCGCCCTTCTCCTTCAACCGGGTGGCCAGACGTTCGACCATGCCGCGCACCATCGCGTTGCGATCGCCTTCTGCCATCTCCTTGGAAGCAGCAATCGTTTCATCGGACAGCGCCGGCATCGTGCCGCCGCCACCGACTCGCGCCAGCGAGGACTGCACCAGGGCACGCCATGGCGCATCCGCGGGCGCTTTCGCAAGCAGCGCGCGCCAGATCGTGGCGGCATCGTCCTTGCGGCCATCCTGCTCGGCGGCAAGGCCGAGGAAGTAGTTCGCCTTGGGATCATCGGCATTCAGGGCGTGTGCACGCTCGAATTCAGTCTTGGCCTCGGCGGTCACCACGCCACCGGCAGCGGCCGCGAGTGCTTCGCCGAGATCGGACCGGCGCTCGGCGCTCTCGCCATTGTAGGTGAGCGAGTTGCGATAGGCGCGCACCGCGTCGTCGAAACGGCCAAGCCGCTCCAGCACCGGCGCGAGCACGTTCCAGCCGCGCCCGTCGGTCGGGTTCTTCTCGAGATGGTCCTGGACCTGCGCCACGAGATTCTCGAGCGACTGCGCCATGCCGGACCCGGATCCGCGCTCCCGCTCCGCCAGGGGAAAGTCCTGAAGCCGGGGCGAGCCGAGCGGCATGTAGACGCCGACCGCAATGAGCGGCAGGCCGGCGAGCGCCAGCACCGCCGCCACGCGGCGCCATTTGAGATTCGACGTCGGCGCCACAGCGGGTTCGCTGGCCGCGGCGGCGAGCAGCCTGCGGCTGACCTCGACGCGCGCCGCCTCGGCGTCCGGTGCGGGGATCAAGCCCGCGGCGAGATCACGCTCGATCTCGGCCAACTGGTCCTTGTAAACCGCGACCTCGCTGCCCTGGTCTTGCGCGCGCGCGCTGCGGCCAAGCGGCAGGAGCACGGCGAAAATCGCCGCGACCGTCATCAGCGCGAACACGAACCATAGCGTCATCAGGTAAACTTCCGGCAGCGCACGAACCGCGCCCATAGGTGGCTTTACACCACGGCCAGACGATGCGGCAATTGACAATTGTCAATTCGGCGCGACCCGTGCGCGTCCCGAAACGGTGAAACTCCAACGGCTTAGCCGATCTCGAAGTCCGTGCTTTGCGCGGCATCCTCACCGTGGCCGTTGAGAGCCTTGAGGAAGTACGTTCCGGGCCTGATTGTCGCGGGCAGTCGGATGCGCAACGCCCCGACCGGAACCGGCGAGGCGACCCTGGTGACTGTCTCAGGCAGTTGCCGACCGCTTGCCTTTTCGACCAGCACCACCTGCGCGCCGACCATCAATCGTTGATATTTGGCAGTAATGACGCGGTTCTCGATTTCGATGGAGCTGATAACGGGTTTCATGCGCCCACAAATAGAAGTACCCCGGACTTGCACGGGGACCGTAGGGCGCGCAACCGGCACGGTCAACTACAAATTGTGATCACGAAATTATGCGCTTGGATCAGCTTGCGCGCGACGATTTGCGCTCGCCCGTGGCTGCGTTTTCCGCTGCCCGGCTCATCAGCGAGGCGTAATCATCGCCGAACAGCACCTGACAGAAGCGAATCGCGGCCTGCACCTGCTGTTGCCTGTAGGTGCGGACCTTGTGATCGGCGGCACGCAGCGACTGCACCAGTTGCTCGGTCGAGCGTTCGACATATTGCTGGAGATCGGAATAGGTGCGCAGCGTCACCTCGTTGATCGCAAGCTCGCTCGCATAGTTGCGACAGGTCGCGACGAAGTCGATTAACGCCACCGCTTCCTCGACCTCCGTGCTGTCGATCCGCGCGCCCGGCGGAATGTCTTTCTCCGGGCGCTGGCGCAGGATACGTCGAACGCGGCCGGGAACGCTGTCGATCTCGGATTGCAGCGCATTGGAGATGTCGGCCCGGATCGAGGTCAATTGCTTGCCCCAGGCGGAATCGTTGCGCAGGTCGAGTTCGGTGCGCAGGCCGCGCACGCCGTCGTGCAATGTCTTGAGATTGCCCGCAACGTTGTCGAAATGGCCGCGCTTGATGTCCATGCGCAGGGTGGCGGCAACACAGGACAGATCGTGCAGCGCGATCGTGACGGCGATGCCATAGGGCGTCGCGGCGACGCGGATCTCGTCGTCGGACGCAGCAATCTTGATGGCGAGGCGAATGATCTGCCAAGGGGCGGTCATCCGCTGCACCACGATCGACAGCGCAAAGGGCAGCATCTGCGGCGTCTGGAGCACCGGAATGTTGAGCGCCGACGTCACCGAGGCGATCTGGGAATCGCCGAAAGCGCGCAAGGTGCGTGGCAGCTTCTCGTTCAGGCTGGCGATCGCCTCCCGGACCTGAAGCACCGCTCCGATCGAATAAAGGTCCTCGATCACGTTGGGCGGGCCCACCCGGGCCAGCGCGCGCGACTTGTCTCCGCCACCGGGACCCGTCAGCTCGAAAATGGCGTCTGCGGCCACCGCTTGGAGCTTCTGCGCCAAGGCCTCGACCTGTCCCGCACTGTCCGCCGGCATGCGCGCCAGCGCCGCCTCGAATTCGCTTACCTTGTCCGGGGCGCCGTCGCGGCCGAGCCATTGCCAGATCGGATGCAGCGAGGAGCGGCGGATCTGCCCGGCCCTGACAGGGGCGCCCGCCTCGACCAGGAACGGTTCCAACACCTGGAACAGCAGCCGCGACAGATCGTCCGTACGTGGAGGCACGGCCTCCTCGGCTTCGGTCTTGCGGACGATCTTGCGCAATTGCTCGAGCACGAGGGTTGCGACGGCCGTGTCCTGGCCGCGCTCCAGGGCGCGCTCGAACTCCCGCATCAGCAGGGCCTGCGCCTGCGGCGGGAGCTGCGCGAGATAGTCCCTCAGCCGCTCGATCGATGTCTGGCTCATGCGCCCGGGTAATGCACGGTAAAATGGCGGACCTGGGATGCGTCCGGGCGCGATCATAGGAGGGCCCACTTAAGAAGCCGTTTAGGAAGTCGGACGGAATCCTTCCGGTCGGCTTCGGCCGAGCCTTGGCGAAGACGAAAGCCACGTTGGAACAACGGATTACACTCCCGGAAGGACCAGGTCGGCCCGTAGGCCGCCGGTCGGCGCCCCGCCGAGCGAGAGGCTGCCGCCATAAAGCGCGGCAAGGTCGGTCACGATCGACAACCCCAGTCCCGAGCCGGGCTTGGATTCGTCGAGCCGCTGGCCGCGGCGGGAGACCTGGGCGCGCTCGGCCTCCGACAGACCACGGCCGTCGTCATCGACGATGATCCGCAGGCGCGGACCCGCCCCCGCCTTGTGCGGCGTCTCCACGGTGACCTCGATGAAGACGCGCGAGGCTGCCCATTTGCAGGCATTGTCGACGAGATTGCCGACCATCTCCTCCAGATCCTGGCGCTCACCGCGAAATCTTGCCGACGGATCGGCCTTGGCTTCGAGCACGATGCCGCGGTCGCGATGGATCTTCTCCATGGTCCGCCGCAGCGCCTCGATGGCGGGCGCCACCTCCGTCACGGTCGCGACCACCGAGACCCGCGCTGCGATGCGCGCACGCTCCAGATGGTGGGCGACCTGGTCGCGCATCACGTCCGCCTGCTCCATCACCTTGGCGGCGAAGGGATCGGCGACATGGGCGCCGGCCTCGTTGACGATGACCGAGAGCGGCGTCTTGATCGCATGGGCGAGGTTGCCGACATGGGTGCGCGCGCGCTCGACGATCTCGCGATTGGCCTCGATGAGGGCGTTGGTCTCGCGCGCCAATGGCGCGATCTCGACCGGGAACTCGCCCTCGAGCCGCTCCGCCCGCCCTGAGCGGATGTCGGCGATGGATTCGGAGATGCGCTTGAGCGGCGCCAGGCCGAAACGGACCTGGAATACGGTCGTCAGCAGCAGCACGATGCCGAGCGCGGTGAAGGTGCCGCCGAGATAGTAGTCGAAGCTGCGCGTCTCGTCGAAAATCTCGGTGTCGTCGCCGGCGACGCTGACCAGGTACTTGCCGTCGGCGCCGAGATCGACCGGACGTTCGACCATGCGCAGGTTCTGCCCCTCGGGTCCGTCGACATAGGCGAGGCGAATGCCGGCGGCGGTGAGCTCGGCGCCCTGCTCTTCGAGCTTCGGCAGCTTCTTGTCCCAGAGCGAGCGCGAGGAGCGGACTTCGGGCTTTTCAGTGTCGGTGCGCGTGATCTGCCAGTACCAGCCGGACAGCGGCAACTCGAACAGGGGCTCGCCAAGCGACTGGAACTGACGGTCCGGCGGCTCGTCGGGGGTCGCGACCTCGGCGATGAGGGTCCGGAGATAGAGATTGAGCCGGCGGTCGAAGGCGCGCTCGGTGGCGCTCTTGTAGACCGACGACAGCACCACGCCGGTGACGGCCAGGATCACCACGAGCCAAGCGGTCGCCGACAGGAACAGGCGGTTCGCAAGCGAACTAGCGCGCATCGGAATGATCCCGGGAGGCGCAGGATGGCAGGGCGTCAGAGCTCATGTCCGGACCAAGGCCCCTGTCGGGCTGCCCGTCAAGCCCGAACGCCTCAGGCCGCCGGCGGGGTCAGGAGATAGCCGAGGCCGCGGACGGTCTGGATGATGTCGACGTCGAGCTTCTTGCGGATGCGGCCGACGAAGACTTCGATGGTGTTGGAGTCGCGGTCGAAATCCTGGTCGTAGAGGTGTTCGACCAGCTCGGTGCGCGAGACCACCCGCCCGGAATGGTGCATCAGATAGGCCAGAAGCCGATATTCGTGCGAGGTCATCTTGACCGGATTGCCGGAGACGCTGACCCGGCCGGTCCTTGTGTCGAGGGTCACAGGGCCGCAGCTGAGTTCGCTCTGGGCGTGGCCGGTCGAGCGGCGCAGCAGCGCGCGGATGCGGGCCAGCACTTCCTCGAGGTGGAAGGGTTTGGGGACATAGTCGTCGGCGCCGGCGTCGAAGCCCTGCACCTTGTCGCTCCAGCGGTCGCGGGCGGTGAGGATCAGGACCGGCATGGTGCGGCCGTTGCGGCGCCAGGCCTCCAGCACCGAGATGCCGTCCTTCTTCGGCAGGCCGATGTCGAGCACGACGGCATCATACGGCTCGTTGTCGCCGAGATAATGCCCCTCCTCCCCGTCGAAGGCCCGATCGACGACATAGCCGGCGTCGGTCAGCGCCTTGGTGAGCTGGCGATTGAGATCGGGGTCGTCCTCAACAACGAGCAGGCGCACGCTTCTCTCCAGACATTGGCCACATCAACACCGCACCAGATGAGCAATTCCGGCGTGAACCGAATATGAACGCCGGGAACCGGCCGCATTACTTTTCGGTCATATACGATGTGTTTGCAGCCAACGCGACTGCGCCCGCCCTGCGGCCGGACGAGCCGGCTGCAGGGCGGGCGCAATTGCCGCGTACCGCGGCGCGCGCCGGAAGGTCCGCCCTTCCCGTGAATTCGGCCGTCAGGTCCGGAAGAACACGAACCAGACGACGGCAAGGATCAGGATCGCAAGGCCGGTCGAGATGGCGAGCAGCGCCGCCACCGAAGGCCCAGGCTCGCCCTGACGCGCCTCGGTCGGAGTTTCCACGATCTGACGCTGCTCTCGCGTGGTTGCCATGATGCCCTCAATCTCTGGATGTCGCTATCGGGTAGCCGCGACCTCCTCGCAGCCATGTTCGAAGCCAACGCGTGATTGGATATGATGTTCCGGCTGTTGCGGTCGGATCGGGCTTGGCCCAGCGGCCGGTTAACGCAGTTGGAAGATTCAGCAACCGACCTTGCTTTGATTCGTTGTTCCGCGATGGTATCCTGATCGTCTGTCCCTGTTGCGTTTGGAGTAGCCCATGGCCCCCCGCGCCAATTGGAAGGGTTTTCTGCGTCTGTCGCTCGTGACCTGTCCGGTCGCGCTCTATCCGGCCACTTCGGATACCGAGAAGGTCTCCTTCAACCAGATCAACCGCAAGACCGGCCATCGGATCAAGTACCTCAAGGTCGACGCCGAGACCGGTGACGAGGTGACTTCCGAGGACATCGTCAAGGGCTACAAGGTCGACACCGACACCTATATCGAGGTCACCAAGGACGAGCTCGACGACATCGCGCTCGACTCGACCCACACGATCGACATCGACGAGTTCGTGCCGAAGGCCGACATCGACAACCGCTATCTGATCCGCCCCTATTATCTCGTGCCGGACGGCAAGGTCGGCCACGACGCCTATGCCGTGATCCGCGAGACCATCCGCAGCATGGACAAGGTCGCGATCGGCCGCGTGGTGCTGACCAACCGCGAGCACATCATCGCGCTCGAGCCGCTCGAGAGCGGGCTGATGGGCACGCTGCTGCGCTATCCCTACGAGGTCCGCAGCGAGCAGGAATATTTCGACGACATCCAGGACGTGAAGCTGACGAAGGACATGCTCGACCTCGCCAGGCACATCGTCGAAAAGAAGTCCGGCGCGTTCGAGCCCGAGCTGTTCGAGGATCATTACGAGACCGCCCTGATCGATCTCATCAACAAGAAGCGCAGCGGCATGCCGATCGCGGCCAAGGCCACGCCGAAGAGCGGCGGCAACGTCATCAACTTGATGGACGCGCTGAAGAAGAGCATCGCGAACGAGAAGGACGCTGCGCCTGCGGCGAAGGTCGCCAAGGAGACTGCCAAGGAGACCACCAAGGCCAGGAAGCCGAAGAAGCGCGTCGAGGGCCAGCGCGAGATGCTGCTCCCGATCGCAGGCAAGGGCGGCAAGGACGCTGCGGCGAAGACGGCGAAGGAAGCCCCGAAAAAGGCCGCCGACAAGCCGGTGCGCGCGCCGGCGCGGGCGAAGAAGGCGAGCTGACAGCATCGCAGCCGCAGTCACGCCGTGATGTCACTCCTCGCGGATCAGGCGGCCTGACATGCCCTGGTCGACGGCGTTCGACGATCCCGTTCGCGTGGACAACAAGCGCGAGCTGCTGACGCTTCAGCAGGCCGCGGACTACATCATGCACCTGCCCGAGGACGCCCAGCACGAGGCGCACTGGCAGACCGCGATCGAGACCTTGATCGAGGCGGCCGAGACGGGCGGCGGCTGGGTGATGTTCGCCCGCATCGCCATGCTGCGGGCGATGAACGCGGGTGGCCGGCGCGGCTGAGCGCGATGGCCTGGCAAACAGCCTCAATAATTCGTTAAGCGGCACTCCCCTGCCCGGCACGGAGAGCCCCTTCCGGCGCGCTTCACCACCCCTCACGGCGGTGGGTGGCCGATTTGAATCCATTTGGACGCACCGGTGGAACCTTAATTTAAGGGGTGCCGTCGTATGAGCGGGGGGCGCCCTCGCCCGGGCTTAATTCTTTTGGCGCGCATAAAGACTTATTCGATCTATTTACGAGTCCGATGACGATGCGACCATACGTTGGATCGGATGAACAGGAGTTGGCAATGCGTTTGCTCAAGTCGTTCCTTGCCGATGAGAATGGTGCAACGGCGATCGAGTACGGCCTGATTGCGGCGGGGATCGCGCTGGCGATCGTCACCATCGTGAACAGCACGGGCGGCGCGCTGCTCAACAACAAGTTCAACTCGATCGACTCCGCCATGAAGTAACCGGCCGCCCCGGCCGGATGCAGCCATCCGGTATCGGGGACATCGCCATGGCGCGCATGGCCTCCCCCAGGCCATGATCTGGGTCAACAGCATCAGGACCGCGACGTCTAAGCATGGAGGCCGGGTTTCCTCCTTGCCGGCCTGTCCATGCATCCAGACCTCCCGCACTCCCAGCTGAAGATCCGCCGCGTCCGGCTCGATACCGGCCGCGAAAACGTCGTCGTCGTCTCCCGGCAGTCGAAAGCGCTGCGCGCCGAGATCTTCCGCGGCTTCAGCCGCGTCGAGCTTCGCCAGGGCGACAAGGTCATGCTGGCGACGTTGCTGATCACGGACGACCACGCGCTGGCTGCCCCGGACGAGATCGGGCTCTCCGAGCCTGCGTTCCGACGCTTCGCGCAAGGCGTCGGCACGCTGGTCACGGTCAGGCCCGCCTCGCCTCCGGAGAGCCTGGAAGCGGTGCGCGCGAAGATCCGCGGGCGAACCTTGAGCCAGGCCGAGATCGGCGCGATCATCGACGATCTCGCACATTATCGCTACTCGGACATGGAGATCGCCGCCTTCCTGATCGGTTCGGCGAGCTTCATCACCAGCGACGAACTGCTCGCCCTGACCGGAGCGATGGCCCAGGCCGGCACGCAATTGGTGTGGCCGACCCCGATCATCGTCGACAAGCATTGCATCGGAGGCATCCCCGGCAATCGCACCTCGATGGTGGTGGTGCCGATCGTCGCCGCCCACGGCCTGCCGATCCCCAAGACGTCCTCGCGCGCCATCACCTCGCCTGCCGGCACCGCCGACACGATGGAGGTGCTGGCGCGGGTGAATATCGGCGTCGAGGAGATGAAGGCGATCGTCTCGGCCTGCAACGGCTGCCTGATCTGGGGCGGCCACGTCAACCTGTCGCCGGCCGACGACGTCCTGATCTCGGTCGAGCGTCCCCTGAGCCTCGATACCCGCGAGCAGATGGTCGCCTCGATCATGTCCAAGAAGATCGCGGCGGGTTCGACGCATCTGCTGATCGACATTCCGGTCGGGCCGACCGCGAAGGTCACCAGCGGCGTCGAGGCCATGCGGCTGCGAAAGCTGTTCGAATTCGTCGGCGACCGCTTCGGCCGCACCGTCGAGGTCATCATGACCGACGGAAGCCAGCCGATCGGCAACGGCATCGGGCCGGTGCTCGAAGCCAATGACGTCATGGCCGTGCTCGGCAACGATCCGGATGCGCCGCGCGATCTGCGCGAGAAATCGCTCCGGCTCGCCGCTCATCTGCTGGAATACGATCCGAAGCTGCGCGGCGGCGCCGGCTATGCGAGAGCGCGCGAATTGCTCGACAGCGGCGCGGCACTGAAGCAGATGCAGAAAATCATCGACGCCCAGGGTCCGTCGACATGCAGCAGCGAGCTGGGGCCGATCAGCTTCGATGTCAAGGCGACGCATGACGGCACCGTGTCCGCGATCGACTGCCTGCGTCTGAACCGCCTCGCCCGCACCGCCGGAGCACCGCTCGACAAGGGCGCCGGCATCCGCCTGTTCAAGAAGATCGGCGATCGCGTCGAGCAGGGCGAGCCGCTCTACCGGGTCCATACTTTCGATCGCACCGAGCAGGATCTGGTTGCCGATGCCGCCGCCGAGGAAACCGGGTATGTCGTCAACGGTCACGAGGCCCTGCAAGGCAAGACCGCGCCGTGAGCACGATCGCGCTCCAGACACTGCCCGGCGGCAGCGATGCGGCGAAGCGGCTTGCGGCGCGGCTCGGGCTTTCCTGCAGCGAGATCGCCGTGCATCGCTTTCCGGACGGCGAGCTGCGCGTGGCCGTCGCGCCGCCGACCGACACCATCCTCCTCTATGCCCCGCTCGATCAACCCAATGACAAGCTGATCGCCCTGCTGTTTGCCGCGGAGGCCCTGCGACGCGGTGGCGCCAAGCGGCTGGTGCTGATCGCGCCCTATCTCTGCTACATGCGGCAGGATGCAGCATTCCATGCGGGCGAGGCCATCAGCCAGCGTGCCATGGGCGGTCTGCTTGCAACGATCGTCGACCGAATCGTCACCGTGGATGCGCACCTGCATCGCACCCCCGACATCGCGTCCGTTTTTCCAGGCATCGAAGCCGAGAACCTGTCCGCCATGCCGGCGATCGCGAACGCACTGGCGAGGGGCGGCGGCATCCATCCCGCGACGATCGTGATCGGACCCGACATGGAGTCCGAGCCCTGGGTCAACGACGTCGCGAGCCGGCTCGGATTGCAGCACACGGTGGCGCGAAAGACGCGGCACGGCGATCGTTCCGTAGCGATCAGTTTCGCCGATCCCGGCCTGCTCGCGGGACGGCCGGCGCTCATGGTGGATGACATCGTCTCCTCCGGGACGACGCTGATGGCCGCGGCGAAGGCCCTGACGGCGATGGGCGCGACCGCCGTCGATGCGATCGTGACGCACGCGCTTTTTCCAGCCGGGATGATCGCCGCATTCGCCGAGGCCGGCATCCGGTCGGTTCGCTCGACCGACAGCGTGCCGCATCCGACCAATGCGATCGCGCTCGACGAGATTCTCGCGGCCACCCTGCGGTCCGAACTGCCGACGGCACATCTTCCGGAGACGACGACATGAGCATCACCGTTCGATTTTGCGGCGCCGCCCGCACCGTGACCGGTTCGAGCTATCTGTTTCAGACCGCAGGCGGTCGCTTCCTGGTCGATTGCGGCCTGTTCCAGGGCCAGAAGACGCTGAAGGAGCTCAACTACGGCGCCTTTCCGTTCCGCCCCGCCAATATCGATGCCGTGCTGCTCACGCACGCCCATATCGACCACAGCGGTCTGCTGCCGAAACTCGTGCGCGCGGGATTCGAGGGACCGATCCTAGCGACGCGCGGCACGATCGACCTCTGCTCCTACATGCTGCCCGACGCCGGCAGCATCCAGGAATCGGAAGTCACGCAGCTCAACCGGCGCAACGCCTCGCGCGGTCGCAAGCAGGTCGCGCCGATCTACACGCAGGCCGACGCGATCGCATCGCTGCAATCGTTTCGCGCAGTCGAATATGAAACCTGGACCGACGTGATCCCGGGCGTCCGCGCACGCTATTGGAACGCCGGCCATCTGCTCGGCTCGGCCTCGATCGAGCTCGAAATCGCCGAGCAGGGTTCGACGCGTCCGCTGCGCGTGCTGCTCTCCGGCGACGTCGGGCCGGAGGCCAAGCTGCTCCAGCCCGATCCCGAAGCGCCGACCGATTTCGACTATGTCATCTCGGAATCGACCTATGGCGACCGGGTGCGCGAGGCCACGACGCCTGCGCTCCGCCGCAAGCACCTCGCGGCCGAGGTGCGCGATGCCGCGGCGGCCGGCGGCGCGCTGTTGATGCCCGCTTTCGCGGTCGAGCGCACCCAGGAACTGATCGTCGATCTCGTCGACCTGATGGAGCATGGCGAGATTCCAACGGCACCGATCTTCCTCGACTCTCCGCTCGCGATCCGCGCCACCGAAGTGTTCCGCCGCCATGCGGAGAGCCTCGACCCCTCCGTCGATGCCAGCCGGCTGCTCAACTCGCCGCATCTCAAGTTCACCGAGACCGCGGACGAGAGCAAGGCGATCATGCGTCTGTCCGGATTCCATATCATCATCGCCGCGAGCGGCATGTGCGATGCCGGCCGTATCCGCCATCATCTGAAGCGCTGGCTGTGGAACGAGCGCGCGACCGTGCTGCTCGCCGGCTTCCAGGCCAACGGCACGCTCGGCCGCTTCCTCCAGAACGGGGCCAAGGCCGTGCGGATCCAGGGCGACGAGATCAAGGTCGCGGCCCGCATCCGCATGATCGACGAATATTCGGGCCATGCCGACGGCGCCGGCATCGCCGGCTGGATCGCGGCACGACGGCCGATCGCCCGCGGGCTGTTCCTGGTCCATGGCGAGGAAGCAGCGATCGCGGGCCTCGCCGAACGCGTCGCCGAGCGCATCATTCCGGCGGCGAGGGTCTACCAGCCGATGCTGGACGACATCTACGAACTCGCCGCACCCGAACCGCGCGTGCGCGACGTCGATCATCGCCGGCGGCTCGCGCCGGAGGCCGTGACCCGTCTCGACTGGCACAACGAAATGTCGGAACTCATGCTGGACATCAACGACCGGATTGGGGCCGCCGCCGACGACCGCGCCCGCGGCGTGATCATCCGACGGCTGCACCGCGCGCTGGAGGAGACGACGTAGCGGCGCGTTGGCGTCTCTCCAACCGACGTCATTGGCCATATCGCGCCGCTCTCGTGTCCCGAACGCGCTGTGAGACTGGGCCCCGGCTCTGCGCCGCATCACTTCGTGCTGCGGCGCGTCCTGGGCACGAGACCGCTGTTTGGCGATGGACATGGCTGATCATCCCCGCGGCATGTTTCGCCCGGGCTTTGCGTTCGTCTCGCGCCCTTTGAAAGCAAGGGCGCAGGGAAGGCCGGGCGCCGGCTGGCACCCGAAGTCCCGCGTGTGCTAAAAGAAGCGAACGGGGTGGACCACAGGTGTTGCCGGTCGCCCGGCCTTCCCTGCGCGATGGTTTTCACGGTGTCCTTCGTGCTCTCCTCGGGGAGCGTTGCACTATTGCCCCCGTCGCCTTGCGGATTTCAGATGCGCGCACCGGTTGGCCGCCACATCACCGCAAGCCTTAACGCCAGAACCCCGGGCGTCAGGACCACACGACTTCTCCGTCCGCGCACGTCCTCGCTGGGTTCTCGACGGCTGGCGTGCGCTCGCCGCAAAGACCATTCGAAGACGCTGTCAGCGCCGTGTCGTATCGCGCCTGCCGCTGCTCACGGGTTTCCCCGCCCTGCAGCCACCATTGCGCGCCGACGCCGTCGCGGCCACCGCATCCCGGCCCGCGTCTCGTGACGATCGCGAAACGCCCCTTGTGGCGGGCGGGATGGCGGAGCTTGTACGGCAAAACCGAACTTCTGTAAATTCGAATATTTTGACGTCCGGCCATCGACCCAGCCGTGGTATGTTTTGCCCGTCGGGCAGCACAACGGATGGTAGGTGGATCGGCCAAGCTGCCGTGAAATCCGGCCGCGTCGAATTGCCGTTTTACCCCTGCGACAGCACTTGGCATCCGACGCGCAGGACCGTCAATTCGGACAGGGTTGCCCCGCCGCTCCCCACTTCGCCATATCCTTGACGTGATCCTCGAATGAACCCGGCGGCGTCGACCGGCCCGCGCCGGGCGCCCAGCCGCGCGGAATGAATCCGTTCAGCGAGGCATCGTGCCGCAAATGCTCGACGAGGCCGGCGGCATCGCGTCTGCCATTGCGCTTGGGGTCCTTCATCTGCGCGCAAATCTCAGACCCGATCTTGCCGAACCAGATGAAGGCCACCGGGGCAAGCTGCCAGTCGATGCCGGCGCGTGGCGGCGCCGGCGCGGGCTCGTTCGCCTGGGTCGAAGTCATGTGACAGGTCGAGCACGGGATCGCCTCCGCGCCGATGCGGCTCTCGCCGCCGTGGATGTTCATGCCGTGCACGCGGGGCTTGGTTTCGCCTGCCGGCGTCCAGATCGGGATGGCCTTGGCATCGACATGGCAATTGGCACAACGTGGATGCGTCACCACTGCTTCGATCCGCTTCCAGGCCTCCAGCCCCTCGACGCGGCTGACGCTGCCCGGCGGCAGCAGGTCTTTGGCGACCTCGTCCTTGGCCGCGACGATGCCGGTGACGGCGGCGATAGTCGAGCCCGCGAGGACGAGCGCAATCAGAGATCCCTTCATGGCCTGCCTCACACGAAATCGATGAACTTGTTGAAGGGCATTTCGCGGATGCGCAGCCCGGTCGCAGCGAAGATCGCGTTGGCGAGCGCGGGCGCGGCCGGCGGAACGGGCGGCTCTCCGACTCCCCTCACCTTGGGCTCGTTCTCGAGCCCGCGAACCTCGATCACCGGGCATTGATAGATGCGCATGGCCTCGTGGTGGTTGTAATTGGTCTGCTGCACCGCGCCCTTCGCGTAAGTGAGCTCGCAGTTGATGGCGTGGCCGAGGCCCCAGACCACCCCGCCCTGTACCTGGTTCTCGAAATTGACGGGATCGATCACCTTGCCGACGTCGACCGCGACCCAGACCTTGTCGATCCTGATGCCCCGGTCGGTTTTGGTGACCTCGACGACTTCGGCGACCGGTGTGCCGAAGGACTCGACCAAGGCAACGCCCCGGCCCCTGCCGTTGCCGAGCGGTCCCTTCCAGTCCGACATCTCCGCGAGCGTCTCCAGCAGCTTGCGGTAGTGTGGCACGGCGCACATCTCGATCCGCGCCTTCATCGGATCGAGCCCCGCCGCATGGATCAATTCGTCGATGAAGCTCTCGGTGAAGAAGCCGGCCGTCGAAGCGCCGACCGACCGCCATGTGGTGCTCGGCGACAGTCCCTGCGCCTCGTAAGTCGTGGCCCGGAAATTCGGGATGTCGTAGGAGACGTTCCAGAGGCCGGCCGCCAATTGCGCGTCGGGATCCTTCGAGGGGGCGCCCGAACGTTCGAGCAGCCCCTTGAGCGGCGCCGTCGAGGCCAGCTGCAAATCGGCCGCGACGATCTTGCCCTTGTCGATGCTGCCTCTGTGCCGAGCGATGGCAATCTGCCGCGGAATGTCCTGGAGGAAATCCTCCTCGCGCGAGAACACCAGCTTGATCGGCGTGCCGCGCATCTGGTTTGCGATCTCGGCAAGCACACGGACGTTCTCGTATTCGAGACGGTGGCCAAAACTCCCACCGGTCCACTGATTGTGGAAGGTGACCTGTTCCGGCTTCAGGCCGATCGCGGTCGCCGCGACATGCTGCACGAATTGGGGGCTCTGGTGTCCGACCCAGATCTCCATCCCCTTATCGGTGACGAGGCCGATACCGTTGAGCGGCTCGAGCGGCTGATGGGCGACATAGGGCGCGCGATACTCGGCCTCGATGCGCGTTCCCGTCTTCAGGCCGGCTTCGACATCGCCGATCGTGCGCCATTCCTTGCCCAGGAACTCCGGCTTGAAAGACGATTCCAGAACCTTCCAGTGGTCCGCCTGCTCTGCGGGATAGGTCGAGGGCGCCCACTCGCAAACGATGGCGTCGGCCGCCTTCATTGCGTACCAGCTGTTCGTCGCGATCGCCGCGACGCCGTTCCTGAGCTCGAGGACCTTCTTGACCCCCGGCATCGCAAGCGCCTTGCGCGCATCGTAGGATTTCAGCGGCTGCCCCTTGTTGGGGTTCAGCTTGACGGAGGCATACAGCATGCCGTCCATTTTCATGTCGATGCCGAACTTCAGCTCGCCCATCACCTTCGAACGCACGTCGAGGCGCATCATCGGCTTGCCGATCATGCGCCAGGTGGAGGGATCGCGCGTCTGCGCATCGAGCACCGGGGGGATCTTCGCGGCGTCCGCCGCGAGCTCGACATAGGGAATCTTCTTGCCGTCGGGGAGGATCACGTGCCCGGATCGGGTGCGGATGTCGGCCACCGCGACGCCCGAACGTTTGGCGGCAGCGGCCTTCAACGTTTCGCGCGCTACGGCGCCGGCCTTGCGCAGCTTCTCGTAGGTGTCGGAGATGGTGCTCGAGCCGCCCGTCATCTGCAGGCCGGACTTTCGAAGACCCTCAAGCGCCGCGGCGCGCCCCGCTTCGGCTGCGGGGCTCTGATCCGAGGCGAGGAAAGGCGCCAGTTCCTCCTTGAACCCGGTGTTGAAATAGGCGGGACTCGGGCCGGCGAAGCGAACTTCAAACTGGCCGGGATCGAGGTCCATCTCCTCGGCTATCATGATCGGCTGCACCGAGCCGACGCCCTGCCCGATGTCGGCATGCTGGGCGATCAGCGTGATCTTGTCCGGGCTGATTTCGACCCAGGGATTGAACGTCACGGAATTCGGCCCGAGGCCGGCGGTCAAGGGATTGTCGCCGGCGGCCGGTGCGGCCGCTTCAGCACCGCTATAGGAGCCGAAGGCGATTCCGCCCGCCAGCGCGGCGGAGCCGAAGACAAACGCGCGGCGCGAAAGGTCCTGCATACGACCCATGTCACTTCTCCGCCATTTTCTTGGCCGCGGCCGCATGGATCGCCGCGCGGATGCGCGGATAGGTGCCGCAGCGGCAGAGATTTCCCGACATCACCTGATCGATCTGCTCGTCCGTCGGTTTGGGGATCTTGGTGAGCAGCGTGATCGCCTGCATGATCTGGCCGGTCTGGCAGTAGCCGCATTGCGGAACCTGATGCTCGATCCAGGCCTGCAACACAGGGTGGTGGTCCTTGTTGCCGAGACCTTCGAGTGTGACGACCGATTTGCCGGCGACCTCGCCGATATGCGACTGACAGGACCGCACCGCCTTGCCGTCGATGTGAACGGTGCAGGCGCCGCATTGCGCGACCCCGCAACCGTATTTTGCGCTGGTGATGCCGAGCTCGTCGCGCAACACCCACAACAAGGGCATCTCGGGAACGACGTCGACACGGTGCTTGGTTCCGTTGACGGTGAGCTCAATCATGTCGGTATGTCCGTTTGCGCATTTCCAACAGAACTGCACGACGGACGCTGAACCGTATTGCCGAATCCTGCGGGATCATGCGCAATCCCTGCGGAACGCCTTGTCGTCGCGATCGGCTTTCACGTCGGTCACGGTCACCGCATCCCGGCCCGCGTCTCGGGTCCGCGCGGGCGACCACTCGTATCCCATTTCCGTCAACTTTGACCGCCATGCGACTGCGCGATAGTCTTCATAGCGCCGCTCGACGCGCGATGCCGTCATTCGATGGACCGGAGCGGCTTGAGGGATGCGGATGAGAAGCGTGACGCTCCTGGCGGTCGGCCTGATGTCGATCGGCGCCTGGACGCAGGACAGCGCGAGGGGACAGGCTTCGGTCGAGCCGCCGGTGTCGCTGGTTCCGCAAACTGCCTCGCCGTCGCGCGCGAACACCGGGAATTCCAGGATTCCGCCGGCGGCCGATTACGACGGCTTCAGCGCCGCGGACGAGACTGACACCCCGAGTCAGGTGACACCTCCTGTGAGATCCCGCGCCCGAGGAGGCTCCGACTCCTATCCGGATGCAAGCAGCCTCGACCATGAGGACGAGGCGTTGAAACGCAAACTGACGATCTGCAAGAATTGCAAATAGCCGGCTCCATAGCCCGGATGGCGCAAGGAGAGAGCAACTCACGCCAATGCAGTTTTATCCCGGATGCGCTGCGCTCCATCCGACTATGGCAGTTTCGCTGCATAGCTGACTGTCGCCTGCCCACGCTTTACGCTCCCGGCATTTCCTGATCCTCTCTGCCCAAGCAGCCGGACCAACCGGCCAAGCCTCGAGGAGAGAGACGCCATGAAGCTCGGCACCGCCATTGCGGAAATCATGAAGCGCGAGGGGATCGAGATCCTCTGCGGCTATCCCGTCAACCATCTGATCGAGCATGCGGCCAAGGCCGAGATCCGCCCCGTGATGGTGCGGCAGGAGCGCGTCGGCATCCACATGGCGGATGCGATCTCGCGGGTGACGTCGGGCCGCAGCATCGGCGCGTTCTGCATGCAGCATGGGCCGGGCGCCGAGAACGCGATGGGCGGCGTCGCGCAGTGCTTTGGCGAATCCGTGCCGGTGCTGGTGCTGCCGATGGGCTATCAGCGCAGGCTGGCGCATATCGAGCCGAACTTCAATTCCAGCGAGGCGATGAAGCCGTTCGCGAAATCGTCGGAGCCGATCATCCTCGCCGCGGAAGTCGCCAACATCTTCCGCCGCGCCTTCACCAAGCTGAAGAACGGCCGCGGCGGGCCGGTGATCGTCGAGATCCCCTCCGACATGTGGAACGAGGAGGTGCCGGAGCCGCTCGACTACACGCCGGTGCTGCGCACCCGCTACGGCGCCGATCCGGTCCACGTGAAGGAAGCCGCGAGCCTGCTCGTGAATGCAAAACGGCCTGTGATCTATGCGGGCCAGGGCGTGCACTACGCGCAGGCCTGGCCGCAGTTGAAGCGGCTGGCCGAGCGGCTGGCGATCCCCGTCACCACCAGCCTAGGGGGCAAATCATCGTTCCCGGAAACGCACCCGCTCTCGCTCGGCTCGGGTGGGCTTGCGGTGCCGCGCGCGGTGCCGAAGTTTCTGAGCCAGGCCGATGTCGTCTTCGGCATCGGCTGCTCCTTCACCGAGACCAATTTCGGCATCGCGATGCCGAAGGGCAAGACCATCATCCATTCCACACTCGACCCCAATCATCTCAACAAGGACGTGGAAGCCAAGATCGGCCTCGTCGGTGACGCCGGCCTCGTGCTCGACGCGCTGCTCGAGGAGATCGGCAAGACCGTCACCGCGGATCGCGATGCTTCCGCCGTCGCGGCCGAGATCGCGGCCTCGCACAAGGAATGGCTTGCGAAATGGATGCCAAAGCTCACCAGCAACGACGCGCCGCTCAGCCCCTATCGCGTGCTGTGGGATTTGCAGCACACCGTCGACATCGAGAACACCATCATCACCCATGATGCCGGCAGTCCGCGCGACCAGCTCTCGCCGTTCTGGAAGTCGGTCAAACCCCTCACTTATCTCGGCTGGGGCAAGACGACGCAGCTCGGCTACGGCCTTGGGCTGGCCATGGGCGCCAAGCTCGCAAGGCCCGACAAGCTCTGCATCAACGTCTGGGGCGATGCGGCGATTGGCTTCACCGGCATGGATTTCGAGACCGCGGTGCGCGAGCGCATCCCGATCATGTCGATCCTGCTCAATAATTTCTCGATGGCGATCGAACTGAAGGTGATGCCGATCTCGACTGAAAAATATCGCTCGACCGACATCTCCGGCGACTATGCCGCAATGGCGCGCGCCTTTGGCGGCTATGGCGAGCGGGTGACGCGGCCGGAGGACATCATCCCCGCGATCAGGCGCGGCATCCAGAAGACGCAGGAAGGCGTGCCGGTGCTGCTGGAGTTCATCACCAGCAAGGAGACGGAGGTGTCGCGGCCGGGGACGTGAGTCCTCAAGGCTTCCGAGACTGGCTC